>JAPXRQ010000063.1:0-14769 GCA_033813515.1 Thermomicrobiales bacterium
ACATTGCTCCCGATGGCGCGGTGATCAAACTCTTCGGATACGAGCGGCATTACCACCGGGGACCGGCGCGGGTCTTCGACTCCGAGCCGCTGGCGCTTGAGGCGGTCTATGCCAACAAGATCGTCCCGGGCGATGTGGTCGTCATCCGTTACGAGGGACCGCGCGGTGGTCCGGGCATGCAGGAAATGCTCGCCATTACGGCGGCATTGATTGGTCAGGGTCACGGTGGCGACTGTGCGCTCGTCACTGATGGACGGTTCTCCGGTGCGACCAAGGGCCTTATGTGCGGCCATGTGGCGCCCGAGGCGTTCGTTGGCGGTCCGATCGCTGCTGTGCGCGAGGGCGATATGGTGGTGCTCGATATCGAGAACCGCGGGTTGAATATCGAAGTCGCGGACGACGAGATTCAGCGCCGACTCGGTGAGTGGAAGCAGCCGGAACTGCGCTACAAGAGCGGTGTCCTGGCGAAGTACGCGACACTGGTCAGCCAGGCCAACGACGGCGCGATCACCAAGCCGATCCTGTAGTCCAACTCTTTCGTCAATGGAAAACCCGGCTGGAGCAATCCAGCCGGGTTTTTGTTACTTCGGAGTTCTTCGCTAGATCGCGGCCGCGAGAAAGAGCACGATTGCACCGGCGCAGATGGCAACGAGCAGGGCGATCACCAGAATCCAGGTCCGATCGATTGTCTGCTCGTCGGTGCTGTTCATGCTGATTCGTGCTCCTGTCTGGTGCGCATTCGATCGACGATCTGCAGCACGCCTATCGCCAACACCAGTGTAGCGACTCCAATCACCACATCAAGCAGGTAGTGATTCGCCGTTGTTATCACGGCCCAGGACATGAGCACGGGATGCAGCACGCCGATGACGACCGCCCACCTGGCTCGATTGAAGGCCGCGATCAGCATGGCGCCAGCGATGATGGACCAGGCGACATGCATGCTCGGCATCGCGGCGTAGACATTGACCAGTGATGGCATGCGTCCATAGGCGTTGAAAAGGCTGGAGCCATGGTCGTTGCCGTAGTAATGCGGCCCGTAGGTGGTCAGGGTATCGACCATTTCGGGGAGCATGCGGGGAGGAGCGAGCGGAAAACTGGCGAAACCGATCATCGCGATCAGAAGTGTCACGGCGAAGCGGGCACGCCACCAAAGGAAGGCGGGATGATTGCGCATAGCGGTGAGGCAGGCGATGCCGATCACGACGGGCAGGAATCCGGCCACGTAATACCAGTTCGCGGCCACCAGCAACCAGCGATGCGGGAGTTGGGCCGATTGAATCCAGCTTTCCCAATCGATCCGCAGGAACCGCTCGATGCGGAGGACCTCATAGGCATTGGCCATGCCCTGGGCTGGACCTCGATCGCGGACCAAGTAGCGCACGAACAGGTAGAGGGCATACAAACCAAGCACCGGCGCCATGGCACGGACAAGGTGGGCAATCGGGGAGGTTGCCACGAGTTCAGGAGGACTGACGTCCGAACCGACAGGCACACTGAACGAGCGGGGGGACTTGGCGGGAGATGGCTGGTGGACTGGATACCCCATCACACACTCCGGATCGTGCTGAGCAGCCGATAGCGAGCGTTCTGCGCCGAGGCCCAATTATTGCAACATGATTAACCCAATGTGCAACCCCAGACCACATTGCGCACTTGTTTGTGGTGGGTGTTAGTTGATTTCGCCCGTGATTGAGCGCAGCCGCCCATCACCATTGAGCTCGTTGCTGCCAGAGCCATTGCCATTGCGGACCATGGTCCGGGCGGTGCTGCTCATGATGGAGCGGAAGGCCAGATCGAAGTAACTCAACTGCTCGGCGAGGCGCTGACGCGGATCATCAGTCGTGGAGAACCGCATCGATTCGGCTGTGTAGTGGGCGGCGAGTTGCATTGCCGCGGTGGTCCGATCACCGACATGAAGCACATATCCGGCTTCGGCTCTGACCATCTCATCGAGTTGTTTTGCGCGATCGTGTTCCATGTCTCCAGCATACGGAACGGCATATTCGCTCGCGATGGCCAAATTGTCAGGGTGTTGGCCCTGCCCGATCTGGGACCCGGCTGTGACTGTCAGAGGGCGCCGAGCGATCGCTCCAGGGTGCTAAGCCAGTCGGAATCGGCGCGACCGATCAGATCGGCACGGACGACCACCCGAACCAGGCGGCGATGGTCCTCGTACCGCTTCAGATCGTCATCAGTCATGCCTGCCACATCCTGCCAGGACATGAGGTTCTGGAAACCGATCGGAGGTCTGTTGAACCAGACCGTGACATTTGTGCGCCATTTCTCCGGCTTCGGAATGTCAATCAGAATCGCACCATCGTCTGGATCGCCCGTGATCGCTTCGGACAGGTGGCGTTCGAGATCGCGGCGGCGGGCGGCATCGTGGAAGAGGGCGGAGGTCTCTCCATACAGAGCGCCGGCCCGATTGCTGATCTCGATCGCGCGTTTGTGTATGACGCGACTGGAGAGTCCGTGGCAGAGCGCGCGCGTGACAGCGGGCATATCCGCCCGTGCCAGGACCT
Organism: Thermomicrobiales bacterium; assembly: GCA_033813515.1. Taxonomy (GTDB): domain Bacteria; phylum Chloroflexota; class Chloroflexia; order Thermomicrobiales; family UBA6265; genus DASQCG01. The sequence continues at coordinate 2,526 of JAPXRQ010000063.1, forward strand.
GCAGCATGGTGAAGTCGTCGACGTGGGTGAGTTCGTCCGGATCGATGCGATCGGCGAGGAGGGCGTCCTGCACGGCGCGCAGGAGCATGACCATGCAGGCGCGATTGGTGTGATGCCAGTAGACGTTATCGAACATCTCCTGCCGGGCATTGATCAGCGAATGGGTCGGACTGATGCCTTTCTCGTCGATCACCAGAACGCGCTCGCCGCCGCTGTCGATGATCCGCAGGGAAGCAATCAATCGCTCCGTATCGACACCGCCATAGGGCACTCCGCAGGCACGGGCATCGCGCGGGAGGTAATCGAGCTTGTCGATATCGAGGGGGCCGGAAAGGAGGGCAGCCAACACAGGATCTGGCATGCGAGCGGCATGATCCGGATCGATGTACGCCGCCACATCCGCCGGATCGACCTGCCAGTCGTCGCCAAGAATCTGGGCGACCTCGCCGGAGCAGATGATGTCGCGGCCAACTGCCTCGTGCGGACGGATCGGGGGGCCGAGTTCCTCGATTGCGTGCGAAAAGGGGTAGTGGCCAACATCGTGGAGGAGTGCAGCGGCAAGGAAGGCCCGATCCTGATCGCTGAGTTCATCACTCTGGCGCAGATGCTGAAGGGCCAGGCGAGCGAGATGGAGCACCCCCAACGAGTGTTCGAAGCGGGTATGGCGCGCGCCCGGCCAGATGCGTGATGCGAACCCAAGTTGCTGGATGCGTTCCAGCCGTTGCATTGCGGGCGTGCTGAGCAGGGCAAGTTCGGGCCGGCTCATGGGGATGCGGTCGTAGAGTTGATCGCGAATCACCGTCGCTGGCAGGAAGCGCTGGGATGGGGTGTTCATGACGGCCAAGTATCTCATGAGGCAAGCGGAGATCGGAGAATCGCGGGCTGATCGGGCGATATACTGCCGTCATTGGTGTCCGCGCGTCGAGCGAGGTTTTCTGGCCCTCATGCAGTGGTATCGTCGTCCCATCCTGGCCGTTGCTGATTTTGGTCCTGTGGAACAGTTCACACGAACCAATTCGCTCTTCAAAGGGCTGGTCAATCGGTTTGTCGCCGGCGAAACGCTGGAAGAAACCCTGCCCAAGGTCGAGCAGATCGCCAGTTCGGGAATCACCGCGACACTGGATGAACTGGGCGAGAATGTTTCAAGCGAGGCAGAGGCAAGCGCGGCGGTCGAGACGTTCATCCGCTCCCTGCGGGGCCTGTCGGAACGATCACTCGAGCCCAACATCTCAATCAAACTGACCATGCTGGGTCTCGACCTTGGCACCGAGATCGCGAAAGCCAATGTGCTCCGAATCCTTACGGTCGCGCGCGAGGTGGGCGGATTTGTCCGCATCGATATGGAAGGCAGCCAGTACGTCGATGCCACGATGGACCTGTTCGAGCAGGTGCACGATGCTTATCCGGCGGAGGTCGGCATTGTCATTCAGTCGTATCTCTACCGGGCGAGAGCGGATGTGGAACGTGCGATTGCCCGGAATGCCCGGGTGAGACTGGTCAAGGGAGCGTATTCCGAACCGGCCACGGTTGCCTTTGCATCCGCAGTCGACCGGGACGACAACTACCTGCGACTGATGTATCTGCTGCTGGAAAAGGGGACCTACCCGGCCATCGCGACCCATGACACCGCGCTGATCAATGCGGCCAAGGCATTCGCGAAAGATCACGGCATTGGCCTGGATCGATTTGAGTTCCAGATGTTGTATGGGGTGCGCCGGGATCTGCAGACCCAGTTGGCGTCCGAGGGTTATCGGATGCGCGTGTACATACCGTTCGGCACCGAGTGGTATCCGTACTTCACGCGGCGGATTGCCGAGCGACCGGCCAACGCAACCTTCGTGCTGCGGCAGTTCTTTGATCGCGGCAAGGCCGACTGATTGTTCGGGCGACCAGGTCGATCTCCGCGCGCGCGTCTTTCTCTCTTCCTGATTGCTCTTGCCGCCGCCATGGTCGTGATCACGCTGGCCGAGGCCCTTCAGAACGATGAGCAGAGCACGGGGACCTTCACCGTCCGTGAGAATGCGGTGCTGGACGTCTTGGGCTGGATACCCGCAACTGGCGAGTCTCGCCGGGCCTATGCCGCATTGACCGCAACCGGGAACGCTCCGCTCACATTGGCCGATGCGATCACGAAGCTTGGGATTTCACCCGCTCCACTCGCACTGGGCACCAGCACCGACTGGCAGCGCTTGACCGGGATTTCTGGCTCTCAAGTCACGGCCTGGGCTGCATCTCCAGGTGCCTCTGTGACGGTGCTGAAGGGGTCATTCGACCGGGATGGCCTGGCGCGCAATCTGAATGAACGCGGCTACAGCCGGGAAACCATTCACGGGATTACGGTCTGGATTAACCCGAATCCGGTTGCCGAGGCGCAGGTGACGAATGGTGATGATCTGCGCTCGCTGAACGCGGTGGCGATTGCCGAGGATCGGATCGTTCTTGGAACTGATCGGGCGGCGATTGTGGCATCGCTTGATGTTGCATCCGGGGACGGACAATCGCTGGCCGATGACCAGGTAGCGCACGTGGCTGCAGCCGTCCCTGAGACGGTCGGATTGATGGTCGTCGACCTGCGTGATATGGCCGTCTCATGCGGCCTTGCCAACGGGTGGGATGTGTCGGACTTCCAGGGGTCGTCAGGTCGATCGGTGGCGGTTACGTGGGGATACGCGGCCGATGGCACGGCACGGACCTCGGTCTGGACCCAGTTCGCCGATAACGACCGGGCATTTCTCAATCTCGAACCGATGCGAGTGGACTGGACGACCGGCTACATCAGCCAGATGGGGGTTGGCGAAGCCGTCGCCACATTTGCAGCGGTGACCGGTGTGTCGCAATCGGGTCCGTTTGTTGTTGCCGATCTTGCCAATGGGGGTGAGAATGGCTGGGTACGATCCGGTATTCGCTACCTGATCTCCATTTGTGAGCAATCCTCCGTGCTGGTACCTGTCGGATCGCCCGAAGCGGCGACCCCACAGGCGTCAGCCACGTGACAGGACCAACGATGAACGCAATGGCAACAGGCTGGATCGAATCGGTGCAACGCGCCGCACAGCGGGCGCAGGGCCATCCGGTGCTTGGTCCATACATGTCCATGATCACGCGATTGCCTGCCTACGCGCGGCTCGGAGCGGATCTTGCCCGCGATCCCGAGGTTCCGGCCTCGGCCAAGGCGTCGCTGATTGCGGCCGGAGCCTACGCGATTTCGCCGATTGATCTGGTGCCGGGCTTCATCCCGGTCGCTGGCCAACTGGACGATCTCGCGGCGCTGCTGCTGGCAATTCGCCTGGCCGTCCGCATGAGTCCCAAGGAAGTGGTCATTCCGCACATGGAACGGGCCGGCATTTCGCAGGAGCAGATCGACGGGGACCTGGTCGCGGTGCGCGATGCGACGATTTGGCTTGCGCAACGGGCGGGACGTGCGATACGCAATGCGGCCAGTGCGGGAATGCGACGTATCAACAGCCTGGCTCGCGTCGGTCCGCTGCGCGCAATTGGACGGTCTGCGTCGGACAATTCAATGTAGTTAGCGCGACATGCATAAATCCAGCTGATTGTTCCGTAACGAATTACTGGCAATCAGCGTATTAGTATCAACGTCTCCAGGCAGCAATGCCGGAAACCAAACAGTTCAGGGGAAGTCGGGAGTTGGGGATGAGTCGGTTCGTCAGATTGTCATTCGCGTGGCTTGTTGTGCTCACGCTGGTCTTCATGCCGATGGCAAGCATCGCGCAGAGTGCGAGCGCGCAATCGGCAGACGATGCGGTTGAAACGCCGATCGAGCAACCAACCGAAGTCTCGACCGATACGCCGAGCGATCCGACGGCTACCATCGAGCCGGTTGCGACTGAGACCGTTGCCGAACCGACCGCGACTGAGACCGCGACGGATGTGCCAACCGAGATTGCGACCGAGACCGAGGTGGCCGAACCGAGTGCCACCGAAACTGCGTCCGAGGCGCCGACTGAGGCCGCCACCACCCCGGCCGCAACCGCCACATCCAAGGCAACCAGGACTCCGAAGGCAACCGCCACGGCTACTGCCAAGGCCAGTGATGAGGGCACCTATACGACAGCGGCCGTTGCCGATCTGGAGATCACCCTGACCTGCACGGGTGATCCCGAGACGATCCGGGTCAAGAACATTGGCGCGGGAGAAATTGAACTCAAGGGTATCGCCACCTATCTGGACTCGATTGACGACGAGCCGTTCGCGATCAGCCGCATCCTGGGACCCGGTCAGACGGCAATCTTCCAGTCCGGTCGCAACGCGCAGTACGGAACGGTTCTGACCACCCGCTATCTGTTCACCGACTCCGGCTATGACGATGAGGGTGTCCGGATTTCAACCTCCGTCGGCAAGGCGACCAAGATGTGCCCGGCCCGCCCGGCCCCGCCTGCCGGACAATTGAGCGATCTCAAGATCACACTGGACTGCCTCTCGACTGCTGAGACGATCCGGGTCCAGAACAACGGCTCCGGCTGGATCACGCTCAAGGGCATTGCGACGTATGTCGACGCGACTGCCGATGAGCCGTTCAGCCTAATGCGAGTACTGAAGCCTGGCCAGACGGCAATCTTCCAGGCGGGCGAAGGCGCCAAGTACGGCACCATCCTGACCAAGGAATACATCTTCACCAATGCCAAGTACGAGGCTGACGGTGTTCGCGTCAACACGGATGTTGGCAAGGCATTCAAGGCGTGCCCGGCCAAGCCAGTTCCGCCGGAAAAGTGGATTGAAATCAACCTGTCGACGCAGTACTTGCGCGCATACGTTGGCAACACGGTCGTCAACGGCACGTATGTCAGCACAGGCAAGGACGGCTTCTGGACGCCGACTGGCACATTCCGGATCCTCACCCGCTACTGGTCGCAGACCATGGCCGGTTGTATCCAGGGCGAGTGCTACAACGTTCCCAATGTGCCGTTTGTCCAGTACTTCACCAACTACGGGCATGCATTGCACGGAGCCTATTGGCACAACCAGTTCGGTATTGCCCGGCGCAGTCACGGCTGCGTGAATCTCCCGGTGCCGTTCGCTGAGTGGCTCTGGTACTGGGCAACCTACGGAACCAGAGTCTGGATCCACTACTAGTCGAAAACGCAGCGAGGGCCGGTGGAGCAATCCACCGGCCCTCGTCCGTTAAGTGCAGTGCAGTGTCGGAGGTTAGCGCCGGCGAGCGGCCTGATTCGCAGCCTCTTCTGACCGAGGCGCCTTTTCCTTGATCACGGCCACCACCTGTTCCGGGGTGTTGGTCCGCAGATCGAGTTCCGCGTACTTCGGATTCTCCGGCAGGTACAGGTAGAACGTGAACTGGATTGGTTCAACGCGTTCCATCTCGACCCACCAGGCATAGAGGCGGGTCAGCCAATCGAAACTGGTCGCCTCGATGCGCCAGAGGGCGACACCGGCGCCGCGCTCGTAGGTCAGCGCTTCGGTGAAATAGACGCGTGCGCCAGGATCGGCGGCGATGATCTTGTTGACGTCGTCGTAATGCCGGGGCGAACCCTTGAGGGAGAAACGCCAGCCATTCTCGATGGTCTTTTCGGCTGGTTTGGCCCTGAAAAACCAGGCGGCCTGCCCGATATCCTTCTTCTTCAGCAGCGCCATGAGATCGGCGTCCTCCAGGGGTCTTGCATGCTCGCCACAGGCACAGGTGGCACCGCAAGATTGTACTCGACCGTTACCGTCGCTCTGGCGGCAGTATTGCTGGATAGCAGGGGATGTATGGCACGCAATATCGAACTCAAGGTCCGCTGCGCCGAGGATGATCATGGCCGGATCATTCAAACGCTGGCTGGGCTCGGTCTGCCGATTGTGGAGCTCCGACAGACGGATCGCTACTACCGCGTTCCGGGCGGACGGCTCAAGATGCGCTGGATCGATGCTGATTCGGCTGAGCTGATTCGGTATCAGCGGCCGGATCTGGTTGGAGACCGACTGAGCACCTACCACCGCCTTTCGCTGGCGCCGGATCAGGCGGATTGGCTGGATGCACTGTTTCTGGAGCAGTTCGGCGAGCTGGTGACCGTGCGCAAGCGACGCGAGGTCAGCATTGTGGAGCACACCCGGGTCCATCTGGATGATGTCGAGGGGCTCGGCCGGTTCGTGGAACTCGAGACGGTCCTTGGAGACGGTTCCGATGCCGAACAGATCGGCAACGTCGAATATCAAAACGTGGTGAAATTGCTCGGTCTGGATCAACTGGAGTCGGTTGCCGGCTCCTATAGTGATCTGTTGTTGGGAAGGGAATGACCGCATGCGTGTTGGCTTGATCACTCCGATTCATGGTCCGTTTGCCGATCCGGCCGCGGGCGCCCCGTCGTACAAGAAGATTCGCGGCGTTGCGGTGGCGGCCGAGCGCGAGGGGCTGCATTCGGTCTGGGTGACCGACCACCTGATCTTTCGCTTTCCGCCCGAGAACGAGAACATCGCCTCGCACGAAGCATTCACCTTCTGGGCCGGCCTCGCCGAGGCAACTTCGACCATCGAGCTCGGGTCGTTGGTGCTGTGCATGCCATTCCGCAATCCGGGGATGATGGCAAAGTTGGCGGTGTCGCTCGACGAGATCGCCGAAAACCGGGTCACGTTTGGCATTGGCTGTGGATGGCACAAGCCGGAGTTTGATGCCTTCGGGTATCCGTTCGACAACATCGTCAGCCGGTTTGATGAGGCCCTGCAGGTCTTCCATCCGCTTCTGCGCACAGGCAAGGCGGATTTTCACGGTAAGTACGTAGAGGCGTCGAACTGCGAACTCTGCCCGCCAGATACGCGCCCGGGCGGCATTCCAATCATGATCGCCTCGAAGCAACCGCGCATGATGGACCTGACCGTGCAATACGCCGATCAGTGGAACTCTGCCTGGTTTGGCGAAGTTGGTGGCTGGAAGAAGACCGTCGATGATCTCGATGCTGCCTGCGAGCGCAACGGACGGGATCCAAAGTCGATCGTGAAGACGGCTGGTGTGGGGATCGAATTCATGGATGCCTCGCCGACGGATGGTTACGATCCGGCGTTGTCGGTGAAGGGCCCGGTCGAACTCCTGGCACAGCGGATGGCGGAATACCGGGACGCTGGATGCGACCACTTCATCGGCAATCTGACCGGGCTGGATGAGGAGAAGGTCGGCAAGTTTGCCGAGGCGGCGCGGATGGCCGGGCTGATCTAGCCGGCCAGGTCGGCCATCACCGAGACTGCAGAGAAGACACCGGCGCGGCGGGTTGCGGTGGAGTGACCCTTCGGGCAGCCCCAGAGTTGCTGTCGCACCATCGCGCCGGTGTTATCGCGCACCGAATGGGTCGCGAGAATCACGAGGCGCTTGTTGCAGGACGGGCAGGCAGGGGGACGCTCGTCATCCACCACGGCTGCACCGGCCGGAATGGAATGCAGATCGGACGTCGGCTCCAGGGATACATCACTCACAGGAAGCGGGATTCCTTCGTCGTCGGGCCATCGTTTGTTAGCGCGGCCAAATACGTACCAGTCAAAAGTTGTCCGGTTCTGATCGCTATCCCGATCGGAACGGTATGTCACTATCCTGAGTCAGGTTAAGCAGTTGGGCAATCGGGCGATGCCGCCTGTTCGTCCCGACTCAGGTCGGGCTGGTATCGGGCGAAACAATACTTAATGGCGTACCGATTGCGAGAAGTGAACGGACGTACCGTACCGCCTCCACGACTGCGGTCCGTGTCTGCCTAGTAGGTCGCGCGGCCACCGGAAAGATCGAAGACGGCACCAGTGCTGAACGAGACATCGTTCGAGGCAAGGAAGGCGGCGAGAGCGGCCACTTCGTGCGGCTGTCCGACCCGGCCCATGGGAATGCGGCTGGTCATGTAATCGATGTGCTGCTGCGAGACCTGCTTGAGGATTTCCGTCTCAATGACCGCCGGTGTGATGGCATTGATGATGATGCCCTTCGTGGCGGTTTCCTTGGCGAGCGACTTGGTCAGGCCGATGACGCCGGACTTGGCAGCCGAGTAGGGAGAGGCATTGGGATTGCCTTCCTTGCCGGCGATCGAGGCGATATTGACGATGCGACCGTAGCCAGCATCCATCATCGTCGGGATGGCCGCTCTGCAACCAAGGAAGACGCCGGTCAGATCGATATCGATGACCTGCTTCCACTCGTCGAGGCTCAGTTCCCAGGCAGGAGCAGAGCGACCGGCGATACCCGCGTTGTTGACGAGGATATCGAGGCTGCCGAAGGTGTTCTTCGCAATGAGGACAGCGCCATTCCAGGAGTCTTCGGAGGTGACATCGAGCGGGTAGGCGATGGCGTGGCTACCCAGATTGCGCGACGTCTCGTTTGCCTTCTCTTCATCGATATCGGCGATGACGACTTTCGCCCCTTCGGATGCCAGACGGTCGGCGATTGCCTTACCGATGCCGCGTGCCGATCCTGTGACAATTGCCGTCCGTCCCTGAAAACGCATGCCTGTTTGCTCCGTTGCTGAATCTGATTCGAATTCCGTCCGGAATCTTGCCACAGGTGCGCAGGTCTGTTTGTTACCCCCCGACGCCGGTCAGGCCAACCAGGGCGCGGGCATGCTCGAGCTCACCCAGGTGGCGGAGCGCGTGGTGGTAGACGACCACCTCGAGATAGTCGCCCAGTGTGACCGGTCCGTCTCCGACCATAAGGTGGAGATAGCCGCCGCGCATGGGTTCGGGGACCGCATCCATGATGATGTCGTCCCAGCGGATATCCTCCTGCGCGGCCAATAGCGCTTCAGTCTGGGCGAAGACGCGGGTCTGGTAGGCGCGCCAGGCGTCAATGTCGGTCAGCGTCAGGGTTTCGGAGACGTCGATGGGCGTGCCGCGCGCGACTGACGGTACATTCGCGCCGATCTGGCTCTGGATGTTCTCGGCTTTCCAAATCGAATCAGGCAGCCCGAAAGTTGCGGAGACCCGGATATCCTCGGTGGTGACCAGGTGAACGATGGAAAACGCGATCGGCAGGACCCCATGCCGTTCGTGGTAATTGACCTGCTCGACAGTGAGATCGGCGACCGCCAGCTGCCAGGAGGCGTGCGCAGCACCAACACGTCGATTGAGTGCACTGAATCTGTTCATGGATGGCTCCGGGGTAGCGACAGATGACTATGGGGTGAAGCGTACGTCAGCCACGGTGACACCAGCCGCCACCGTGATGCGGATCGAGGAGACGGGATCAGTCAGAATGACCTGAAACTCCCCCGGGACGATCTCGGTCAACGGGCCGGCTGCGGTGGTCCAGGACGATCCGTCGGCGCTGGTTGCGATGGAGAGGTCGTCCGCACTGCCCGTGGCCAACAGGATGGTGACGGGCACTCCGGTCGTGACGGTACTCAGGTCGAACTGGACTGTCGCGCTGTTGCCATCCAGCGAGGACCAGGTCGTCGCCGGATCGTCGTCAAGCAAGGCAGTGGCGGGCGAGCTGTTTGCCGTCCGCGATATTCCTGTCACGATGGCCGGCTGGGTGGCTGCGACCGGGGAAGCGGCGGCGGTTGGCAGCGGATCGACGGTATCCGGCGCGGTCGGTGTTGGAGTCGATGTGTCGGACGTGGTCAGTGTCGAAGTTGCAGTGGCGGACATGGTTGCGGTTGGTGTCGAAGTTGTGTCGTCAGCAGGGGCGGGGCTGGTTGATCCGTAGACCCGAATCTCGGCAAGATAGCCCAATGCGACTGCACCATTCGTATTGCGGAAGAGGAACTGGACATAGCGGCCAGTCTGATTGAACAGGACAGGTTGCCAGATCATCGTTTGCGGATTGCTTCCGGTGGCGACGGTGGTCCATGTCTTGAGATCGCTGGAGATGCGAATCTCGAATGATTTCGCGCCTGAATTGCGGCGGAAGAAATACTGGACTCCGGTCAGCGGATACGACGCGCCAAGATCGACGTAAACGGCGGCCGAGTTCGGTGCGGGCGTGGTGGTGGTTTGCCAGGTCGTGGTGGTGGAGCCATCACGGATATTGCCGCTCCATGTGCCGGTGCTGGATCCGCCGCCGCCGAGGATCGGCAGCACGGTGCCGGGCATTGGGGCCGGGGTGGGCGTTGGGGTAGCGGTCGGCGTCGGGGTGAAGGTCGGGGTGGGGTAGGGCGTGCTTGTCGGAGTCGCCGTGCCGGTTGCATTGACCCCGTAGAACTCGACCTCGGACAGGTAGCCGATCGTCAGATCGCCGTTGGGGTTTGTGAAGAGGAACCGGATATAGCGGGCACTGCGGATGGTGTCGAGCGTGACCCAGGCGTTGGAGGCGCTATTCCCGTAGGACGCTACGGTGGCCCAGGTTGTCGCGTTGTTGGACGTCTGGATGGAGTAGGCATCGGCATACCCCGTCAGGCGGAAGAGCCATCGGATCCGTTCCAGGTTCACCCGGCGGCCGAGATCGTAGGTAATCCAGGCGCCTGCGGGTGGCGTGCCGATTCCGCTGACGGCGAATGAGGTTTGCAGGTTCCAGTCCCGGGTGCGGAACGGATCATTCCCGCCAGATGCATCGACCGACGCGACCGGCAAACCTGGTGCGGTTGCTTCAGCGACAGATTTGGCATAAATCGAGTTGCCGCGATTGGCGATTTTGGTGCCATAGAGCGGATCGGTCGCCCAGCGTCCGGTGAAATCGTCGATGTGTTTACCGGTGCCTGCGTAGCCGAGGGCAACAGCGCCTGAGTAACCCGGTCCCATGGTGCGATAGGGATAGAGCGGATTGCCAATGGCCGGGACACCGTTGATGTAAACGTAGAGATGGACCAGGTGGTAGCGGGCAGCATCGGTTCCCGTTGCCCAGGTATAGGAGGGTGCGCCGGACCAGCCGATACCGATTCCGGCCGGATTGAGATAGGTCTCCCAGTAGTACGAGGTCCAGTCGGCCGTTTCCAGTGCGGACTGGGCGATAACGAACGCGGGATCGATACCAACCAGCGGAGCGAGCCGATACACCTCGTTGATATAGGCGACCGTATCGGCCAGTCGCACGGACCCTCTGGCCTGGGCGTAGTGGATGATCGTGTCGGCTGTGCCACGAGGGACCTGCTGGGTCAGATCATCCTTCGAGAAGACCACGGCTGTGCTTGCCTGGCTCGTCCTGACCGGCAGGTTCCAGGGGACGGCGGCAATCAGGCCGGTCACGAACAGGGTGATCAGAAAGATGCGAACCAGGCGGAGTGGAGATCGATTGGAAGGAGCCGAATACAAACGATGAACCCTCGATCAGTCGTGCACCTGGATGCGCGAGGCAGTCAGGTCGCGAGTGGCGCGAGCGGGGATGTCGTCAGTATACGGGCGGGGTGTCGGGATCAGGCTGAATAGCGCGAGAAGATGGCGACCGCGTTCTGGCCACCAAACCCGAAGCCATTGGCCAGTGCGACATTGACGGGCAGTTCCCGCTTCACATTCGGCACGTAATCCAGATCGCAGGCAGGATCGGGATTGTGCAGATTGATCGTCGGATGAACCATATTGTCGCGAATCGCCATGACACAACCCAGCGAAGACACCGCGCCGGCCGCACCGAGCAAGTGACCAACCATCGACTTGTTGGCCGAGATTGCCAACTTGTAGGCGTGATCCCCGAAAACACTTTTGAGTGCATTGGTCTCGGCGATGTCTCCGATATTCGTGGCCGTTGCGTGGGCGGCAACATAGTCAACATCGTTTGGCTGGAAGTTGGCCCGCTCCAGTGCCTTGCGCATGGCGGTGGCGGCTCCGCGTCCTTCCGGATGGGGAGCGGTAATGTGGAAGGCGTCGGAGGTATAGGCGCCACCGTGCACTTCGGCGATGATCGAGGCGCCGCGGTTGATGGCGTGCTCTTCTGTCTCAAGGACGAAGACGACGCCACCCTCGGAGAATACGAATCCATCACGATCGGAATCAAACGGACGACTGGCGCCGGCCGGATCATCGTTGCGTTTGGAGAGGGCGTGCATATTGGCAAGTCCAGCGACCGCTACCGGGGTGATGCCCGATTCGGTGCCACCGGTAAGGATGACATCGGCCTCGTCGCGCTGGAACATGTGATAGGCATCGATGAACGCCTGAATTCCCGATGCGCAGGCGGCGGCCGATGTGATCGAGGGTCCGTGGATGCCGTAAGCGATCGAGATCTGGCAGCTGGCCATGTTCGGCGCGAAGAGCGGGATGAGCAGGGGAGAGACGTACTTCTGGCCGCGATCGTGCATGGCATTGACATCGTGCTCGATCGTCGGGATACCGCCACCGCCGGTATTGACCACAACGGCGACACGCTCGGAGTTGTTTTCGTCGATGACGA
>JAPXRQ010000064.1:0-14759 GCA_033813515.1 Thermomicrobiales bacterium
CCACTGCTTGCCGTAGACCTGAATCGTGTATTCGGCGTCTTCCGTCCGATCGTGGATCTGGAACATCGTGCGCACGGTCGGGATGAAGATCGCGACGAGGACGATGGCCGGGATGATGGTCCAGAGTACTTCCAGGCGCTGATTGCCGTGGATCTGGGCCGGTCGCGGTTCGTCATCGTGTCGCCGCCGGTACTTCATGACCGTAATGACGATTGCGGCCTGAACTCCGATGAAGACGATCAGGGCGATCCAGAAGATGATCTTGTACAGCAACTGGATATCGTTGGCATCTTCGGATTTCGGTGTGAGTGTGGAGTAGGGGTTATCGGCCGCCGCGGCGATCCCCGGGAGGATCAGCGAGACCGACACCAGCGCCATAAGCAGGAGTGTGATGAATCGATTTCGGGTGGAGAAGCGAGGTGGCGATGCTTTCGCCGTAATCCCACTCCGTCGTTTCCGACCCGTCATAGTGCCTCCCCGCGCCACCGACTGCAAACCCGTTTCGATCAAATTCCGACCCGAACAAGGAAGGCGCATCAAGCATCGGACGCCCCAGGCTTCCCGCTTGCGCACCTACTGTCGTGTCGGGGTGAGCATATCAGTTTCCACCTGTCTTTGTCTTGCAGGGACAGGTCAAATCCACACTCACTGCGGGCACAAGTCTGCGCAAGTTTGTGGCTTGCCCAGGCGTTTCCCGTGATCGGCATCCTACACGACTCTGTGTTTGTGCACAGCGTTGATTTTGCGCCTGCATTGTTCCAATTTCGCGCAGTTTGCCGACGAGGTCCGGGGCGATACAATTGGGACTTCGGTTGTCCGGAGCAAGTTGGGCAGCAATACCGTGTCTTCCTCCAATTCCACCCAAACATCCAGGCTGATTCCGCTGATCGTGATTGCGCTCGGCATTGTGATCATGGTGGGCGCCCTGCTGGCCGATTCCATTGGAATCAGCGGTGGGGGCGACGGACTTGGCTGGAAGCAGTTGATCGGGCTGATTGTCGGTCTCGTTATTGCCGTCTCGGGCGCGGGCATGCTTCTCAGGAAAATGAACTAGACGAATGTGAGGCGGCTCGGATATTCCGAACCGCCTCTCCTGCCTTCAGATTTACCTGGCGACTTGCTACCGACGACCGACTACTTCTTCGGTCCCTTCATGAATTGCTTCATGGTTCCCCGGACCTTGGCGTAGTTGCCTGCCACCGCCAGAAATGGCTTCACGGCCTCTTCGGTCATGAATTCGGTCGTGCCGCGGATGCGCTGGGCAGTTCCGGTCGCTTCTTCCAGCAACGGAATCACGCGGTCCTTGATCTGGATGATGAGGAAGATCAGCGCGGCCGTTATGCCGGCCAGCAAGATCACGCAGACCAGAAACAGGAAGACGATGAAGATGACCGAGACATCCCGCAGCCGCTCGAGCGACGACTGATCACTCCCGCCAAGGCTGTAGAGGCCCCAGATCGAGAGCCCGAAGATGATCAGGGCCAGAACCCCGCCACCGATTGCGTACCATTTCGTCTTGCTCATTGCGCACCTTTGGCAGACTGGCCGATTGTTGCGGCCTCCCGTTCCACAGTACGAATCGTACCGCCTCCCAGCACTTCATCCTGCAGGTAAAACACAATTGCCTGCCCCGGAGATGCAATCGGTCGGGTCGACGCATCGCCCGTCAGCGACACAACGGCTTCGCCGCGTGCCCCGGGTACGATGCGACACGGTGACGGCACCCCCCGGTACCGAACGACGGCATCTGCCTCAAATGGCAAATCCGGCCACGACCCGTCGGTGAACGAGATGTCATCGGCTGTGATGACTGAGGCGACGGCACGATCTCGCGGCCCGACGACGAGCTGATTGGTCCCCGTGTCCAGTTGAAGGACGTACAGCGGCGATGGGCCGGCGACCCGGATGCCTCGGCGTTGTCCGACGGTGTGATGGACCAGCCCCTGGTGCTCGCCCAGGGCAATGCCGGCTTCGTCCACGATCTGGCCAGGCTTCGTCACGTCTGGTCGCCGCTTTGCCACAAAATCGGCGTACGACGACTTGCCCACGAAGCAGATCTCCTGACTTTCTTCCTTATCCGCCACTGGCAATCCAAAGTGCCTGGCCAGTTGTCTCACCTCCGGCTTGGTCAGATTGCCGAGCGGAAACTGGATAAAGGCAAGTTGCTCCGGAGAGAGGGTATGCAGGACGTAGCTCTGATCCTTGCGTGCATCGATTGCCCGGTGCAAGGAATGCCGATCGCCGTCGTGCAGGATCCGGGCGTAGTGGCCGGTCGCAAGGCAATCGGCGCCCAGCAACTTTGCGCGATGAACCAGGTGCGTGAACTTGACGTGTCGATTGCACTCCAGGCACGGATTTGGTGTCCGGCCCTCGGCGTATTCGTTGACAAAGCGCTCGATCACGGCTTCGCCGAATTCGGCTTCCATATTGATGGCATAAAACGGCACACCAATAACCTGACAGGTCGCGCGGGCGTCGTCCATGGCCGGAATGCCGCAGCACGGATTGACCGAATGCACCGGATCGGCGGGCGAGAACAGGCGCAGGTTCATACCCACGACCCGGTATCCACGCTCCCGCATGATCAGAGCGGTGACGGCGCTATCGACTCCCCCACTCATCGCGACCACGGCCAATCGACCAGCGCCATCGTATGGACCGATGCGCTCAGGAGTCAGTAACTGCTCGATGGTGGTGGAGGTGGAGTCGATAGCCATGGTATTCCAGGAATGATCGGTGGCGGGGCCAATTGGGCCAACGCCGATTTTACCACCAGCCTCAGTGGATTATGTCGCGTGGCTGGAGGTCCGAAGCGCTGCGCAATGTCGCAATCCGCCAGCGCATTTGCTCGGCCCGCTGGACTGTTGCCTTGTCGGGGCGTTCGCCGCGCAGGGCGTGGTAGTGAAAGAACGCCAGCCTGACTGCGGCTGCATCGAACGCCGCCTGCCGCCGTTCACGCACACTCCTGTTCTTTCGGCGGAGCGACCGCAGGGTGGGCCGATGGCTGTGTTGGCCAATCACCCGGTCCGCCTCGAAGGGTGTCAACGTGCCCAATCGAACCTCGATCGGCAGATAGGTTCGGATGATCCGGTCTTCCTGCTCGCGACCTAAACGCGCAAAGATGGAGGCGGTCAGAACGGTTGGGATGACAAACGGTAATCCGCCCATCACGCCGGCCACCACGAATGCTCGCCATTCGGAAAACTGGTACGTCTCGATCAGGACGATGTTCATGATTCCGATAACGATGGTGGCGCCGAGGTTCCAGATGGCATGCCCCGCCACTGCAGTCGCCCAACCGAGTACAGGCACGATGAACCGAAGAACGCCGCGGCCATGCCGTCCCCGACTCCAACCCACCGCCGCCCCGGTAAACGAGGTCCAAACGGCATGACCCATGCCGTTGATGAGGCAGCGGATCACAAACAGCGCGCCGACGGCTTCCGCGCCGCCATCGCGGTATGCAGTGCCGAAGTACATGATGTTTTCTGTCATCGCAAACCCAAGGCCGACTGTAGCTCCCAGAACCAGACCATCCAGCATTGAGTCGATATTGCGGCGCGCAATCCAGAGCACCAGGAGCACGAGCAGTCCCTTGGCAGACTCTTCGACCAGGGGCGCCGAGGTGACTGCGGTGAGAATCGCTCCGGTGTCGGCATCGGTCAGAAGCGCAAAGATGGAATAGGCAGTGGAATTCAGGATCAGGGCAATGAAGACCGCAACTACCGCGCCCCAGAGAAACGTCAGAATGCGCAGCTCCCAACTCTCCGGCTCGGCCCGATCGAGCCAGGCGATCAGGGCGCCATAGGCGATCGTGGGCAGGATCGCCGCTCCGACCGCAATTGCGATCGACCTGGCATGCAGGCCGGTGGCGCTGAGCAACACCAGAATCACGCACCCAAGCATCACGGCGAAGATCAGCGTGAGGATCGAGTAGGCAATTGGCCGGCCGACACTGGAGTGTTCGCCCCAGTACCGTTCTGAACTGATCGGAAACGGATCAGGATTCCCGCAGCGTCTGCAGAAGTTGGCAGGGGGCTGAATGAGCCCACACCGCGCGCACTGTTGAACCGGCGAAGCAACGGTGGCTACCATGTCTGGCAAACCTGGAGTACAGCGCAGAACGTAGCATCTGGGACGGACTGTGGACTTTTCGCCAATGGGCGAGAGTTGCCCGGCAGCGTAGTATGGTGGGGTGCGGTTCGAGCGTTCGGCTCCCCCACTGATCGATGAACCGTTGGACAGCACGGTCGGGTTGACACCATTCGGTGATCCCGGACGTTGCAACAACGGAGTGACGTTTGCGTATGGCTACAGGCACCAACAATCAGGTATCCAGCGTCCTGACCATTCCGGCGACATGGAATCGCGCGACGGGATCCCGTTTTCAGGCGGCATCCACGCGGGGTGATACGCCGACCACTGGATTGATGCGCCCTGGACCAGTCGGCACCAATCCGCCGGTGATGCGCAGGAAGGGTGTGACGCCGATTGCGATGACCATTCAGGCGGCCGAGGTTGATGCCCAGGTCGAATCGGCCGAAATCATCCAGGGGAAGATGTCCGAGCCTTCGGGTCCCTATGTGGTCGCCTGGTACGAGGACACTGGCAGCCTGGGCGAAGCCGCCAACCTGGTCTTCTCTGGTCATCTTGATTACTACGATGTGGGCGAGGCGGTGTTCTTTCATCTCACCGAATTATCCGGTGGAGATCTGATCACCGTCACTGGCGAGAACGACGAAGACTTCGATTACACCGTCGATTGGGTCCGGACCTACACGCAGGATGAACTCGACGAGTCGGCTGTCAAAGAGATCGTTGGCCGCACAGACACGGAGCAGCTCACGCTGATCACGTGCAGTGGGGCGTTCGATTTTGACAATGGCATCTATCACGATCGCACGATTGTCCGCGCAACCCGAGGCACCCCGTCAGCACAGTAACTGCATGAAAACAGGGCCAGGCGATTTGCCTGGCCCTGTCTCTTTCTGCTGCTAGATGACCGCGTAGGCCCGGGTCGGTCCACCGGAGGCGCCGAGATGCTTCGGGCCGCCGACAATGATGCTTGCACCGACAGACGG
The DNA here is from genome assembly GCA_033813515.1 of Thermomicrobiales bacterium. Classification (GTDB taxonomy): domain Bacteria; phylum Chloroflexota; class Chloroflexia; order Thermomicrobiales; family UBA6265; genus DASQCG01. The sequence goes on from JAPXRQ010000064.1 coordinate 5,082, forward strand.
GAGCAGCCCGAGATTGGCGAGGCACTCAATCCCGTATTTCCCGGCCGGCAGGAAGGTCAGGTGACTGACGAAGTCGGCTGATGGTCCGTAATCGAGGCTGAGGGTATCCACTCCCGCCCCGACGATATCCCGCTCATCGACCAGCAATGCGGCTGCCTCCCCGTGCCAACCCGGGTAATGCTGGACACCATCGGCATCGAGATTGACAAACGTGGCGGGATCGCTCAGGCGCGTTTCCCAGCCGGTGTAGAGGGCGACGAAGGCTCCGGCAGGGATCGGGCCGTTCGTCGATTCCCAGGCTGCAATGTCATCTGGAGTGCCCTGTGCATCAGGGTCGGTCTCGGCGCGGGCAGCGATATCGATGACGACCAGCGGGGCGAAGAAGTTGGCGACCGGCAGGGTTTCGGCCGTTGCGCCGCCATCGGTGAAGTGGGCCGGAGCATCCATGTGCGTGCCGGTGTGCTCGTCGAAGGTGAGCAGATTCTTGTAGAAGCCATCCGGATTGACCTGGGCGAGGTTCTCAAAGACAGGCTGGCTGGCTCCTGCGTAGACCGGGAAATCCGGCCCCCAAATGTGCGAAAGATCAGTCACCTGGGTAAACGGTCCGAATGCAATTGATTCCGGAGCGGCGACGGGGCTGGCAGCTGGTGTTGCGTCCTGGGCCCGCACGAGACCGCCCCCGATCTGCAATGCGGCGGCGCCCGTACCCACTGCCGCCGCCTGCTTGAGGAAGTTGCGCCGCGTTACTTCGGCGACGCGCGCCATGATTTCGGGAGAACACATAGGCTGGGTTCCTTTCCGGAAGCACTCCAGGTATCAACACAGTTGTTGATTAGGAACCCATGTTAGATGAATTACAAATCGGCGCAATAGGGCAGATGACACATGACCTGTGCGGATGCCTGTGCGACTGGCAACCCAGGCTACAGGCCGCCGGCCTTGATGATTCGCTCGTGATGCGGCTCGTCCCGCAAATCACCCAACCACTCGATCGGCTGCAGGATGATCCCAAACGCGGACCTGGGCGAGATCAGGGCTTCCTTGCGGATGCCGTCGATCGTGCGCTTCGCTGACACGCGCGCTCCGAGAGCTTCCGCATTCTCGAGGAAGCCATCGAGATCATCGACCTCAATGCCCATATGCTGGAGTCCCTCTCCGCGCTTCTCGATGTGCTGCGTCACGAAGGACTCGGGCGTGGTTCCTTCGAGCATGGTGATGAGCGATTCGCCCATCAGGAAGTAGGCAACGATGTACTCCATCTCGGTGTTTTCCTTTTGGCCGAGATAGCGCGCGCCGTAGACCGATTCAAACCATTGCCGCGATTCGTCAATCGATTTGACCGCGATTGCGATGTGGTCGACTTTCTTGACGCCGTTGACCATCGAGTCCTGCTTTCTGTGTGGGCGAATGTATCTGTCGGAATCCTACCGGTCCGGTGGTTCATGCGCAGCACCGGCATGGGGATCAGCGTTCGTTGCCGTGTTTGAAGTGGCCGGTGGCGCGGGCGAGGAGGTGCTGTGCTTCGTTGGGGCTGGCACCGTCGAGTTTTACGAGCAGACGTTCGGCGGCTTTGGCGCGCACCGTCGTGACCAGTCGACCCTGCCATGAGATCAGAATCTCGCCGCTCTTTGTTGCCCGCCATGTGAACGGCAACTCGTCGAGGCGGCCGCGGGCATCGACAGGCGTCATCCGGTTCGCCCTGTCTAGTTGAAGTGCTCGGGGCCAAGGTCGGACAGGTCGAAGTCGACGTCGTCATCGAAGTCGTCCAGATCAATACCCTCCATCGCTGCAGCGAAGGCGTTGATATCGGCCGCAAGTTCCAATTCCTGGACCTCGAGTTCGAACCTGTTCAGAAGCATGGGAAGGCGCGGGTCAGTCTCGCCGCCTTCTGGATTGATGGCATCCTCCGCGGCCCAGAACGCTTCGACCAGGGATCTGTAGTACCAGAAAATGTCGTCTTTTGATGCATTGAACCGATCCCAGACCTGTTCTCCCACTAGGGCCAGATCCCGGCGAATGGCGGCAGCGTTGTAAATCTTGTCTGCCGCGGAGACGAGGATGATTCCGGGATTGGTTTCCGCACCGACATGCTCGATGTACTGGACCTTGCGGAACTTCCACGGTTGCTTGGGGGCACCCGGAGTGGGAGCATCATCGGTGCAGCCATCGACGATTGTGGCAACGACATCTCCGAAACGGGTCCGAATCGCTTCGAGCGTGGCCGGACCGCCCTGATCTTCAACTGCGTCATGGAGCAGGCCCGCGATGGCCTCGTCCTCTGTCCCGCCTGACTCAAGCACAATTGTTGAGACTCCGAGCAGGTGGGAGATGTACGGGATGGATGTGCCCTTGCGGAGTTGATCTGCATGCAACTCTGTCGCCATGCGCACCGCGTCCAGATACCGCTCACCGAGTTGTGTTGTCACGGTTCCTCCAAGTTGGTTGTTGTTCGGGATAAGCGATGTTCAGACCGGAGCCGGGGTTAGCGGCGTGTCGTCCTCGTCGATTTCCTCGATGATCGGCAGTGACGGGGACTGGGCGGCTCCAGTCAGGACGCGATCGCCCTCGCCATCGACAGGGCTATCGTAACCCTCGCCTTCTTCGTCATCGAGCTCGTCCGCCTTGTCGTCGAGCTCCCATTCGCTGGAGAGGGCCACATCTTTGGTGACATTGAGGGTGACATGGCCTTCTGCCTGATCGACCGAGGCAACGGCAGTCAACGGGACCTCGTAATCCTTGATGAAGAAGAAGCCCTTTTCAACGTGGATCGTTGCGGAATGGACGGCGGCAACGGTGCCGATCTTTTCGTTATCGGACGAGTAGACGGTCACTCCCACGGCAATTGCTTCGCTGACGTTGGGGTCCATGGCATTCCTCCGTTCAAACAAACCTGATACGCATGGCACGTTACCAGAGCCAGGCCACCGCTTGCCACAGATTGCTACGCACGCGGGCGTTCCATGGTCCAGAAGGGCACCCCGATCGGTGTCTCGGCATCGTGATGCACGACCCGAAATCCAAAGCGCTCGTACAGCTTGACATTGATCGGGCGGTCGGTGCTGAGGCCGCTGGACTGGCCGGAGCGATCAATCTCGTCGACGAAATGTTTCATCAGGGCAGAACCGTGTCCCTGTCCCTGGAACTCCGGTCGAACGCCGATGCCCGCCAGGTACTGCCATGGCGTCGGCAGGAAACGGAGCAGACGGTGTGACGTGCCTTCGACTTCGCCGATCGGGCGCAACACCGCGCCCCACTTCGCAAAGACTGCCGCGAAACCCAGTTCCGCCATTTCGGCATCGGATCGATCTGGCTCGGGTTGGGAGGTCCAGTACGCGACGCCGATATCGCCGTTTTCCTCGGTGCCGACAGCTATCGCGCCACCGTAGCGGCAGGCATTGCGCACATCGGCTTCGAACAAGGCGAGCAGGCAGGCATGGCGATCCATGGGGTCGGTCATGGTGGCGCGAAACACTGGTTCGTCATCGAAGGCATCGGCGAGAATGACGGCCGCGGCCGCCGAATCGGATTCCTCGAGTTTGCGAATGTTCATGATTAGCCAGAATCCTTGAACCATCTCAACAGCGGTTCGCAGCGGTGATACCAATACCGGAACTTACACCTTAAGTATCGACATCATCATCGCCGATATGGTCATGATCCCCGGCGATTCCGGAGCGGGAAGGTTTTTTGCATCGCCCCGCCGATCATCTTGCTGGCTTTAGCCATTGCCGTCCAGGTTCATGTCCGCGGTAAGGTCCGAACGGCGGTGCGGAACGAGCGGATGCAGATTCCGGAACGATGGGATTCGCAAGCATCGGGTTGGCAGGCGGACCTAACGATCCGCCTGCCAGCGTGATGAGTCTGATGATTAGGGGACGTTGACGATGGTTTCGCAGGACACGTCGGCCTGATCGAAGTTGGCGCCGCCGTCGCATTTGTCGGTATCGATGGAGCCGTTCAGGACGTCGTCGCCGGTTCCACCGTAGAGGCGATCGTTGCCGTCTTCACCGGTGGCGTAGTCGTCGCCGCCTTCGCCATTGACGTAGTCGTTATGCGATCCGGCGTAGATGGTGTCGTCGCCTTCGCCGGCTGAGATGGAATCGTCGCCGCCTGAGCCATAGATCATGTCCTCACCGTCGCCGCCGAGGATGCGGTCTTTTTCGTCACCGCCGTCGATGGTATCGGAACCGGTGCCGCCTTCGATGTAGTCCTCACCACCGGCGCCCTGGATGTTGTCGTCGCCACCTTCGCCGGCGATGGCATCCCAGCCAGAACCGCCGTAGAGGTTATCGGACCCTTCGCCGCCCTGGATTTGGTCGTCGCCTTCGCCGCCGCTCATGATGTCCTTGCCGTTGCCACCGGTCATGAGATCGACATCGGCATCGCCGTTCATCTCGTCGTTCCCGTTGCCGCCGGACATCTTGTCGCTGCCGCCGCCGCCGCTCAGCAAGTCGTTGCCGTCCTGACCGTAGATCTCGTCCTCATTCTCGACACCGTACAAGTGGTCGGCGCCGGTACCGCCAACGATGAGATCTTCGCCGTCGTAGCCCCAGATTTCGTCGGCATTGCCTTCGCCGCGGAGTTCGTCATTATCCGGGCCGCCATCGATGTAATCGTTGTCGTAGCCGCCCAGGACGACATCCTCGCCGATGCCACCGTAGAGCTGATCCGGATTGTCTCCACCTTCGATGCGATCGTTTCCATCCCCGCCATACGCGACGTCGGCAAGGACCAGGGCACCGGTGAATGATTCATCTGCGGCGGAGTAATCAGTGCGGGGTTCGGTGCTGATGAAATCGTCGCCGACATCGCCGTTGATGAAGTCGTACCCGGTGCTGCCGCTCAGGTAGTCGTTACCGGGGCCGCCATCGAGATTGTCGTCCTGGCTTTTGCCGTAGAGCTTGTCGTCACCTTCTTCGCCGAAGAGATTGTCGAGGCCGGTTCCGCCGGTGAGGCTGTCATTGGACGAGCCGCCCCAGACCAGATCGTTGCCGGTCCCGCCATCGATGGTATCCAGGTTGGTTTCGCCGTAGAGGACATCGTCGCCATCGCCACCCTTGATGGTATCGGCGCCGCCGCGTCCGCAGATGCGATCGGCACCGCCCTTGCCATCAATGGTGTCGGCCGCATTGGAGCCGACGATCACATCGGGACCCGCGGTGCCGTTGATGGTGCCGGAACTGACGATCGTTGCGGCCACGCCCTGGCACATGACGACGGCGGACGCAGGCACGGATTTCAGCGCCAGTGTGCAGAGGATGAGCGCAGCAAGAAGTCGGAAGACACGCATGGTCAGTACCTCGCAGATTGATCTCGCCGGGGGTTTGAATGCATCGTATCACAAACATGCAAGATGCCTTTCAGAACGGGAACGGGGCGAATCTTTTCGATCGCCCCGTTCCTTCAGGTTCTGTTGAGCGCAGGTTTATGGGACGCCGAGGACGGTTTCGCAATCGCGGAGATAGGCGACATCGTATCCAGTCCCGCCGTCACACTTGTCGGTATCGATACCGCCAAGCATTTCGTCGTCGCCGGCGCTGCCATAGATGCGGTCGTTTCCTTCCTGGCCGTACAGGCCATCGTTGCCGTCTTCACCATTGATGAAGTCGTTGGCTTCGTCGCCGGAGGCAACATCGTCGCCCGGACCGGCCGATATTGAATCGTCATCCAGGCCGCCGGTGATGTTGTCATCGCCATCGCCGCCGAGGATACGATCCTTACCTTCGTGACCTTCGATGACATCATCACCGGTGCCGCCATTGATGGTGTCGTCGCCAGCTGAGCCGTCGATCGTATCGTCGCCGGCGCCACCATCGATGGAATCGTTGCCGAGGCCGCCGGTGAGGACATCGCGGTCGTTACCACCGAGGATGGTGTCGTTGTCATCGTCGCCGCTGATGGTGTCGGAGCCATCGCCGCCATCGATCTGATCGTCACCCAGGCCGCCGCCGATGAAATCGGGACCGGATCCGCCGGTGAGGATGTCTTTTCCACTTTCTCCAGACAGCTGGTCGGAGCTGTTCCCGCCGGAGAGGCGATCGTCGTTGTCCCCGCCATACAGGCTGTCATTGCCATTCTGGCCATAGAGGCGGTCGTTACCGGCATCGCCGTAGAGCGAATCGGAGGTATCACCTCCGACAAGCATGTCGTTGCCGTCGCCGCCACCGATATCGTCGTAGCCGCCTTCGCCATCGATCTGGTCATCTTCAGTTCCGCCGTACAGGGCATCGGACCCGTAGCCACCGAGGATGACATCGATTCCCGTGTTGCCGGCGATGTAGTCGGACTCGTCGCCACCTTCGACGCGATCGTTACCTGGGCCGGCATCGGTGTTGTCGTGGTAGGAGACTGCGGGTCCGAAGTCTTCGGCGGATGAGGATGAGCTGCGCGGTTCGGTGGAGATGAAGTCGTCGCCGATTCCACCATTACTGCTGTCCTCGCCCGTGCTGGCGGAGATGAAGTCGTTGCCATCATCGCCGTAGAGCGCGTCGTTGCCGCTGCGGCCGTAGATTTTGTCGTCGCCTTCCATACCGAAGACGGAATCGTTGCCGGAATTGCCGATCAGGGTGTCATTGGACGAGCCACCGTAGATCAGATCGTTGCCAGCGCCGCCATCGATATTGTCCAGATTAGTTTCGCCGTAGAGCTGGTCATCTCCATCGCCACCCTTGATGACGTCGGCGCCACCGCGACCGCAGATGCGATCGTTGCCACCCTTGCCATCGATGGTGTCGGCATTGTTGGAGCCGACGATGACATCGTCGCCAGAGGTGCCATTGATGGTGCCGGACCCGACGATGGTGGCATTGACGCCATCGCACTGGACGGCGGCACTGGCCGGGACCGAGTGAAAGGCGAGGATCATAAGGACAAGGACTGCACTAACCCTAACGAGCTGCATTGCTGGACCCACCCTTTTCTAGCGATCGGCGAGATGCGTACCCCGCCGCGATTGCCCTACGGAATGTTGACGATGATTTCGCAACTCAGCGATGCGTCCTCATCGAAGCCGGTTCCTCCATCGCACTTGTCGGTGCCGTCGTCGCCAAACAACTTGTCGTCGCCGGAACTGCCGTAGAGGCGATCGTTGCCGAGTTCGCCGGAGATGACATCGTCACCCTCGGCGCCATTGGCATAATCGTTACCGCCACCGGGCTCGATGACATCAGCACCTGAGCCGGCGTTGATGGTGTCATCGCCGCCGCCACTTGAGATGCGATCTGCGCCAGAATCGCCATAGATCAGGTTTTTGCCTTCGTTGCCAAGGAGATAGTCGTTGCCGGGGCCGCCGCGAATCTGATCGTCGCCGATTCCGGTTTCGATGTTGTCGTCGCCTTCGCCGCCATCAATGATGTCCCCGGCATTGCCGCCGCCGCTGATGTCGTCGGAACCTGGACCGCCGAGGATGGTATCGGTGCCGACTCCGCCGACGATCGCATCGTCGCCGTCGCCGCCGTCGATGCTGTTGCTGCCGGAGGTGAGGGTGATGAAATCGCGACCGTTGCCACCGCTGACCTGGTTTGTGCCACCGGCATCTGTGATGAGGTCGTTGTCGTTACCACCGGAGAGCAAATCGTCCCCATCGGCGGCCATCAGGTTGTCGTTGCCATCCTGGCCGTAGAGTCGGTTGTTACCGGCCCCGCCATCCATCTGATCGCTGCCTGAGCCGCCGACCATGAAGTCGTTGCCGGCCTCACCATTCAGGTGATCGACATTGCCTTCGCCACGAATCTCGTCGTCGTTGGCCCCGCCGTAGAGGTAATCGGAGCTGTAGCCGCCGAGGAGGGTGTCGTCACCTTCATCGCCCATGAGGCCATCGATCAGATCGCCGCCTTCGAGGTAGTCGTCGCCGAGTCCGCCACTGGCGTAATCCTGCACGACGACAGCTTCGGTGAAGAGATCCTCGGCGGTGCTGAAATCGGAGCGGATATCGGTAGAGATGGTGTCGTTGCCAGCCGCCCCCTGGATTTGATCGAGACCGGTACTGCCCGAGATGTAGTCGTTACCGGCATCTCCGAACAGCTGGTCGTTACCGCTGCGGCCGTAGATCTTGTCGTCGCCTTCCATGCCGAAGACGGAATCGTTGCCGGAATTGCCGATCAGGGTGTCGTTGGACGAGCCACCGTAGATCAGATCGTTGCCAGCGCCGCCATCGATGTTGTCCAGATTGGTTTCGCCGTAGAGCTGATCGTCGCCATCGCCGCCCTTGATGACGTCGGCGCCACCGCGACCGCAGATGCGATCGTTGCCACCCTTGCCATCGATGGTGTCGGAGCTATTTGAGCCGACGATAACGTCGTCACCGGAAGTGCCATTGATGGTGCCGGAACCCATGATGGTGGCATTGACGCCATCGCACTGGACGGCGGCGGAGGCGGACCAAACGGAGAACGCGGAGAGAAGAAGCGACAAGAGGGCCGCGACGCCGAGCACACGCATTTCGAGAAAGCTCCTCACGCAGAGACGCAATCGGGGGATTGGTCTTTGCATGATAGCAAATGGGCGGTTGGACGTCGGCGGTTGGCGGTTGGCGGTTGGCGCGCCAGGCTAAAGCCAGGCGCCAGGGTTGCTGACCTCTTCGAGGTCAATTGTGGCCTTGTGCGATGGCTAGTCTCTCCCTTGATCTTGCTGCCGCGTTGGCGTTCAGGTGGTTGCTGCGGGTGGGCGGAGCATGGTCCAGAGGCGGAGCGGGGCGTCGGGTTCGGGGGTGGCGATGGTTTCGAAGCCGAGGCGGGTGTAGAAGCGGACGTTGCGTTCGGTATCCGTCATGAGGCCCATCGGCCGGTGATCGCGATCGGCGTTGGCGATGGCGTGCTGCATGAGCGAGGTGCCGATGCCGTTGCCCTGGAGCGCGGGTTCGACGCCGAGAACATTGATGTAGATCCAGGGTCCGGTTTGCGTTTTGAGGGGAGCCTTGGCGGCCTGTTCGATAGCGGTGTAATCGAGGTCGGGCAGGCGTTTGTTCCATTCGGCGAGATGGTGGTAACCGTAGGTGTGATCGAGATCCGGCGTCCATTCCGGTTCGGGTTCGGGGATGAGGGAGAGGACGCCGGCGAGGGTGCCATCGGGGAGGGTGGCGACGTGGACGGTGCCGCGATCGAGCGACCAGCGGGTGTTGGCGGTGTAGAGCAGGGTGCAGTAGGCGAGGCGATCGGCGGGATCGGGGAGGTCGGACGCGAACGAGGGAGCGAGGGCGCGGGCGAGGAGGGCGCCGAGGGGTTCGGGGTTTTCGGATGGGGGAGTGGTAGTGATGTGCATCGTGTTCGTGTTCGTGTTCGTGTTCGTGTTCGTGTTCGTGTTCGTGTTCGTGGTGAGTGTACGCGGGCGGGTTTGCGTGGGGTGGCAAGCAGATGGCGAGGTGTGCCGGTTCGTGTTCAGGTTCGGATGATGGCCGGAGGCGGGGTTTCGGGGGCGATCGGAGCTAAAGGTCCGATCTGAGTGTTACGAAGTCTGCTAAAGAGACTGGAAAAGGGTGGCATTGCATGTCGTTGTTGCTGGTGAAATCGGTCAATCGGGCCGCCCAGGTTCAAGCCAGGGTCTACAGGTGCCAACCTCTGCGAGGATGAATATGGCGTTGGCTCGTCTCGGAGCTTGTGCGGCAGGATTGGGGGTGAGGGTGTGCGGGTTAGTCCTGTCTCTTATACACATCTCCGAGCCCACGAGACCCAATGATACATC
>JAPXRQ010000065.1:0-14720 GCA_033813515.1 Thermomicrobiales bacterium
TGGCGGCAAGACATGGGATCACGTGCTGTTTGTCAGCGATAAGGCTGGCGCCGTTGACCTGACCGTCGATCCCACCAACCCACGCGTTCTCTACGCCGGAGTTTGGGAGGCGTACCGCAGCTTCTGGCAGATAAGCAGTGGCGGTCCCTACAGCGGATTGTGGCAAAGTCTGGATGGCGGCGATACATGGCAGAACATTTCGGATCGGAGCGGCCTGCCCAAGCCGATTTGGGGCAAGGTTGGAGTCGCAGCGTCAGGGGGCAGGCCAGGACGGGCGTGGGCGTTGATCGAGCACGCGACCGATGGCGGCCTGTATCGCACCGACGATCTTGGTCAGACCTGGGAAAAGGTTTCGGACGACCAGAATCTGTTATCGCGTGCCTGGTATTACACCCATCTGACCGCCGATCCAGTCGATGGTGAAACGGTTTATTGCAACAACCTGGATCTACATCGCAGTACCGACGGCGGACGGACCTTCGTTCAAATCCCTACTCCGCACGGGGATAACCACGATCTCTGGATTGATCCCGCTGACAACCAACGAATGATCCAGGGGAACGACGGCGGGGCCAATGTGTCGCTCAACGGTGGGATGACATTTAGCAGCATCTATAACCAGCCGACGGCGCAGTTCTATCACCTCGCTGTTGATTCCCATACCCCATACAACGTCTACGGAACCCAACAGGACAACTCGAGCCTGGCTGTTCCCAGCGCGGTCAACCATGGTGCGATTACCTGGGGAGATTGCTTTGTGGCGGGCAGCGGCGAAAGTGGATACATCGCCGTGCGTCCGGACAACCCGGATATTGTCTACGTCGGGGCGGTTGGGTCCTCGCCCGGTGGAGGAAACTCGCTTCAGCGCTATGACCGCAAGCGCGATCAGATACGGCTCATTACAACCTGGCCGGAAGGGGAGCGTGGGCGGGGCGCTGGCGAGCACAAGTTTCGCTTCGCCTGGACATATCCGATCGTTATCTCGCCGCACGACCCGGATACGCTCTATATCGGTGGCAACATGGTGTTCAAGTCCACCAATGAAGGTCAGAGTTGGAAGCCGATAAGCCCCGATCTGACCCGTGCTGACCCGGACACGCTCAAAGCTTCTGGCGGACCCATCAACCTGGATGCGGTCGGCGCAGAGGTGTATGCGACCGTTTTTGCCTTCGCCGAATCCGTGCATGAGAAGGGCGTGTTGTGGGCTGGCTCGGATGACGGATTGGTCCATATTAGTAAGGACGATGGGAAGACCTGGACCGACATTACCCCCAAACTGCTGCCTGAACGATCTCTGGTCAGTTGTATCGAACTTTCGCCATTCGATCCCGGTACCGCGTACCTGGCCGCAACCCGGTACAAGCTTGATGACTACGAGCCGTATGTCTTTGTCACCAACAACTATGGATCGACGTGGCGACGGATCACGACTGGTATTCGGGACGACGATTTCACGAGAGTGATCCGTGCCGATCCGGTTCAAAAAGGTCTGTTGTATGTCGGCACAGAAACCGGGATTTACGTTTCATTGGATGACGGGAAGCTGTGGCAACGACTGCAGCAGAACCTGCCCGTAACCCCGATTCACGACATCCTGGTCCACGGCACAGACCTGATTGCGGGCACCCACGGACGATCAATCTGGATCCTGGACGACATTACGCCGATTCGCGCAGCCATGGACCCAGGATCGAAGATGCCGCGGCTTTATCCTCCGCGTCCGGCGGTCCGGATTCTTCCAGGGGTCGATTGGACCGGCAACATCGCTGGCTGGACCAACTATCTCGGTTCCGTGGGGTCAGGCTTCTATACGGACACGTCGATTAATGGCGAGACCACGCGGACGTATCTGGATGCCGGTGAGAACCCTCCCCGTGGAGCATTGGTCATCTATCACCTGGAGAAGGAACCCAGTGAACCGCTCACGCTGGAGTTCCGTGACAAGGATGGAAAAACGATTAGATCGTTCTCCAGCCGGCTTGCCGATGATCCGACCAAGGCAAAAGAGTTGCGGGCTCCTGCGAACAAGGGCGGGAATCGCTTCACGTGGGATCTGAGACACAAACCGGTCACCAAGATCGCCGGCGATGATCCGGCCGCAGAAAGCGAAATCCCCGGCGCGTTCGTTCCTCCGGGCACGTACACCGTCACCCTGACGGCCGATGGCAAGTCATTGGAAGAAACATTTGACGTCATCCCACAGGGAGGAGTTGACACGTCTCAGGACGACTTTGATGCGCAGTACAAGCTCTCGCTCCGTATCTGCGACCAACTCGATCGGACAGCACGGGCAATCAATCGAATGCGTGACCTCCGCTCCCAACTTGATGGACTGGCGGCGAGATCGAAGGGTTTTGAGGGAGCTGGAGAGATTCCGGCGGCGGCAGAGGAAACGCGGGAGCACGTGCTCGAACTGGAGAAACTCCTTGCTGTCCCCGATCTGCGACCAGGTTGGGCAGATGGGATTAACGCCGGAGCGCGACTCTATGAGAAACTCGCCGGCCTTCCCGAGTTGGTTCATATGGGAGACTATCGGCCAACCGACGCTGCCGAGGAAGCGTTCGTTGATATGTCCAGTCGGATTGAGGCAGTAATTGACGATTTCGATCACCTGATCGAAGGCGAACTGGCGGACTTGAACGCCGCGGCTATCGCGGCCGGATTGCCTGCCACAGTTGTTCAGTCGTAGTGACGAGGAGGAACTGATGCAGGACCAAAAGGACAAAATCCAACGCCGATTCAAGATTGAGACAGCGGTCGCAGTGCTGGCGACAGGCTTATTCCTGCTCACGCTCATTTCACGCGAGTGGATTGAGTTTCTCACTGGTTGGGACCCCGACCACGGCGACGGCTCGCTTGAGTGGTTGATCGTGGCAGTTCTGGCAATCATCGCCATCGCGCTGGGGATACGAGCGCGATCAGACTGGCGCAAACTACAGGCACTACCAGCCTAGAACACCATCCAGACAAGGTGCACCTCGGTATCGGTATTCCGAATTCCAGATGTGAAGGCCAGCCAACGGCGCATGTCAGATCCGTGGCTTTCGACCGGGGTGGTACGTCGTGCATTCGGGACCTCATCGGAGGGCGCGACGCAAAGCCGGACCCTCAAGACTTTCGAGATCGTCACCCGGTGTCTTAAACCCGCACGCTCCAACAAATGCGGCCCGTTAATCGCGGAGATGGGGTCCTGATAGACTTGGGTGACTCCAACGCTCGCCCCAGTAGCTCAGCGGATAGAGCACCCGCCTTCTAAGCGGTAGGTCGCAGGTTCGATTCCTGCCTGGGGTACCCACTCCACAAGAGCATGTACGCACATCTGGGGCCGACGGACAGTCCGTCAAAGGCTCCGTGCCCGTGCCCGCCCGTGGCTGATACACTCAGATCATTGTGTCAACGGCGACCGGCATACGGTTGCACCCGGATTTTCAAGGGAATGATCGTGGTCGTCGGTCGGCAACCGTGGCGGAATGAGGAGCAGGTACGTGCCGACTTTTGACGTGATCTCGATCGGCTCGGTGGTCCACGATCTCTATGTGCGCGCCCCACGGGTACAAACGATTCCCATGGCCTCGTCGGAATCCGGACGCGCGCTTGCTCTCCCGCTCGGAGCCAAACTCGAAGTCGATCTGATGCAGCACGAAGTCGGCGGTGGCGCGGCCAACTCGTCGGTTTGTTTCAGTCGGGTAGGGCTGACCGCCGGCTTGATTAGCCGGGTGGGCGACGATTTTGCCGGCCGGCTGATCAGGGAAGAACTGCAGCACGAGAACGTCGATGACACCTACCTCCGGATCGACAAGCAGTACGAGACGGCCCAATCGGTGCTTCTGCTGTCCCCAGAAGGCGAACGCACGATCCTCGTCAAGCGTGGGGCAGCGGCGGACTTCAATGTCAACGATGTCGACGAGTCCATTCTGCGCAGACCGCGGTGGATGTATGTGTCGTCAATCGGAGGCAACATGCATGTTCTCCAGCACATCTTCCGCGCGTGTCGCGTCAACAACATCAGAATCGCCTGGAATCCTGGCGCCCTGGAACTGGCGCAGGGACTCGACACGCTCGCTCCACTCTTGGGCGAGACCGATGTGCTCGTTCTCAACCGTGAAGAGGCTGCCCAGCTGACCGCCATCGCGGACGGCTCCATCGGCGATCTGGTGCGATCGCTCTCCAGGGCGGTCGCAAAGGGTGTCGTGGTGGTTACCAACGGTGCGGACGGCGCCGCCGCATCCGACGGAATGCACGCAGTCCATCTGTGCTGCCGGGAGGTCCCGGTGGTCGATGCGACGGGTGCTGGCGATTCGTTCGGCTCAAGTTTCGTTGCGGCTCGCATCTACGGGCTGGCGATGGATGACGCGCTGGTCTTTGCCATGATCAATTCAGAGAGCGTCATTAGCCACATCGGTGCGCAGGCGGGACTCTTGCGCAAGGCAGACATGATGCATCTCGGCGTCGTTGACACCTTCGCGCGGATGGCTATCTAGCCGGCCAGAGCTGGATCAGACCAGCGGTTGCACGTTGAATCGCGCCAGGTACCGCGGGCGATAGCGGTCGTACATCACCACGATCATTGTCAGCATGAGCAGGAAGAAGAGCAGCGCATTCAGATTGAGCGTCCGGTCTCCCGGCAGGATGACGCGTGCCACCAACGCGAGGACGAGGTTCACCACCACCATGACAACGAACTCAATCGCCATCGCCTGATCGGAAAGCCCGCGGCGAATCAGCATGTGGCTGATGATCGAGTTCGCGATGATGATGGCCGGAATACCGACCAGGAGATTGAGCGTGCCGAGCGTGGTGTTCGGAAGCATCTTGGCGAAGATAAGCGTGATCATCGCAACCAGGGCAATCTTCTCGACCAGGGTGGAGTCCCAAACGCGCTCGGCCGTTGTTATCCGTTCCGCGCGAACATGTTCCTTGTCGAGCGAGTCATGGGCATCTGCGTCGAAGTGCAGGTTCCAGTCCTTCGGCGGTAGCTTCGGCCAAACCACCTTGTAGGCTGCGATCAGGGCCGCCACCAGAAGGACGACTACCACCACCGCGCCAATCGGATAGTCGCGTGCCAAATCCGTGGTGTCGAGCTGTGCGACGTGAATCCAGTACTCCTGGGGAAGCTTGATCACGATCCAGATGAATGCGGCCGCACCAATCACGAGCTGCTTGCTCATCCGCGCCGGATTCCATCGCAATCGCACCGCTTCGTAAAAATCGAAGAAGTACTCAAACGTGTTGGGGAAGACCAGCAGCAACCACCGCAGGTGCAGGAGTTCGAACAGGACAACCCCAACCATCCGATAGAAGTAGAGAAAACGGCTGGTCCGAAACGCGGTGAGGTTGGTCCAGTTCCGCATCGTGGCCAGGAACGCGATACTCAGGTAATAGACATCAAGGGCCTTGTCGTAGCTCTGATAGTTGTCCAGGTTGAGCTTGGTGAATTGCTGGAAGATCGTCTGGTCGGCTGCATCGATGATCATCGCGGCAACGATGGCCGGGAGTGGATACCGGGGAATAAAGAGCGGTATCACAAAACGGAGTGCAACCACGAAGACAAACACAGAAATGTCTATCGAATGTTGACTCACGCAGCACACCCTGTCTGAAGAAACACCTGATTGCGACGACTGTCAGAAGTCTACAGGGCGGATGTCGTTCTGTGGGGCAGGCTGCACCAGTGCAGGAGCAATCTGCATCCGAATTGCTACCAGGCGGGCGATACGATGGCAGGGTTTGGGCAGGAGAATTGGGCCGTGCATCCACAGCCCCGGCTGGTCCCGACGGATGGATACATTGCGTGCGCAGCGTGAACCAATCTTGGTACGGGAGTCGCGATCGGGCCTAAGCTTGGCCTGACGCAACTGCGCCGCCGAGTAGGGTCGAACCGTTCCTCGCGGCGAAAGGAGGATTCCGACCATGTCGAATGTGCAGGAAACCGTGGGCAAGCTTGCGAATGAAGCCAAACGGCAGACGCAGAACCTCGCCGCCAAGGGCCCGGTAGTCCGTGACAAGATTGCAGAACTGACTGGAACCGCTGCCAAAGATCCCCGTCTGGCGCTCTCACTCTGGAACGACACGCCGACCAGGGCGTCGATCGTGGCATTTGTCGACGCGATTACCGACAAGGGCGGACCGGACTACATCGAACCAAATGAGCGTGTTGCCGTGTTCGACAACGATGGCACCCTCTGGCCGGAGAAGCCCCTGGTCATTCAGATGGCGTTCACGCTGGTTCGCATGGCAGAAATGGCTCAGGCCGATCCATCACTCAGAGACCGCCAGCCCTACAAGTCAGCCTACGAGCAGGATGTCTCCTGGCTGGATCAGGCATTTATCAAGCACTACCAGGGTGACGACTCCGATATCGCAATCATCATGAAGGAGTTGCCGATCGCCTTCGAGGGGCTCTCGATTGATCAGTACCTCGCCGATGTTCGTGCTTTTTTCGAAACGGCCACACATCCAACCCTGAAGAAGCCGTACGCGCAGTTGGGATACCTGCCGATGATCCAGTTGCTCCGGTATCTCGAGGCGCACGGATTTCAGACGTACATCGCCTCTGGAGGCGAGCGGGACTTCATGCGGGGCATCGCCCACGATCTGTATGGAATCCCTCCGGAGCGGATCATCGGATCGTCGCTCAAGCTCGAGTTCAAGGAGCATGAGGACAGCGTTGATGTGCTTTACAAGGGTGAGATCGAGTTCTTCGACGACGGTATCGAAAAGCCGATTCGCATCTGGAGCCGTATTGGCCGGCGTCCCGCACTTGTTGGCGGCAATTCGAATGGCGATATTGCAATGATGAGGTTCGCCAATATCTCAACCCGGAAGTCACTGCGTCTGCTTGTTCACCATGATGACGCACAGCGGGAGTTCGCGTACGATGGAGGAGCCGAAGATGCGTTGACACGCGCGGCAGCACGGGGTTGGACGGTGATCAGTATGAAGGATGACTGGAACCAGATCTTCCCTGAATAACCATTGGTAATCGGAAGTTGCAAGTCGAGGAACAGGAGCAGTTCATGTCGTTTTTCGAGTGGTTGTTGTTGATTGTTCTGGCAACGGTGTATCTGTTCTGTCTGTTCACCGTTTGTGGCCTGACCTTTGCCAAGGGATACACAATCCTTGGCATCGTGGGCATCTTCTTCCCGATTCTTTGGCTGATCGGTGCTGTTATGCCGGCCAAGGAAGGTTCCAACTTCGCCATCGCCGAGGCCGAGCGCTATCGGGCGACAGCGCGATCGATGACCGAGTAGCGGTCGCGATCCAACCAGGCTCTACAGATCAACCGTGGCGGGCTTGAGCTCTGCCACGGTTGTTTGTTCTTCCACAATCGAAAGCTTCTGCTCGCGCTGGAAGACGTTCAGCATGCTCATGGCTGTTTCGGGATCGTGGCCGTTGAGGCGATGGTGAATGTAGACACCGACCGCCCGGATGAGTGCGGTCACCGGCAGCGCAAGGACAACGCCCAGACCACCCCCAATCGCCCCACCAACCGCCAGCAGAAAGATCGTTCCACTGCGCGTGAAGTCACTCGATTGCCCCAGGATTTGCGGAGCCAGGAACCAGCCCTCCAGCACCTGGATAACGAGAAACACCGCCATCGCCCAGATCGCCTTGTCGGGCTGTGTCGCCAGAATGACGGGAAATGACACGATGAAAGCCAACCACGGTCCGACGATTGGCACAATCTCACCCATGAACGCGATGACACCCAGCGGGAGGAAGAGATTGACTCCGATGATCCAGTACGCCGCTCCGGTGATGAATCCGACGATGACCGACTCGATGACAACCCCGCGCGTGTAGTCGCCAAAGACCCGGTCGAAAATCTTGAACAGCGCGATCGCGTCATCCGCCCATAACTTCGGGAACTGACGCCGAAGATTGGTCGTCGTCGACTTCTGATCCATCATGTAATAGAGGACAAAAAGCGGGATCGAAACAAACGCCATGATCGAGGAGATCGCGCTCCCGGTCACCCAGGCGATCCACGAGAGCGCTGCCCCGGCGCCACTTGAAATCGCGCGACCGATATCGTCGGTGTGGCTGTCGATCCAGGTCTGGAGTTGTTCGGGAACGTAGTCCTCGTAAATCGTGCGGAAATCCTTGTTCTCCGCCTTGGCCTGTTCCCAGTTCTGCTGAAGGTTATCCAGCACCTCGCGCGTATCGTCGATAACCGGACCAATCAGCGCGCCGATGAGGACCGCCAACACGCCAACCGCAAACAGCGCCCCCATGATCGCGGCGATCGGCCGACGCTTCCGCCCGATAAACCCCTGTTCGGGAAGGTGCCGTTCGATCCATTTCACCAGTGGCAGAAGGATGTAGATCAGGAGGATGCCAACGATAAACGGGCCGAGTGCATCCCGCGCCAGCCAGAGAAGTCCGGCGACCACCAGCAGCATCACAATGGCAAAGATGCGCGCCGCCCTGGTATCCGGTCGATCTGTATTGCCGACAGATGGTAGTTGCTCGTTAATCGTTCGCATCCTTATCGGGGGACGTGCGGTACTGCCCGGAATCGTCCGCGCTGATATTACCCGCTCCAGCCTGCAGGGGTTCAGCGGATGGTGCATCGTGGCTCGTCCCTGGCGCTGACGGATCTCCTGCGTGCTCGGCGCCATGCAAAGACCTGCGATAGTCCGCAATCGATTCCAGGATCGATTCATCGGCCTGGATGTTGCCGAAGTCCGGGCTTGCCGCTGCAATCAGCGCGGCAGCATGGCCAAACACATTGGCGAGCCTGAGCTCGATCCCGCGATCGTGCAGATCGGAGCGGATTTCGTTGAGCTCGCGGACCGTTCCGAGATCGAGCAACGGTGAGGATGCGAGATCGATGATCACCAACGACGGTGGCGGATTACGGCGCGCGAGAGCTTCATCCAGATGATCACGGATGCCGGGCGCATTGGCGTAGAACCAGCTGGAATCCGCGCGGAAGACGAGCGTGGTTGGGTCAACGATGGCGTCGGGATTGCGGCCAATATCGACAAAGTCGTCCGAACCGGGACGTTGTCCGAGAACAGACGTTTGCGGCGCGGAGTAGCGTCTCAAGATGCTGAGAAAGGTCATCGCCACTCCGATGATGATGCCTTCGAGCATTCCGAAGATGAGTACCCCGAAGAAGGCCCCGGCCGCGGCCAGAAACTCCCACTTGTCCAGCTCCCAGATCCGCTTGATTGCCGGGACGTCGATAAGGCCTCGCACTGCGACGACGACGATCGCGGCAAGTGTCGCTTCCGGCAGGTGGCTGAACGGTCCGGTCAGAAACAGCAACACCAGGCCGATAACCAGGGCGGAGAAGAAGCCCGAGGCCAGAGACTTCGCACCGGCCGACGACTTCACCGCTGAACTCGACATACTGCCGCCGACCGAGAAGCCCTGCATCAGGCCCGAGCCAAGATTGGTGATGCCGTTGGCGAACAACTCCTGGTTTGCATCGAGGCGAATTTTGTCCCGCGCGGCAAACGACTTGGCTGTGCCGACACCTTCGATGTACGAGAGCAGGAACACGCCAAAGCCGAGACTGATCAGCGGCAACAGCGACCCGGATGGCACGGAGGGAATTGCTGGCACCGGGAGGCCCCCGGGAATGTGGCCCGCAACATCGACATCGTGCTGATCAAGGCTGAAGATCCACGAAATGGTGATCGCTGCGATGACGACCAGGAGAGCAGCGGGCAGCCGGGGAATGCGTTCCTCAATAAGCAGCAGGGCCACGATCGAGCACATCGCCACAAGCAGTGTCAGCAGACTTGTATCTCCCAGGTGCCGGATCACATTCCAGACGCGCCTGAAGAAATTGCCTTGGACGCTGTGAATGCCAAACAGTTTGGCGGCCTGGCTTGAGCCTATGTACAGCGCAGCACCGGCGGAGAATCCGATGAGTACGGTCTCCGAGACGAAGTTGGCGATGAATCCGGCCCGGACGATCCAGGCCAGGAGTGCGAGCAACCCGGAGACAATCGCCACGACGGCGGCGGCGGAGGCATACTCGGTCGAATCCTTGAACGACATTGCGCCGAGCGACCCCGCGACCATGATCGACAGGGCCGAGGTCGCACCCATCGCCAACTGGCGGGATGTCCCGAAGACGGCGTACACAAACTGGGCAATGAGTGCGGCATAGAGGCCATGCTCGGGTGAAAGACCGGCCAGCGATGCATACGCCATCGCCTCAGGAACCATGAAGGCCGCGAGGGTGACACCGGCAATGACATCGGGTTGCAACCAGGCTTTGTTGTAGGTTGGCGCCCACCCCAGAACGGGCACGATCGATCGCAGATTCAGGCGCGTGCGTTCCGTTCCTGGTCTTGCGGTGGACATAGACGAATCGCCTCTCCTGATCCGGCTACAGGCCGTTCACCTGCCCGTTTACGACGACTGCTGGTGTTCCTGTGTCATGAGCGCACGCCACTTCTCCGCCTCGGCAACTGCTGCGTCGGTTGATTGGTGGCGGATGTTGGTCGATTCGAATATGTGACTCGGTCCAATCACGTTGAGTTGATTGGCAGCCAGCATACGCCGCTTGATGTCTGGATCGACTCCCGTCACCATCAGGAGTCCGCCGTTTCGGGCCAGGTCCGTCGAATACTTGTTCAATACACCGACAAGTGTCGACCCAACGTCACC
Source organism: Thermomicrobiales bacterium (assembly GCA_033813515.1). Taxonomy (GTDB): domain Bacteria; phylum Chloroflexota; class Chloroflexia; order Thermomicrobiales; family UBA6265; genus DASQCG01. The sequence continues at coordinate 10,630 of JAPXRQ010000065.1, forward strand.
GAGGCTGCGCAATCGGAGAATCACGATCGCTCGCTTTGCGGATCCGATCTTGGGCAATTGCCCGGCCAGGGTGCGCGCTCCTGCGTAGAAGAGGCTCCCGTACACGTCCAGAACAACGGTCTGATCGGATGCGAGATGCGTCGGCGCGGGAGCTTCCACATACTGTCCCTGCTCGACCTCAATGCGGACCAGCCGGATATCGGTGCTGGACTTGTAGATAAACAGTACCCCGGCGAAGATCACACCGATCAGAATCGCCGTTTGCAGCGGCACGAACAGCGTCATCAGGAAGGTCAGGATCATTGCTGCGAAGGACCGCAGGTTGGTGTTCTGGACGCCCTGAATAAGCGGGAACTTGATCGAAAGCGAGGAACTGTATATCAGCATCGCGGCAAGCCCCGCCATCGGAATCATCTGCAGGAACGACGCAAACGCGAGCACTGACACGATCACCACCGGCGCCATGAAGAAGGCGGCCCAGCGGGTTTCCGCCCCTGCGCTTGCTCCCAATGCCGTTCCGCTGATCGAACCACCACCGGGCATCGCCGAGAAGAAGCTGCCGGCGATATTGCCCATCCCCTGCGCCATGAAGTCCTGCGAATCGTCTGGCTCCTTGCCGTCCGGATTTGGATAGCGTTGCGCAACACCGGCGGCCTGAAGCAGTCCAACCACGCCCACCGCCACACCGGCGCCGATCATCGAAATGGCTGATCCCAGATTCGGGAGTCGGAACTGGGGCAGACTGCGAGGGATATCACCCAGGCTTTCGACCAGCGTGACCGACGGCTTGTCGACGATCCAGGCCACGACCGTGACGCAGATCAGCGCAATGAGCAGGTTGAAACGGGAGAGGCGCGTAAGTCCAAGACCAAACATCAGCGCCAGTGCCACCACCCCGATGAGTGTTGTCGCCCGGTCCACCTGACCGAAGTGCTCGATGAGATCGGCGGTTTTCTCAACCTTGTTTGAGCCCGATCCGGAGTACCCAAAGAAGTCCCACAGCTGGCCAAGAATGATGAGCACGGCAACGCCGGTCAGCAGTCCCGTCATGACGGCATTCGAGACGAACTTCGTCAGTGTTCCGAGTCCAAGGAGACCGAGAACGAACTGAAACAGACCCGCGACCAGGGCGATACCAAACATCGCGTGGACACGTTCTGCGCCTTGCAAATCGCCCATGCCATCGGCCGCGACCAGAATCATCGCGCTGGTCGTGTTGACCACCATCAACTGGGTCGAGGCAGTCAACGCAGAAATCGGCGTGTTGATCATCACGGTGTACAGGCCGTAGACCGGATTGACACCTGCGATCACGCCGGACGTCATCCCGTCGGGAATACTGGCAATACCACTGGTGATACCCGCGACGATGTCGTTGCGCGTCGGCTTGGGCGGACGCTGCAGGATCCCGCCAAAACGGGACCATGTCCTTCCAGATCTTCGGCCGGTAGTCGAGCGCGCCGACGCGGTCACGTGCGCCGTACCGATGTTCGCGTACGGAACGGGCTGCGCGATATGCGTCGTTCCAGCTTGTCCGGATCTCCGTGCGCGTAATAGAAGATGATCGCGCACAGGGTGAGGGTCCAGATCGGGAACGCCAGAATCATGCCGCGACTGAATGTCGCGCTGAGCAACATAAAGATGCCAAGGATGTAGCCGCAGGTGATGAACCACCTGGGTAGCACGCCTGCCTGCCGTCCGATGGTCATCGTCGTAAACACGAACATGGCGCCCATGCGGATTGCGAAGACGTAGAAGAGCGACGAGCCGAACTGCGGAAATTCGCGTGCGAACACGGGATCAACCGTTACATCGCCAAAGTCGGCCATGACCGCGTTGACCGACATGGTAGCGGCGGCGGCAAAGAACAAAGCGAGGTAGATGATTCCGGCTGCCAACTGGATATTCGAGAAGAGGAGATCGGCGGCACGGGTCGCGCGCACGGAAATCCACATCCGCAGCGAAACCACAAACCAGAGAAAGGCAATTCCGGCAAACGGGATGAGGTAGAGCGCGACGATCGAGATCCGGTTGGAATCGCCGCGGTAGTACTCAATCAACTCCTGGTCCGTCGTTTTGGAGTCGATCGGAACGCCCGACAGGAGAAAGAACGAGATGAGGAACAAAATGGAGAAGACGACGCCGGCAATCGACGTGAATGTTGCGGCACGCTTCAGTTGCAGCGTCCGGAAGGCCGGCGCCAGTGGGCTCACCGAAGGCAAGTTGGTTATGTTGCCGTCCATCCATTGCCCTCGATGGTCACGCTTCAAGCCTGCTACGAGCCGATGAGGCGGGTGTTCCTGTCGTCATTTGGTACCCTGATTGACCCATTCTGTTCGATGTGCCACCGGCCGCACCTTTCACCTGCTTCGAGGCTAATATGGGCAGATGGAGATCGCCTCTTCGTGCGCTATCGGGCTCATGCGTCACCTGGCGAAAGGACGGTACATGCGATCGCTTACCGCTCGAAAACTTGCCTCGTGGATGCCGATCCTGCATTGGTTGCCGACCTACCAGAAATCATGGTTCAGATTTGATCTCATCGCCGGCCTGACGGTTTGGGCGCTGGTCGTACCGCAGGCCATCGCCTATGCCCAGATAGCGAACCTGCCGCCTCAGGCCGGAGTCTTCGCGTCGTTTGCTGCGCCATTGGCCTATGCCCTGTTCGGCACCTCTCGTCAATTGATTGTCAGCCCAACCTCCGCCACGGCCGCGCTCTCTGCGTCCATGGTGGCACCGCTCGTCACGGCCGGGGACGCAAAGGACTTTGCCGCGCATTCGGCCGCGCTCGCCATCCTGTGCGGACTCGGATTCATCGTGCTCGGTAGGTTCAGGATGGGGTTTCTGTCCCAGTTCATCGCTCCCGCCGTGCAGGCAGGATTTCTGATTGGCCTGGGTCTGACGATCATCGTGGGCCAGATCTCGAAAATGCTGGGCATCGATTCTGCCGAAGGTCCCTTCTACCAGCAGTTTGACCATCTGATCAGGCATCTTGGTCAGATCAATGGCTGGTCGATGTCCATTGGTCTGGTCGGCATTGCATCGATCCTGACCATGCGACGCGTTGTGCCGACGATCCCGATGGCGCTTGTCCTGGTGGTTCTGGCCATCATCGCTGTTTCTCTGTTCAATCTGGATGAGCGAGGCGTCGATGTTGTTGGTCATGTCGATCGCGCATTACCAACCCCTGCCTTGCCCATCATTCCGCTGCACGACTGGTTGGTGCTCGTCCCTGGCGTTTTGGCTATCGTGGTCATCGGCTACTCGGAGAGCATGTCGGTCACGCGCAGATTTGCCAACGAGCACAAGTACCGCGTCAATCCCGACCAGGAACTGGTGGCGCTTGGGGCATCGAGTCTGGCCGGGGGCATCTTTCAGGGGTTCATTTCGGCTGGAGGGGCAAGTCAGTCCGCCGCTAACGATCGGGCCGGCGCAAAGACCCAGATGTCTTCGATCGTGCTGGCCACGTTGGCGCTGCTCTCTGCGATCGCGCTGATGCCATTGTTCAGGAACCTGCCACAGGCGATCCTGGCCGCAATCGTCATCACGGCAGTCATGGGCTTCGTGGATTTTCCGGCTGTCCAGCAACTCAAGGTCTACCGTCGCGACAGTTACATCATGGCCATCGTCGCCATGTTCGCAACCCTGCTGCTCGGGATTCTGCCTGGGCTGCTGGTCTCGATCGCGATCTCCATTTGCGTGCTGCTGGGAAATCTGGCCCGTCCGGCGCTGGCAACCTCAGCCGACTCGGGGGAGAAGCTGGTCCTGAAACCGCTGATGCCGATCAGTTTCGTCAACACTACCTGGATCCATGACGAGGCAATTCGCCAGACCGAGGGGTCTCCGGCGCAGGTGATCGTCCTGGACCTGTCGCATTCCACGACGCTCGATGTCGCCGGGATTGAATTGATCGGGGATCTGGCGAACGAGTTGGATCAGGCTGGCAAAGCCTTGCGGCTGATCAACATCGAACCCGGCCTGCAGGAACTGCTCGACCGGGCCGAACTTGGCGGTTTGGTTGGAGAGAATCCGGAGCGGACGCCTACTGTGGCGTCCCAAAGTTGATCATCCAGTTCAGGCCGAACTTGTCC
>JAPXRQ010000066.1:0-14558 GCA_033813515.1 Thermomicrobiales bacterium
ATCGTGCCCCGAATCGGCGGCTGGCTCAGCGGGGACGCCGAAGCCTATCGCTACCTGCCGATGTCGGTCGCCGCCTTCCCCGATGCCAAAAGCCTGATTGCGCTCATGGAACAGGCCGGCCTCCGCGCCTGCGAGTACGAACTCCTCGGCTTCGGCACCGTCGCCCTGCACGTCGGCATCAAACCGGTCCGCTAGTTTGAAACCAAAATGTCTTCCGTATCTGAGAATCCATCGAGCTGAACGGTGATGCTGCCCGTTCCGGTCCCCGATGGAGTGAAAACGAACGTTTCCGACTCGAATGGATCGCCAACATTCACCGAGCCTGGTGCTGAAACCGGACCGCTCGTGAAAATGGTGACCACGAGGAATCGTTGCTGCAATGCATGGAGATTAGTCCCCTGAATGTAGACCGTGCAGGTTTCGGCCTCAAGTGGATGGGCATTGTTGGGACAATCGAGTGTGATCCCGGTCACCTGGGGCGCCGGATTGGTGATCGTGAAATAGAACGTGTCTTCCCATCCGCCGAAGAAATCGCCCGCGTGGACTAATATGCTGGTCGTTCCTGTCGCCAGCGCCCGCACCTGAAACTGGTTTGTAAATGACGGAGACGGTAGATCGAGCGTGTCCGGCGCATCAATGAACACGGGCTGTTTCCCGATCAACACAGGAACGGGATCCGGTGGCAATGCCCCAAGATTGGTACCAAGCAGTGTCACGGTGCACGTGCTGTAGTCACCCGGATGCAATGCGGATGGACTGCAGACAAGATCGACCCCGGTAATCTGCGGGATCGGCGTGGCCGTTGGCGGGACCGGAGTGTTGGTCCTGGTTGCGGTTGGCGGCACAGGGATATTGGTCTTGGTCGCAGTTGGTGCCGCAGGAGTCTTCGTTGGCGTTGCCGTTGGCGCACCCGGTGTCTTGGTTGCGGTCGGAGCCGATGGCGTCCTGGTCCTGGTTGGCGTTGCCGTCGCCGCCAGATCGGTAATCACCATCGAATCGGACTTCGTGATTCCGTTCAGCGTTCCCTGGATGGTGACCGATGTGGTCGAAGGCACCTGCGCCGCCCGAAGCGCCACCGCCAGCCCTGTCGTTCCACCCGGTACATGCACCGACGACGGCATCAGACTGAGCTTGCCCGACGGACTTGCCGCGACCGCGACATCCATCCCACCACGCGGCGCGACCGAATTGAGACGCACGGTCAAATAGGCGCGGCCACCCTCGGCAACCCATTCCGGCAGAGAAACCGAACTGAGCGCAGGCGGCTTGACTGTCACCTGAGTTGTTTTGGTGATCGATCCCAGCATGGCCGATATCGTCACGATCGCGATCTGATTCGCGGCCCGGGTCGGCACCTGGACCGATGCGTATTTCTGCCCCGCCGGTACCGTCACCGTTGCCGGTGGTGTCAGGACGGATGGCCGATTCGAATGCAGCGCGACGGCTGTTGCCGCTGTGGCCTTGTCCGAGAGCGAAACCTTGATGGTGACTGTGCCACCGCCGGTGATCGAGCCACTCATCGAAACGGCGGAAAGGACAGGCGGAGAACTGGCGGAGGAATCGTGCTCGCCCGAAGTGAGACGAACAGCGATGGGTGCAAGCAGGATGAGCGCGATAAACACGGACCGGAGGAAGCGGGATGAAACCACGACGGTTCTCCTTGCCTGCACGAATGGGACTGGTCTTCCCATCCTACCGGCAATTCTCCATGATTGCTATCACCCGTTTCGAGGAACTGCAGAGACTGAAACCGCCAATCCCGCTAGCAGGAGTGAGCGTTGGCATTTTCAAGATCGTCAGTCGAGCCCGTCGCCTCAGGGCATTTGCCGGTCCAGGGGTGTCGAGGTTCATGGTGGGGAAGGTGCTGAGCAGTGCCGCCGAACGCTTTCGATCATGGCGGCGAGGGCGAACGCTGCCGGTGGGAGATCAGCATGGGGCAGGTGCCGATTCGCTTTCCGGGCGCCAGGGGCACACTGAAGCCGCGTATCCCGGAGGACCCGCGGCATCAGGTGTGTCAACCGCAGGCGGCCGGTACCCGGGCAGAGGGAGCCGGGCCGAACTGCGCCCACAATATCCACCGAAGCGGAACGCCGTTGTCAGACCCATGGCAGCAGGTCAGGCAAGTCGGGCGGGAGTGCCGACTGCAATCGGCGGGAAGCTTGGTGAACGGTCTGCAGTCGGTACCCGGCCGAGCCATCTCCGTCCCGGTTCGCGCCAGGAACGGAGGTAGGCCGGCACGTTCCATACTGCCCGGAATAGACCGTTCGGCCTATGGCCAGCCGGTCGTATACGGACAGGTACCGGTGTCCCGAAAAGGGCAGCAAAAAGCCGCGTCGGTCAGGACGCGGCTCCCTGCTCCAGCCCTGGAGTCTGTTTCGTATTCGATTACTGGTCGTAGTCCACCAGCGGATCAACCGGCAGCACAGCATTGGTCGGATCATCGGTCACGGCATCGCTCGATTCCGGACCCACCGGCTCTTCGCCGCATGTGCTCCAGAAGCCATAGGCATTCGCTTCAGCGGCTCCGGCAGCAGCCTGGATCCAACCAGCAAAGCGCGTGTCCTGGTTCATCGGCGAGGCAACCGCCGCGCCTTCCGAGGCCATCCAGGCGGCGACCAGCACCAGCCCACCCTGACCGTTGTCGATCCAGACATCACGAACCAGCACATCACTTTCGCCCGAAAGTCGATTCCGATACTCACGTTCCAGATAGACCGTCTGACCGAGCGTGATATTCGAGTTGGTCGTTGTCGAGTCACCGGCAAAGCAGGCGTCGCCCGTCGGCACATTGATGCCCAGGTATTGAATCGTGGCCGTGTAGCCGTCGGCATCCTGGACCACGATCGTCCGGCCATCAAGCACCTCGGTGACCGTCACGCCGACCAGTTCCGGAGCTTCGGGCGCCGCACCCAGAGCGGTGACATCGCCCCCAATCGCCAGCGACTCGGAGAGATTCAACCCGGAGGTATCGTCAATCAGTTCCATGCCGGTGGTGCTATTCGGGATCGAGTAGACCAGCGCCATGCGGATCCCCTCGCCATCCTTGATGGAGGCAAGTTCGGTCGGCTCCAGCACCGGGTCAAACCCGAGGTACTGCCCGATCTCGGTGCTGGCGGCATCCATACCGATGAACTGCCAGCCGAAATCGCCACTGACCAGCACCTGGAAATCGGCCATATTCAGCGTCGCCGGCTCGTCCGACCAGTTCCACGCGTAGAGGACAACCACGACCCAGTCCTGACCATCGACAGCGTTCAGTTCCAGTGTCAGAATCTCCGCGCCACGCTCGGCAAACTCCACGGTGTAGCGGAAGGCCCCGGTCGCGAAGACCTGATCCGGAGATTCGTCCTTCGGCACCGACGGTTCCTGGGATGGGAAGCCCGGGGTTGGCGTCGCGGTCGGCTCCAGGGTTGCAGTTTCAGTGGGCGATGCCGTTGCGGTCGGTTCGATCGTCGCGGTGTCGGTAGCAGCCAGGGTTGCGGTCTCAACCGGAACCGCCGTTTCGGTCGCAGTCGGGGTGTCCGTCGGCAGCACCGCGGTCTCGGTTGCCGTTGGTGCGAGCGTGGCTGTGTCGGTTGCCACAGCCTCTTCTACCACCTCGGTTGCGGTCGGCAGAACATCGGTCGGCGCGGTGGTTGCCGTCTCGACCGGGTCGATCACGGCCGGCTCGGTCGCCGTCGCCAGGTCATCCGCCGATCCCACCGCCGTATCGGTCGTCGCGGTTGGCGATGGCGTCGAGGCGATGGTCTCCGAGCCAACCCCCAGCGAGATCGACGTCTCGGCGGCATTTATCGTTTCCGTCGCCCGCAGGTCCGTTGTCGGGGTATGGGTCGGATCGAGGAGCGCGACATTCTCTTGCGTCGGTGTTGTGTTGTTCGGTGCCGCGATGAACGTGTCCCGGTTCAGACCGGGGATACCGGGCAGCCGATTCGTGCCGAAGAGGCCGACAAGCGCCAGCAACAGCACCAGACCGGAGAGCCGAAACGCCCAGCCTGCCCGCGAAATCTTGGTCGATGACGGCGCCAGTGCGGGAATCGGATTGAGCGACCACTCACCGGCCCGGTGCGCCTGATTGCCCAGGGTCGAGATCGTGATCGGGTCGCTCGATCCTCGGCCACCCTCGGGCGCATTTGCCCGGTTGGTCGATGGTGAAGCGGCCTCGGTCACTGGCGGAAAGTCGGTCGGATCCAGCACCTGCAACGTGGTCGCGTCGATTACGTCGCTTGTGTAGGTGTGCTCGAGCGGAGTGGCCACCAGTTCGGTCGGAAACGAAGGATCGGCCGGCAATGCGGATCGGCGGCGTTCCGGCACCCGGTTGAATTGCGGCTCGTAATCGGGCGGCTCGATATCGTCCGGCCCATTGACCATCAGATTGACGAAATCGGTCGCAACCTGGCGGCCATCGCGCGCGCTGAATTGCAGGCGGTCGCGCTGCCCATTGCCGGTCTCGATGCGGAGATTGACCGCGCCATTCCCGCTGAGATAGGGAGCCTGCCGCAGCCAGCGTCGATCGATATCGAGCACGACATCGCCGCCGCGGGCAAACGCGAGGCGTTCGGTGGTGACAATCAGCCGGGCAGAAAGGGCACGGTCGGCCGCGCCCAGCAGAACCTGGCCTTCCCACTCGATCCCTTCCGCCTGGAGCGCGCGCCAGGCCGCACCGCGCGGTCGCCCGGCATGCGGGATGGCCCGTGGTTCGTTCGGAGGTTGAGAAGACATGCAGGCATACCCTTGTGCAGAACAGATCGGCCCGGTGGATAACCGGGTTCGCGGAGATCTGACGTGACCTGTGCGGGGGACTGCGGGAGACTCTGATCTATCAGAATCTGTGTACGTACACCTTAGCACACACGGTCAATACCTGTGCAGATCTATACATACCTAAACGTAACGCACCCGAATATGGGTACACGGAGAATTGGCTGTGAGCCATCTGTGCAGATTCCGCCGACCTCAGGCACAAAACGGCGGCGAACACCACGTGCACGCCCCCACACCAACCGCCAAATTCCCAGCAAACCCCCAGCAACCCATGCAACCGCCCAGATTCACGCGCCACGCCCCGGTCATTATGGTGAGCAGTCGTCAGTCGTCAGTCGTCGGTAGTCAGTGGGCGGTGGCCAGTCGTCAGTCGCCAGTCGTCAGTCGCCATCCGCCCGCCTCTGGCCTACAGTGGCAACGATCTAGGCGCTAGGAACTAGGAACTAGGCGCTAGGTGCTAGGCGCTAGGAACCAGGCGCTAGGAACTAACTGCCCTCACTTCTTCCCGCCCCGGTCCAGCACATTGCTCAACAGCCCCAGCGCCAGCATCACCGCCGCAATCGCCACACCCAGGTAGAACACGTCCGTTCCACCCTTCCACTCCACCACCTTGGCCGTGAAGGTCACCCCCAGCAGCACCGCCAGCACACCGACCAGCTTGTTCTTCAACTGATCAAGATTCGTCACCCGCAACCATGCCGGAATCCGCGCACTATCGCTGTAATCGAAAAACAACTGCGCAAACCCAACCGCCAGCAGGTTCAACACTGCCGCCAGCAGGAAGACATCGGTCACCTCGATCAGCACGACCTCGAGATGCTTCAAATCATCGATATTCGGCCACTCGTCGGTCAGGACTTTCCAGACCTCGTGCGCCACCACCAGAAAGGCATAGGAAAAGAGCGTGAACGAGGAAACCGCCAGCGCAATGATCCCCAGCGCCCCGCCAATCACCCCAACCGAGGACAGCAGTGGTTCAAACGCAATCAGCGCCCGCTGCGTCGCCGAATCTGGCAAGTGTTCCGTTGGCACATCGTAGGAATCGTTCGGCTCGCTCATCAGTCTCCTCCCTGGCCAGCATCATACCCGCCAATCCGGACCGCGATCAGCTGCCGGGTGACGGCAGTGCGTTCGGCAGCGATGCAGCCACCAGCGCCAGGTGCATGACCAGCCGCATATTCGGATCATCCGGATCCCGCCCGATCAACTGCCCGATCTGCCGGAGCCGGTAGGCCAGGGTGTTGCGATGGATCCCCAGCACTGCCGCCGTCTCGACATGGGAACCGCCAGCATTCAGGTAGGCCAGCAGCGTCTCCCGGAATGTCCCCCGCTTGTCCCGCTTCCGCAGATCGCCGAGGGCATCATCGACAAATGCTGCCAGCGCCGGAGTTCCCCACATGTCGTACAGCAGCCGGTAGATCCCGATATCCGGCAGGCGATCAAACTGCTGCACCCCACCCGGCAGCAACCCGGCATCCATCAGCGCCGCCACATAGCGCGCCTGGCGGGTCGCGAACGGCAAGCCTTCACTGCCTCCGACCTCGCCCGAGATTGCGATCCAGTTGGCCGGAATGCCAGCCAATGCGGACCCGAGTGGCCGTTGCGCCGAGCGCGGAGCACCCCGCCGCGGCTCGGTGCTCTCCGGTCGCATCTGCACGACCAGCGCCTTGCCCGATCCCAGATCGCCTGCCTCCTGCGCCACGCCAAACTGGCCGGCGCCCCGCAGCAAACCGGGCAGATCGGCATCGGCCGATGTCAGCACCACCCGATAGCGACCCTCCCCGGCCAGACCGAGCAGCGGACCGGACCGGGCGGCACTCTCCGCCGATCCGATCAGCAAGGCATTCAGCGCCGTGGACCGGGCAGCTCCCCGTGGGCGCTCGTCGACGGTGCGCTGGACAATCCCCTCGACTGCCATCGCGATGCGGTCCGACGCCAGCCGGATCAGCGCCCGATTATCCCGCTGGACCGGCCCGAACCAGAGCACATCCCCACTCGACAACTTCACGATGTAGCGGTTTTCGCGCCATTCCCGATCGGCCGTCATTGTCAGGGCGGTCCGACTTGCCCCAGCCGGAAGCGCTTCGTCACCAGACCGCTCGATGACGGTGCCGCGCGCATCCATCACCATGATCGGCACATTGATGAACGTGCTCGCCGTCCGGATCAACGCGCTGACATCGTGACTGATCCCTGTCGCTCCGAGCAGGCGTCCAAGTTCGGTCCCTGCCCGGTAGAGTTCGCCTCGCCGCTCGGTCAGCATCCGGTTCAAGCTGGTCTCGAACTCGGTCGAGAGATCCGGCGCGATCAGGACGGGCACGGATGATGCGATCGATGGCGGCGTTTCAACGATGGCCGCCCCGACATTGTGCGTGCCCAGTTCGCGCAGCAGGACCGAGACCGCCAGCCCTGATTCGGCCAGCACCCGATCCGGCAGCAGCACCAGTTCGCCACCTCGCAGCGGACCAAGCATCGGTGCGGAGGAGCGCACTGTCACTGCCCACGAAACATCGCGCTCGCTGATGTCATCCGCGGCCGTCGATCCGGGTAGCGGCCGACGCATTAATTGAAGGCGTGGTTCCCAGGCGAGGACGTCATGTATGGTGATGTCAGCCATGTGGCGACTTTCGGCTTTCCGGGCGCACCCTACGAACGTGGCGGCGTCGCCGGGAAAACTGGCCACAATGCACAGAAGTCGCGTGATCAGATTTGTCGTCGCGGTCGATCGCCCATGGATCGCCGCACTCGTGTCGCGTGTGTTGGTAGTTTTGCACAATGGCTAACAGTCGACAAGCCAACCCAAACAGGCACTGGAGCAGCGGCGTGCTGGTCGCAATCAGCAGCCTGGTCGGACTTGCCGTCTTCTTCTATCCGTTCCTGCTCCCGGCCATCAACCAGACCTCGTCCGATAACGCCCGCACCAGCGAGGCGCCTATGGTTCTGGCCGGTCTGATGGCCCTCTGCCTTGGCGCGATCCTGCTGGAGCTCGATCCCGCCCATAATCCTGAAGGCAGCGCCCGCACGGTCGCCATCCTCGCCGCCCTGGTGGCCCTGGGCGCCGTCTCCCGATTGATCCCTTCGTTCATGGGCGCGACCCCGATCTTCCTGCTCGTCATCCTCGGCGGCTACGTCTTCGGCCCGGCCTTCGGCTTTCAGCTCGGCGCCCTCACCCTCGCCCTCTCCGCCTTCATCACCGGCGGTATCGGCCCGTGGGTCCCCTACCAGATGCTCGGCGTCGGCTGGGTCGGCATGGGTGCGGGTTTCCTGCCCGGGGCCCAAACCGAGCGGACCAACCGGACCGCCCTCGTGCTCTACGGCATCATCAGTGGCCTCGTCTTCGGCGCCCTGCTCAATCTCTGGTTCTGGCCATTCGCCGCGCCCGGGGGGGAAGTCGCCGGCAACCTCTCCTGGAGTCCGGAGATGTCCGTCGGCCAGACCCTGGATCGCTACCTGCACTTCTACGTGATCACCTCGCTCTGGTTCGATCTCTTCCGCAGCGCCGCCAATGCCATCCTGATCGTCCTCCTCGGCCCGTCCATCATCGCCACCCTCACCCGCTACCGCCGCCGCACCACCTGGACCGACTGGGAACCCGTTTCCGCCAGAATGTGACACTTTTTCCGTTCGTCCAGTCTCTACCTGTAACCGCCCCACATCGGGCGTTGACGAGGTGGCGTCGTGATGGCGACAGCGCCAAAACCATCAGGTTCGGACACGCGCTCGGAGGATAGGGCCGAGGCGAGCGACGCCGTGCTCGTGATCGCGGCTCAAGCAGGCCAATCTGATGCCTTCACGCACTTGTACCGGCGCTATGTCGCGCGGGTACACAGCTTTGCCCTCCGCCGCTTGTCGGGCCGTGAAACTGCGGAGGATGCAACGCAAACCACCTTTCTTCGCGCCCTTGCGAATCTCCATTCATGTCGGGAAGCGGACCACTTTGCTGGCTGGCTCTTCGCCATTGCGCGAAACGTCGTCTACGACCTGCAACGCACACACCAGCAGCATTGCGGATTGGTCGATTTGGCCGACGACTTACCCGATCCATCTATGTCACCCGAGCATCTGGCTATCCTGCGCGACGCCGACGCAAACATGCGGCAAATCTGGACGGCCTGTCTGACTCCGCGAGAGCAGGATGCACTCGAACTCAGATTGCTCGGCCTGAACGATAAAGACATCTCGATCGTGTTGAGAGGCACGCACGGTGGTATCCGGACCATGCAATATCGATCACTCCGCAAGCTGCACGACTACCTGGTGACGCATCATCCTGAGATCGTGCAAGAGATGGTTACGACATGAGACCACCCATGGACAGTGACAATCACGCTGAACCAGCAGAAGACGAGGCTCGTCATTCGGACTCGCCGCTCCACATGGTCATGGAATGGTTGCAGGACTCGTACAAGGTTGTCCCACCGCGAGCGAGCTTTGTGCAGGGGCTTGAACAGCGAATCGCCGCGGAAGCCAAGAGAACGCCTTCGTATCCCGAACTATCCTCGCGTCCGCGAACGCCAATCCTCCACAATGCGCGACCGTCGTTCCCCCGTTGGACATTTGTGCCTTTGGCTGCCGCGCTGCTAACGCTCTTCCCAATCGCACCCGCCGCCAGATCAACGCCGCGTCGCTCCGCCCTGGCCGATCTGACTGATCAACTTTGCTTTCGATTGCCAACTGGCGAATACAATGATGCTGGCCACATCTATCTCATGAACAGCAATGGCACGTCGCCGGTGCGCGTAGTCGGCGATGACCGCCTCCATGGCAAACACCCGGATTGGTCGCCGGACGGAACATCGCTGGTCTACGCAGAGGCAATCACCGGCACAATCTGGTCCATCCGTCTGGGAGATGAGTTCTCCGCGAAGCTCTTTGACCCGCGTTCGTTTCGCCAGTTTTGCGATTACCCGGCATGGTCTCCGGATGGCAAGAGAATTGCTTTCTCCAGGTACGAATACGAGGGCCAATACGACCCTCGGTCGGAACTCACTCCCACCCGAACCTGGATCATGATCCTGGATTTGGCATCAGGCGAGTGCGTGCCCGTGGCGACCTCCGAATTGCCATATCTGATTGATGTCCCCCGCTGGTCTCCGGATGGTAAGTCACTGGTGGTCGCTATCGATCACTTCGATGACGATCTCCACAATCTCGGCTCCACGATCGCCACACTGCCGCTGGACACCGGCGAACCTGAACCCCTCCTCCCGTTTACGACCTTCGCATACCGGCCCGATTGGAATCCGAAGTCCGACGAAATCGTCTACAGCACCGAGACGTACGGATACACACGACAACCAGCGACATATGCGGATCGCTGGAACCTCCACGCGTTCGATCTGGCCACGGGTCATGCGTGCCAGCTGACGGATGTACGGGCAGACGAATATCTCTCGGCGCCGACGTGGTCTTCGGAGGGCACCGCAATTTACGCGACCCTGAGCGATCCACTCGGCAGATTCGCCGTCCGGATCGATCCATCAGACGGAGCAGTGACCAGGATCAACGGCGTCTCGCCGCAAACGCAGGTCCGTGCCCAGCCGGGGCGAATGTGACACTTTGCAAACCAAATCGGTCTCTCTCTAGTAGACCGCACTTGCGAGTGCCGTAAATCTGGGAGAGACAACATGAAGTTCAACCGGCGATTTGTTCTGCGCTCTGGAACCATGCTGCCGTTTGCAGGATTCGTTCCTGCGACCCCACCCGCATCGCCAACAGCAGAGGATCGGCTGCTCCTGTATCAAACTGATCTTGGTGCTGGCAACACCATCTTCACGCGTAACTTGGACGGGTCAGGTGCAGCGCCGCTTGTTCCCGAATTTTCCACGCCATGCAAGCACCCGGATTGGTCCCCTGATGGAACAAAAATCGTGTTTGCCAGCGATGACGACGCGGGCAATCTGTACACCGTCAACGCGGATGGAACAGATCTGGTCGAACTCCTGTCGTGCGGTGACATCTGCGCGTTCGCCGACTTTCCCGCCTGGTCTCCCGATGGTGAGCACGTCGCGTTCACCGGTTACTCGGCTTCAACAGATGGACCGCCTCCGTCGTCCCACATCTACGTCCTTGAGGTGGCGACCGGCGCGGTAACGGCAGTAGTCGAGCAGCGACAACCGTATCTGGTGGATGTACCTCGTTGGTCGCCGGACGGCAACTCGCTCGTGGTCGGAATCGATCAATTCGACGAAGCCTTCAACGAAGTCGGTTCGGCGATTGCGATTGTTTCCGCGTCAGGTGGCGATCTCGACCTCCTCACCGACTACGAAGACTTCGCCTATTACCCGGACTGGAGCTGGACGTCCGATGCGATCGTCTTCAGTACCGAAACCCTCGGATACCGGGCTTCCGACGCTCCGCCGGTGGCCAGCTGGAACCTCTTTGCCATCCGCCCTGACGGGTCAGACAAGCAGCAGATAACTGATAGCGCCGATGGCCACTTCCTCTGGCAGCCGTCGTGGGTGCCAGGTGAGAACCGGCTGACGGCGACCGAGGATTCCGAGCAAGGCCGTCGCGGCGTATGGGTTGATGTCGAGACGGGTGAGATCTCTCCAATCGCCGCCGACCTGATGACACACACCAGAGCTCAACCGCAGTAGAACCTCTTCAAACCCGCCTTCCTCACCGTGTCAGGTGGTCGCGAACTCTGAAGGTCGCGACCGCTTCCTTCTCGGCCCGTCCATCATCGCCACCCTCATCCGCTACCGCCGCCGCACTACCTGGACCCCCTGGGAACCCCTGACCAGCGATACCCCCGCCTGACCCCGCTCCCTAAACCCGGGTAGCATTCCCCCCACCACGCTCCTGTGACATTTCTGCGAGAACACCGTCTTACTTGCTGCACGTGCACTACACGTCGGTTTGGAGCGGACACGTGAACGGGTTTACTGCGGAACCCACCACGCTGGATTCCCACCCTCCCATGGAGACGGGTGGAAGCGATGCTGCCCTGGTCGCGCAGGCTCAGGCTGGCAATGCCCAGGCGTTCGCGCTCCTCTACCAACGCTATCTCGATCGGGTCTACGACTTCGCCTCCCGGCGGGTCGACAGCGTCGAGGCCGCGCAGGATGCCACGCAGACGGTCTTCCTCCGCGCGCTCAGTTCGCTGCCCACTTGCCGGGATGGAGAAGCCTTCGCCGGCTGGCTCTTCGCCATCGCCCGCAATGTCATCACCGATGGCTACCGGAGCCGCCGCTACACAACCGTGATCTACGACGACGCCTTCGATCTCCCGGACCAGGCCGATTCGCCCGAAGAGATGGCGATCATGGCCGACCAGCGCCGGCAACTCGCCGACGCCCGACGCCGCTGCCTGAACCCGGTTGAACGCGAACTGCTCGATCTTCGCTTGCAGGACCTTGGCGACAAGGAGATCGCCAGGGCCATGGGACGCACCCACGGCGCAACCCGCACCGCCCAGTACCGCCTGGTGCAGAAACTGCGCGATTGTATGAACCGCCTGCGCCCCGGTCAGGAGGCCAATCATGTGGCTCCCTGAATCTCGCCGCCGCATCAACCGGCTGGGCGACTACTGGAACTCGCTCGCGTCGGGAGCGTCCGCAGATCGGAACCTCGACGCAGAGCAACTGGATATCGAATTGCGCGACACCATCGATCAGGTCCGCTCACTCCACAGGAGGCGCCGGCCCGATCCGGTGTTCGCCGCCAACCTGGAGAGAACTCTGATGAACGCATTCGTCACCACCCCGGCCGATCTGGCCGCCACCCCGAAATCGCGCAACACCACCGCCTGGGTACCCCCTGGCCAAACGCGCCGATCCAGGTCCGCCCCCGTCCGTCCCAGCTGGATCGCTATCGGTGTTACTGCCATTGCCTTGACGCTGTTCCTGCTCTACACCCTGTGGCCGAGCGGCGATCAGCCGGTCATCATCGCCCCCGATACCACCGAAACCCCGGCCGCCACATCGGTCGCCACCCCCGAAGCAACCGCTCCGGCCGTCACCATGTACCGCGGCAACAACGAGCGCACCGGCGAAATGCCCGGCCCTGCCCCAAGCGGTGTCCCAGACGTCCTCTGGCGCACCCAGGCCAATGATCAGGTGGCCTCTGCGGTCACCGTCGCCAATGGAATCGCCTATGTTGGCAGCAACGACGGGGTTGTCCGTGCCATCGACATCGCGACGGGCGATGAAATTTGGACGGTCGAGACGGCTGCCAACGCCGAAAGTCCCTTTTCCATCGTCGACGGGTCAACCGTCTTCGTGGCAGGGAGCGACGGAACCGTGCGCGGCCTCGATGCGGCAACTGGCAGCGAGATCTGGCGATCGGATCCCGTACTGGACATCTCGAATCAAATCACTCTGGATGACGAAAGCGTCTATGTCGCTGGCCACGGAACGGTTTACTACGCCCTGAGCAAGGAGGATGGTTCCGTTCGATGGACAACCAACCTGTCCGGGGCCGCTCAATCACGCGGCACGGTTCTCCTGGATGGTGCAATCTACTTTGGCGCGGACGATGGAAAGACCTACTCGCTGGATGCTGCAACCGGAGCGATCAGATGGTCTCTGGACTCAGGCCTGCCAGTGGTCAAGACCGTTGCAAGCGTGGATGGCGTCATCTTCGTTCCGGCTGTCAACGACGAGACTCTGGAATCGGCGCTCATCGCGATCGACGCTAAAGCAGGAACCGAGCTTTGGCGATACGCCGTAACAACCGGCGGTCTCTCAGCTGGTACGCCGTATGAGGATTTAGTGCTTGTCGGCACGAACAATGGTGAGCTCCTCGCATTGGACCGAGCGACCGGTATCCTGGACTGGAAGGTCGCCACAGGCAGTCAGATGGCGATCGGCGCCGGACCGTCGATCGTAGACGGAGTGGCGTACTTTGGCAGCAATGACAGCAGCCTGTACGCAGTCGATCTTTCCACCCAATCACTGACGTGGAGCGTCGCGCTTGACGGAGAGATGAACATGTCGCCCGCAATCATTGGGGGCGTCATCTACGTCGGTACCTGGAACGGCAGCATTTATGCACTTAGTGACGATGGCGCACCCATTTCGGCACCAGGTACCCCGGAAGCATCCTCTGTAGCCATCGCCTCTGCCTCGCTGGCCCCCAATTTGCAAGGTACGCCGACGCCTGAGTTCGCAGCGACGATGCTTTGGAAAGTCGACGCAGCGGCACCTGGACTGGTTCGGCCCGGCCCAGTGTCGATCGCGCCAGATGGAAAAATCTGGGTCGCCGATGGCAGCAGCACCTTCAAGATCTTCGCGCCCGATGGCACTTTCGTGGAATCCTGGGGTGTGGCTGGTTCCAACAACGGTGAATTCAATCTTTGTCGCCCAAATGGAGACACGTTTGGCTCGGTCCTCTTCAATTCGGACGGCTCATTCTTTGTCTTCGATGCTGGAAACCACCGGATTCAGGCCTTCGACAAGGATCGAGGTTTTGTTCAGACGTTTGGGATTCTCGGAGATGGACCAGGCGAGTTCGGGGAGATGCTCGCAGTTGTATTCGATCCCACCGGCAATCTCGCGGTTCTGGATGACAGTCGAGGAGAGATTCAAACGTTTTCCCAATCCGGTGAGTTCTTGTCGAGCGTGTCACTCGAATCTGATGAGAGCGGCCTGCAGGGAATGAACTCCATGGCGATCGATGGACAGGGGAACGTCTACGTTAGCTACGGCGAGCCAAACCGCATCGTGAAATACGATCCGAGTGGCAAGATCGTGATGACCATTGCACCAGTAACCGGTCGAGGTCGGTTTGGAGATTACGCGCTCTACCTGGGCATCGATGCGGCCGGCAACATCTACAGCGGCGAGTACGAACAC
>JAPXRQ010000067.1:0-8526 GCA_033813515.1 Thermomicrobiales bacterium
CAATGTCATCGCGCTTGCCTTCGATTCCGGTGAGGAACTCTGGCGGCACGATGTCAACCAGGTCGTTCCGTCGGGCGGTCCGAACGGGGTCGCTGCGGCGTATGGCTGGCTCTTCCTGACCGAAGGCGGCACCGCCGATGTGGTCGCACTCAATGCCGAAGATGGCACCGAAGTCTGGCGGACCAACATCCGTGGACCGCTGAACGAAGGCATCACGACCGCGCCCATGGTCTACAACAGCGTTGTCTATGTCAGCACGATCCCGGGTGACCAGGAGTCGTTCTACGGCGGTGGTCAGCGCGGTGTCATCCACGCCCTCGACGCCAAGACCGGCGGCGTGCTCTGGTACTTCGACACGACAACTGACAACCTGTGGGGCAATCCGCGCGTCAACTCCGGTGGTGGCTTCTGGCATCCGCCGTCTGTCGATGACGAAGGCAATCTCTACGTCGGAATCGGCAACGCGGCCCCGTATCCGGGTACCGAGGAGTGGCCAGCGGCAACCAGCCGCCCTGGCGACAACGATTACGCCAACAACATCCTCAAGTTCGATCCGGTCACTGGCACCCTGACCTGGAGCTACAACGTCAAGCCGCACGACGTGTTTGACCTCGACAACCAGTTGACGCCGGTCATCATCGATCTGGAAGACGGCCGCAAGATCGTGGTCACCTCGGGCAAGCACGGCATCGTCGTTGCTCTCGATCGCGAATCGGGTCTGGTGGTTTGGCGAACTCCGGTCGGCAAGCACATGAACGATGATGCGACGACCATTCCCGAGGGCGGGTTCCTCGAGGTTTGGCCGGGCACCCTCGGTGGTGTGGAGACGCCGATGGCCTATGCCAACGGATTGGTCTACGCGCCGGTCTATCAGCTGCCGTCGTTCTACACCGGTGGCGGATTCGATCCGAATCACCCGTTCGACTTCACAACCGCAACTGGTCTGATCGTGGCGCTCAATGCCGCCGATGGAACGATTGCCTGGCAAGTCGAACTGCCAACCGGACCGCTCGCTGGCATCACAGTTACCAACGATGTGGTCTGGAGCTCCGGCCTCGATGGCGCCGTGATGGGCTTCAACGCGACCGATGGCACGGAACTCTTCCGCTGGCAGGCACCCGCCGGCATCAACGCCACGTCGGCTGCATCTGGCGACACAGTTATCTTTGCCGCCGGTGGTCCACTCATCCCGTCGTCGAACACGTCGAATCCACCGGAAACCCCGGCGGCAACGATTGTGGCGCTCCGGGTTGGGGCAGGTGGCGGCGACGCCACTCCTGCGGCCTAGGACCCCGATTCAATTCGATCCAACTGGAGGAGAGCGGTCGCAAGGCTGCTCTCCTTCGTTTTTCCGCGACTGGCCCGATAATTGGGGACAGTGTGTTGGATTCTGCGTAGGCAAGTGGAGATCACGTTGGGCGTCATTCTCGAAAAACTTCCCGTTGGCCAGAAAATCGGTATCGCCTTCTCTGGTGGCCTCGATACCAGCGCTGCCCTGCACTGGATGAAGGTCAAAGGCGCCCGTCCGTTTGCGTACACCGCAAATCTTGGTCAACCGGACGAAACCGACTACGAGAACATTCCCAACCGCGCCCGCGAGTACGGGGCCGAGGAGGCCCGTTTGGTCGACTGCCGCCAGCAACTCGCGATGGAGGGCCTGACGGCAATCCAGTGCGGCGCGTTCCACATTTCGACCGCCGGCTACACCTACTTCAACACCACCCCGCTCGGGCGTGCAGTCACGGGCACCATCCTTGTTGCCGCCATGCTTGAAGACGATGTGCATATCTGGGGCGACGGAAGCACGTTCAAGGGCAACGACATTGAGCGCTTTTATCGCTACGGATTGCTCGTCAATCCTGGATTACAGATCTACAAGCCCTGGCTCGATGCCGATTTCATCGACGAGTTGGGTGGTCGGGCGGAGATGTCCGCGTTTATGACCGAAGCCGGATTTGCCTACCGGATGTCAGCGGAGAAGGCGTATTCAACCGACTCCAACCTGCTTGGTGCAACCCACGAGGCCAAGGATCTTGAGCACCTAAGCTCCAACATCACCATCATCGAGCCGATCATGGGCGTCCGTTTCTGGGACGAGTCGGTGGCGATTCCGTACGAGGAGGTCCGCATCCGATTCGAGTACGGCGTACCGGTGGCCATCAATGGCGAAGAATTCCCCGATCCGGTCGCGCTGGTCACCGAGGCGAACACGATCGGCGGCCGACACGGACTCGGCATGAGTGATCAAATCGAGAACCGGATCATCGAGTCCAAGAGCCGCGGCATCTACGAATCGCCAGGCATGGCGTTGCTCCATATTGCCTACGAGCGGCTGGTCAGCGGTATCCATAACGAGACCACCATCGAGCAGTATCGGGAGAGCGGACGCAAACTCGGGCGCTTGCTGTACGAGGGGCGCTGGTTTGATCCGCAGGCGATCATGCTGCGCGAATCGCTCCAGCGGTGGGTGGCAAGTGTCGTCACCGGCGAAGTCACGATCGGTCTCCGCCGTGGCAACGACTACTCGATCATGAGCACAGAATCGCCTAACTTGACATATATGCCGGAGCGCCTGACCATGGAGAAGGGGGAGGGGACCTTCACAGCGGCCGATCGCATCGGGCAGCTAACCATGCGCAACAACGACATCGAGGACACCCGCGCCAAGCTCACGGCCTATGTTGACCGCGGCCTGATCTCGCTCTCCGACAATCGCTCTGTTCCGCAACTCCCCGGTGCCACACCCTCGAACGAGCCGACCTAGAACGCCAGCCTCAAACGTAGTTCCCGGCTTCCAAGACGGGTTTTCGTTTGCTGTTCAGAATTCGCGGTCCGTGAACACCTACAAGCCTAGGCGCGAAGTCAATCCGCCGTCGACGTAGAGTGTCTGGCCGGTGATGAAATCAGCCTCGTCCGACACCAGAAAGACGACCGTTTCGCCAATGTCGGCGGGTTTGCCGACCCGGCCAATCGGCGAGAAGTAGAACGGATCAACCTCGGCGTAGTTCGGATTGTCGAAGTAGCGGGGAACCTCGATTGCGCCCGGGGCAATGCAATTGACCCGGATGTTGTCCCGAGCCAGCTCGATGGCCAGGGCGCGCGTGAAGGCTGAAACCGCCCCCTTCGTGCCAGCGTAAGCCGTGTGACCTTCCTTGCCACCATGGCCATGCACCGATGAGATGTTGACAATCTTGCCGCCGCCGACATTGCGCATGTGGATGGCCGCGGTCTGGGCGCAGAAGAAGTAGCCCTTGACATTGAGATCGAAGACTTCGTCGTAGGTCGATTCGCGAAACTCGGTAAACGGCTCGACGCGGGTCACGCCCGAGTTGTTGATCAGAATGTCGATCCCACCGAAGGCGGCAATCGTCGCGTTGACCACCTCGCGACAGGTTCCCGCTTCTCGTAAATCGCCGTGGATCAGTCGCGCCGTTCCGCCGGCGTTGGTGATCTGCCGAACGGTCTCGTGAGCGCCAGCCTCACTGCGCGCATAGTGGACCATCACCGATGCCCCGGCCTTTGCGAGCGCAATCGCCGTGCCCTGACCAATTCCGATGCCGGCGCCAGTCACCAGTGCCGTCTTTCCCGCCAAATCAGCCACGACTCTCTCCACATTCTGCCAGGCAAATCACTGGCGTCATCATGCATTGCAAACCCCGGGTGCGTCGAGAGGGGAGCACATGGCATCGGGCTCCGAAATGTCCTTTGCGGATAAGCTGCGTTATCCGCATTTGCTTGTACAGGCACAGAATCTCGACATAACACCAACTCTTACGTCAAACCCGGGGGAGGAACGACAATTTCACCCCGCACTTGCTAAAGTGTTGTCTGCACAGCCGGGAAGCCGCGCAGGAGGTTTGTCACCGATGGAGTTGGACCCAACCGTCATTCCGATCGGCGCTGAAATCCGCTCCAGGGATGGAGACCTGATCGGCCGCGCGAGTGAGGTGCACAACCTCTACCTGGTCATCCGTGATGACTCCGGCACCATCTCAGAACTCCCCGTAGACGCCATCCAAAGTATCGAAGGCAAACGGGTCACCGTCGACGAATCGCGGATCGAATCCAACTGAAACGGATCCAGTACTCCAATGACTGAGAGCGCCACGTTCGACCTTATTCGCACGTTGACGGAACTGACTGGACCCACTGGCGATGAGGCGCTGGTCCAGGACTGGATCGCCGAGCGCTGGTTGCAATCCTGCACCGAGGTCCGGCGCACGCGCGTCGACAACGTCCTCGGAAAGGTCGGCGGCTCGGGACCACGGCTTGCGATCATGGGGCACGCCGACGAGATCTGCTACCTCGTCAAGAGCATCACACCAGAAGGATTTGTCCTCATCTGGCCCTATTTCCAGGATACCCGTGGATTTCCACCCCGCTGGATGAACCCGCTGAATCAACCTGCACGTATTATGACAAGCACCGGTGTCGTCGACGGAATCTTCGCGACGGCCAGCGGTCATGTTGTTCCCCACAGCGACCCGACCGGAAAAGTCTCCTGGAACGACTGGTTCGTCGACCTGGGCGTCTCGTCGGCCGCGGAGGTCGAGGATCTCGGTGTGCACATCGGTGATCACATCATCTTCAATCCTGAAACCAAACGTCTCGGACCGTATGGGATCGTCGGTAAGGCCATGGATGATCGCGCGGCGTTGGCAATCGCAACCCTTGCTGCCGAGCGCCTCCAGGGTCGCCGCGATCTTGCGTACGAGGTCTGGGTGGTTTCGACGGTCCAGGAGGAAAATGGGCTGATCGGCGCCAGTAGCGTTGTTGACGATCTCGAACTCGATCTCTGCCTCAATCTCGATGTTGGCCTGACCGGCGATATCCCGGGGGTGGACGCACGCAATTTCCCGTCGAAACTCGGTGCAGGTCCAGTCGTGGTCTACATGGATGGCTCGGCGCATTACTCGCGCAAGATCTCGCAACGCCTGGTTGAAGTTGCGCAACGCGAGGAGATTCCGTTCCAGCGCGCCATTTTCCAGCAATACGGCAGCGACGCCGCCGCACTGATCAAGCGCGGTGTGGATAGCGCGCTCATTGCCTATCCCACCCGCTACACGCACTCACCAATCGAAATGGTGGACGAACGCGATATCGAGCATTGCGTCGATCTGATAGTCGCCTTCGCAACAACACCGGTCTGAAATCGGACTAGAACGCCTCGAGACCACCGTCTACGTTGATGCGCTGTCCGGTGATGTATGCCGCCTCCTCGGAACAGAGAAAGCAGATCACCCGGGCCACATCCTCGGGCGTTCCAAAGCGCCCGAGAGGAATCACTTCCTCTTCCTCGGCCGTGATCGCCGACAAGCTGATACCCCGGAGCGCTGCGCGTCGCTCTAGCGCACTTCGATAGAGCGCGGTGTCGATGTGGCCGGGGCTAATGCAATTCACCCGGATCCCGTGCGGCGCCATCTCCAACGCGAGACTCCTTGTGAACGCGGCAACTCCCGCCTTGGAGGCCGCGTACGCGCTTGTGCCGGCGGGAGGATTCTGTCCGAACACAGATCCGATCGTGACGATACATCCCTGTCGCCGAGACAACATGGACCTTACCGCCGCTCGCGCAGTGTGAAAGACGCCATTCAGATTCGCCGTCAGGACACGATCGAACTGCTCGTCAGTCAGATCGGCAACTGGCGCTCCCCCACCTATTCCTGCGTTGCATACGGTTATGTCAATATCTCCGAACTCCGATTCGATCATGGCAAACACCTGCTCGACGGCCGCGGAGTCTGTTACGTCGCATCGGATGGACTGGACGCGGGGATCGGGATGTGACTCATTCACGATGTCCAGTGCACAAACGACATATCCCCGGTCGGCAAGGAGCGAACTGGTCGCTCCGCCGATTCCCTGAACGCCGCCAGTCACGACTGCGACTCTGGCTCGTGCTACGTCAGTTGCCAACGTTCCCTCCACCACTCCTGTTGCGGCATGCCGGAATCGGCCACCTCATTCACCATCGTGTTGATTTCTATCGGAATTCGAAGGTGCTCGACGGCGACCTTTCCGCGATCAACCTGAAGGACCGCACATTCGAACCAGTTGACCTGTTCATTGCGAGACAGGAGCGGATCATCCGGACCGACTCCCGGGAGGCCGGCGCTTCCGGGATTGACCAGACGCGATTCTCCAATCTTCCGATCGAGCGCGATGTGCGTGTGACCATTGACCAAGACGGTCGGCTCACTCCCGTCGATCCATTTGCGGATCGCGGACTCGGCCGTATGCATTGCGATGACCTGGTCAACCGAATCTGGAGAACCGTGACAGGAGATGATCCGCACGCCCTCGATCTCTTCAGTCCGGCTCAACGGGAGGTCATGGAGCCAGGCCAACTGATCGGCCTGCAGTCGGTCTCGGGTCCATTTGGTGAGCGCAATCGTCGCAATCGAGTCGGCTGGATCGACTGGTATGTCGCGTTCGGGTATCAACCAGGCGTCCGCATTGCCAATGACGTTTGGGATCTCGCGATGGCGCAGAAGATCAATGACGTCTCCGGGTGACGGACCCAGATTGGCGACATCGCCCAGACAGATCACGCGATCTACGGCAGCATTGTCCAGCTTCTGTAGCGCGATGGTCAGTCCGCTCAGATTGCCATGGATATCCGCAATGAGTCCGATCCGAATCAACCCGTAGTCTTATCCAATCAGATACCAAATGCAGGTGACGCCCCGGACGTCGTCGCCGAATCCTGGAACCGACCACCCTGCGTCGCCCTTCGTGACCGATTGCTGCATCGGATCAGTCACATCGCCCAAACCATCGTCTGCATTGGCGAAACATCCGATGACATCCGCCGATACATCAGGACGTGCATCGCTGGAAACGGTGAAGTCAGCAATGGTCTGTCCGTTCAGGTTTAGCAGCACCTTACCCTCCGCATCCAGTCCGCCCGAGGCGAGCACGGTTCCATCCTCAGCGATCGCCGACACACCGAACGGTTCCGGCTTGTCCATGCAATCGGTGGCCGCGTCTTCCAGTGCTTCGGGGACAACCCCATCGGCGCATTTGACGACGTAGAGCTGCAGATTGCCGGTTTCATCAATCCAGGTTCCGGCCCGGTCTCCAGAAGCCATTGGATTGTTCAGCGATGTCCAAAGACCGCGATCGAGATTCGGAATCTGATACCAGGTGCACGTCAGATTTTCTCCGTCCGCCAGTTGCACTGTCCCGGCAAAGTCGCGCGTCACATTGTCGAGTTCGGCGGTCAACGTGACGGATGTTTCCCGAACATCCGAAGGATCGTCCGTTGCGGCGCACGCGAATGCAACATCGCCGGTCGCTTCACTTTGTCCACCAATCACCGTGACGGCACCGGCCGCAACATCGCGGACCCGGGTATTGCCATCAGAACCGGTCTTGTTGAAGGCGTCATTGGCAAAGGCGAACTCGTCGATGCCCGAAACCAGTTCGCCGCAGTCGGTCGCGAAGTCGTCACCGGCGTAGCGATCAGGGCAGATTCGACTTTCAATGTTGATCGTCCCGGTCTCCGTCGGTGGCGCCGGCAGCACATCGCTTCGATAGTTCACGAAGTGCACTTCGGCGAATTCTGTGTAGGTGAAGATCCGTTGGGCGGTCTGAACAGGTGCGTACCCTTCCGGGACATTCTTGGTGTCCTCGAAGAAGATGCGCGTGCCATTCGGGCTGATATCGAGGGTGCAGACGCCTGATTCGTCAGTTCGGCAGGCATCCAGCCGGTTACCCATCCGATCGAAGGCAATGATTCGAATCCCCTCAAGCGCCTGGCATCCGTCCGGTATGCCTTCGCCTTTGGCAGAGTTCGCCATCTCAACGAAGACGTCGCAGGAAATAGCATAGGCCGGCATCGAACCAGTGGGTTCCTGGGCGTTCGCAATGTTCGCGGACCCAAATCCGAGGGTCGAACCGAACAGGAGCGCGATTGTTGCCAATCTGATGACTTTTCTCACTGCCCTACTCCCGGCTTCTTTCGCTCCAACTGCCGATCCTATCCGATCGCCAGTCCAATAATGCCAGCCACGATTGCTATCGCGGCGACTGTTTTGCGTGTGGTCAGCGGTTCCCTGAGATAGACCACCCCGAGTACCGACGCGATCAATATGCTGGATTCTCGCAGTGTCGCCACATAACTCAACGGTGCATACGACATTGCGTGCAACACCAGTGAGTATGACGCCGTACTCAGGGCCGCTACCAGTAGGGCCGGACGCCAATGTGCGCGGAAAAACGCCTGGCTCCATGGCAGCACGCGCTGACGCAGCATGAGTGGCGTGATGAAGACGGTGTACGCAAACGTTGTCGCCCAGTAGTAGAAGACGGCAGGAAGGGCAAGCGTCGCGACCGCCCGCCGATCCCAGATGGTGTAGGCCGCGATGGAGACACCACACAGCAGGCCAAACATCACCGATCGATCCAGCTTGATCGATGAGGGGCTCAGCCCGGACATACCGACAACGCCACCCAGCAGCATCAATCCCCCGAAAATCGCGAGCGTGCCTGGGTCATCTCCCAGAACGCTGATGCCAACGATCG
>JAPXRQ010000067.1:8536-14309 GCA_033813515.1 Thermomicrobiales bacterium
GATCAGCGGCCCAACTCCCCTGGCCACGGGATAGACCACGGAAAGGTCTCCCTCTCGGTATCCGGCCTGGAGCAACGAAAAGTAGAAGATGTGGATGAATCCGCTGCCGACGCAGGCTATGAACTGAGGCCACCCAAAGACGATGTGGGTATCCGCAAACGTCCAGATCGCAACCGGGAGGAGCCCAAGCGAGGCAAACGCGCCGAAAAGCCAGAGAAAGGCCAGCCCGCCACCTGCGCGTTTCGCAACCAGGTTCCACGTTGCGTGAAAACAGGCCGCGCACAGGACAAGGGCTATCGCAGAGGCTGGCACCTGGAGATTCTCCCAATGCGCGCGGAGTTCGTCTTCGGCATCCTACCCCGATCACCTGCAACCGTCCGGTGGTTCTGCTCGGTAAACTTCCGGCGTGACGTTATCTGACTGTCGTGAAGGGCCACATCAGATCCATGCCGAGAGTTGTTTCCCCTGAATCTGTCCGCGCCGCGGCAGCCATTGTTGATGTGCAAATCGAAGAGCACGAATTGCAGGAGGTCGCCGATCGCCTTGCCATCATGTTCGACGCATACGATCAATTCGCGCACCTCACCGAAAGCACTGCCGAACTGGACCTCCACTTCGACGCGCGCTGGGAGACGGAATCGGCATGACAGCGCCCCACGACCTCACACTTTCGCAGGCCCAACGCCAGATTCAGGACGGTACCCTGTCGGCCGTCGATTTGATGACCTCGGTACTCGATCGCATTCCGCTCATTCCCGCTGAACACAATCCATATGTCATGGTTCGCGACCGTGAGCGACTCCTCGCCGAGGCCGCGCAAGCCGATAACGCGCGCGCCAACGGACTCCGCATGGGGCCACTCCATGGCATTCCTGTCGCGATCAAGGACATTGTCGATGTTGCCGGAATCCCGACCCGGTGCGGATCGCAGTCCATGGCCGATGCTGCTCCCGCCGAGGCTAATGCCCCCGTCGTCAACAGCTTCCTGCGAGCCGGCGCCATCGTTGTCGGCAAGACGGTCACCCAGGAGTACGCCGCAGGCACGATCAGCGCCCCCAGTCGCAATCCGTGGGACCTCGACCGTATCCCGGGCGGAAGTTCCGGCGGTTCGGCCGCCGCGGTTGCTGCCGGCATGGCGCTGCTTGCGGTCGGAACCGATACCGGCGGAAGCATCCGCTGTCCGGCCTCGGTCTGTGGCGTAACCGGTCTCAAACCGACGTATGGCTCCGTCAGTCGCCGTGGCGTTTTCCCGCTCGCCTGGTCGCTGGATACGGTTGGACCACTTGCCCGCTCGGTTCACGACTGCGCCATTTCGCTGGATGCCATAACTGGATACGACCCGGCCGATCCCGGATCCGCTCACGTCGTTCATGCTTCTGCCGCGGCCGAGATTGGCGAATCTGTCCAAGGGCTTCGGATTGGAGTGCCGAGACTCTTCTGGTACGAACGCATCGAACCGGAACTGGAAGCAATCTTCGATACCGCCGTTCAACAACTTCGCGATCTCGGCGCCGAGGTTGTCGAGGAAGACTGGGACCTGGCCCGCGAGGCCCGCTTCGTCGCACTGGTCATCAACCGCGTGGAAACGGCGGCCGTGCACGAGCAACGCATCCGCAATGGTGGCGCCGGAATTGCGGAGGAACTCCGCATGCGGATCAAGGGTGGGCTCCTGGCCCCCGCAGCCGTGTATACGCATGCCAATCAGGCGCGCATCGTGATCCGCCATTCAGTCGCCCGCTATTTCGCCGACAACAACCTCGACGCCATAATGCTTCCGGTGACCCCTGGTGTCGCCGCCCGGGCGGACAACCCGATCATGACGTACACCGATGGCGAACAGGAGCATGTGCTGTCCGGTTACACCCGGTTCAATATGCCGATCAACGCCACTGGCCAGCCGGCACTCTCGATCCCGGTTGGATTCACCTCTGCCGGTCTCCCAATCGGCATGCAGATTGTCGGACGACCGTTTGCTGAGGCGCGGATCTGCCGTATCGGCCATGCCTACGAGTCTGCGACGCGCTGGATCGACCAACGCCCGTCGCTTAGCTACGGAACTGCCAATGGATAACCCTGGAAGTCCGGCCAATCGTGCCGTACAGGCGCGTGCCAATCTGGTAGCGGCGTTGCGGGAATGCGGCGAACTGGCCGATGCCGTTGAAGCGTTCGAGGGATCAGAACTGCTCGAGGTGATCGATCATCTGGACAGTCTGCGCTTTGTCATGGCCGAATCAGGGCAGATTCTCGCCGGCGTCATCCGTGGATTCGACTAACGGAGCCGCCACCAGACGTTGAGGCGTTCATCGTCTTCGAAACGTTCCTCGCCAGTGAAGACCAGGCCAGCTCGCCCGGCCACGATCTCAGAGCCCGTGTTTCCTGGGTGGATCGTGGCATAGATCCCGGCGATCCCATCAATGGCCAGACCATATTCGACAAGCGCGACAGCCGCCTCGCTGGCGTACCCCTGACCCTCGAAGGCCGGATAAACGCTATATCCGATCATGGCGTGGCCGCCGTCGTCTGGCGGCGTCATGCCGATGCTCCCGACTGCCATCCGATCGCTCCGCCGGACAATCAGCCGCGGAGCAAAGAGAGCGCGGTGGGCTTCGTGATCCAACATCCCGCGGAAGAACTCAAGCACATCCCCGGTTTCGGGAGGCGGACCAAACGGCTCGGCGAACCGGACGTCCAAAGCCAGTTTCGCAGCCTGCTGATCAGACGCCACAAATGCATCGAGCAGCATCTCGTTCCAGGCGATCAACTCGGTACGTGGCCCGGCGATGGAGTGATGTTTGGGGAGCGACGTCGTCAGTGCATCAACTTTCTGCGATGTGCTGCAAGCGTGTGGCGATCGAGCGGAACTCGGCCTTGAGTTCATCCGGCCCGAGTATACGGAACGGCAAATCGAGCGACATCAGATAGCCAACGGTCCAACGCAGATCGGAGGCAGGAATGTGGACCAGTACGCCATCGCGGTGGTTCTCCAGCCGGCCCATGTGCGGTGCAACCCGTTCCTCGACTCGCCATCGTTCGCAGGTGAACAGCACTTCGACGGACCATGTGCCCGGCATTGACGCGATGGACTGCCAGAGCCAGGCCAACGCATCGAAATCCAGCGGCCGCTCGAAGCCGGTCTCGAGCACACGGTGATGCCGAAACCGGTCCAGGCGAAAGGTCCGCAGGTCATCGCGCAGATTGCAATGGGCGACCACATACCAGCGACCGCTGTGAAACGCGATCCCGTATGGATCGATGACACGGGTCGTGCTGGTCCGATTGGCGCCCTCGTAGTCGACAAATACCTGTCGCTGATTGAATGCCGCCAGCGACACCGCCCCGATCAGTTCGTCCCGCACCGATTGGTTCGTCTGGCGTTGATCGATCGTCAGGACGTTCTGGATTGCCTGCGATTGCG
Organism: Thermomicrobiales bacterium; assembly: GCA_033813515.1. GTDB lineage: Bacteria > Chloroflexota > Chloroflexia > Thermomicrobiales > UBA6265 > DASQCG01. The sequence continues at coordinate 11,952 of JAPXRQ010000067.1, forward strand.
CCCGCAGATTGGTTGGCAAAACCCGCTCGATCTTGGAGATCGCCTGTTCAGCACCGGATTCATCGGCCAACCCCAGGCGACGTACGCTCATCAGGCCGAGCAGGATCGCCATCACTTCACTGTTCGTGAACATCAGGGGCGGCAGTCGAAATCCGGGCTGCATCTTGTAGTACCCGTGCCTGCCGGCCTCGCTCCGAATCGGAATACCAAGGTCGCGGAGTGTGCTCACATACCGGCGCACGCTCCGGATATCGACCTCCAGTTCCGCCGCCAGATCCGGACCAGAGACGCCATTGCTGGACTGCAACCGCTCCAGGACGGTCAGAAGCCGGGTTGTCGGTGAGTAGGTCATGCGGCCGGGGTCACACCTTCGATGAGATCCTGCAACCATGCGATCCGGTCATTTGCCGTGCGCTCACTCAGAAGATACCGCGTCCGCGCCTGACTCTCGTGCCAGACGATCGCCATTTCCCACACGCAAAAGAGCGGATTTGGGCCATCAACCGGCACTAGGGGATCAAACCCGGTCTCGCCCTCGGACTGGATAAACACCCGGCCCCAGAGTTCGTTGTTGTTCCGCCAGACGCCAGCGAACAGGAAGACGACGGAACGGCAGTCGTGCAGAAAAACGAATCCCATCTGGCCGTCGTGTTCAAGTTCGAATGAGGCGATCTGCGACGCAAGAAACTGTCTCGCTGCCCGTTGCCGCTCGGGACTGATCGGAATATCCGGCGCCGCCTGGTCGTACCACTTAAGCACAAGTCCGTCACCGATATATGGCTCGGATGGGACGATAAGGCGCGTGCCCAGCCGGTAGTCATCCGCCAAGCCGTCGTTCAGTTCCGCGATGCGTGTGCCTGCCGTCATTGTGTGATCCCGTCCTTCTCATCCACGAACCACGCATCAAAAGCCGCTCCCGATCGATCCGAGCAGAGAAATCTGGACCATGCCGCCGCCTCGTGCGCCACGATCGGCAACTGCCAGAGACAATGACTGTGCTGCATTCCATTGCGCGTCCCGACGGCCTCGAAGGCGATCCCACCCGCGGCCCGCCACCAAACCTGGTCCCACAATTCGTTGTTTGCGTCCCATCGTGACGCAACCAGATAGGTGCCGCCGGCGCAGGGATGATGGATCACAAATCCGGCGGCCTGCTGACCGTCCCAAACCCAGTCAACAAATGCCCGTGCGTCGGCACTTGCTTGCCCGTCGACGCACTGGCCGATCTCGACCAGGTCATACCACTTGAGGACGAGTTCATCGTTGACGATCGCCTCACCTGGTTGGATACGCTTCGGCCGATGCACATACTCGGGATCCACCCGGCTTCGCGGTTGATCGAGAATGTCGTGGCCAATCAGTTCCAGTGCAACCATTGCTTCTCCTTGCTCAGTAGTCAAAGCCTAGGTCGCCATGCGGACACATTGCGTCCGCATTACCCGGCTTGTCAATCGTCGCGCGCTTTCCAATCCGGCTACTATCTCCGTGTCGATCCGTAGGTCTCATTGGAGTTTCCCGGTGTCCAGCCCATTTGCATCTGTCAATCACATTGGCTTCGTTGTGCGCAATCTCAACGAAGGCATTTCCTTTTTCACCGAGGTTCTGGGCTTCGATGCCATCCTCGAACGCCGGGGCGATCTCCTGCCGGCCGGCGATGTCCTCAGTCGCCGGTTTGGCATCGATCCCGGTGCGGTGGGAAAGTACGCCTTCGTTCGGCTTGGAAACACCGTGATCGAGTTGCTCGAGTGGACGGCGCCCGACCAGAACACCACTCCACCGCTCAACTCCGATCTCGGTGGCAGGCACCTGGCGATCAATGTCACGGATATTCCGGCCGCCATCCGCCTGCTCGAATCGGTCGAGGGTGTCACGGTTCGCGAACCCAACGATGCCGGTTTTATCTATTGCGAGACGCCACTCGGCCTTGAAATCCAGTTGATTCCTGCATGAACCTTCCTGATCCCAACCGCGATTATGTCGCTCAAAATCTCGAATCCTGGACCAACAATGCCGGTTTTTTTGCGGAGTCTGCCGATCGGGAATGGTCAGGCGATCCGACCTGGGGCTGTTTCCTCGTCCCGGAATCCGAAGTCGGCATGATTCCTGCCGATGTCAGCGGGCTCGATGTCATCGAACTTGGCTGCGGCACCGCCTATGTCTCGGCCTGGCTCGCCCAACGAGGTGCCAAACCGGTTGGGATTGATCTCACACCCGCGCAGCTCGATACGGCCCGGCAGATGCAGGACAAGTACGACATCCACTTTCCCCTGTTCGAGGGAAATGCTGAGGCCACACCGTTCGACGACGCCTCGGCCGATTTCGTTATCAGCGAATACGGCGCTAGTATCTGGTGTGATC
>JAPXRQ010000068.1:0-13839 GCA_033813515.1 Thermomicrobiales bacterium
CGAACTAAAGGACGGTCGTCAAAGACCACTGCACTTCTCGATCGCCGGTGACTGCGTGGATCACCTTACAAAAAAGTGACACCCTCAACATACAAGTGCACTTCGTTGGAATAGCCGGGACCTTTAGCTCCCGGCGGCCAGAACGATACCGACCGGAACGCCTGCACATCGCTCCAATGGGAGCCACTTATGTCGCTGGCAGGCCCCCTATGGAACCGGCTCACTACATAGGTGGGCGATTTCTCCACACCCCGTCCTGATACGAACGGTCGCCTGCAACAACCCGTGCAAACAACAAAGCGGGTGGGCATTGCTGCTCACCCGCTCTGCTGGTTGGGGAAAGGGAGGGAAAGGGGTCTGCCTATTCGGCCGGAGTGGTCTCCGGGATCTCCGCGCTCACCTCGGCGCCAGACGTCACCGCCTGGACCTTGATCTGGCGCGGCTTGGCTACCTCGGCCTTCGGAAGGCGGAGGCGGAGAATGCCGTTCTCGAACTTCGCATCGGCGGCATCGACATCTACATCGACCGCCAGATTGATCGTCCGCTTGAACGCGCCGTGACCGATTTCGTGCACAAACCAGGTCGCCTGCTCGCCTTCGACCGACTTGGCGATATTCGGTACCGTGCCGCTCAGGGTCACGACATTGTCATCAACGGTCACTTCCAGATCGTCCGGACCAAGGCCAGGTGCACTGGCGATGATGTAGACATCGGAATCGGTCGAAAAGACATCCAGCGGCAAGGCAAAGGTGCCATTCGCGCGCTGCGTGGTTGAAAGGGTGCGGAAGACCGGTTCGCCAAACCAGCGATCAACGGCCTCGCGCAAACGGGCGGGATCAGACGTCAAAACCGGGTACCGTGTGACAACCATCTCTAAACTCTCCTTAAGTTCACTGTTGCTGATGACTTGATACGTGTCGTATCACTTCACTGCAGCTATGGTATGCACTGGTGATCGGATTGTCAAGAGGGTTGATACGATCTGTGTCATCACGCCACGCCCATAGTCTGCCCGTATACTCGCCAAATCGAGATTCCCTGCGATGGAGGCCGAAACCCTTGGACACGAAGCTGACGATCGATTCCCTGGCAGTGCATGGTGGGTACGAGCCCGAACTCGGCGACGGTCTCTCCCCGGATATCAATCTCTCCAGCACCTTCTACCTCCCCGGCGATGGCACCCAGGGACCGGCCGCGTACGGCCGCGAAAAGTCGCCCGCCTTCGTCACTTTTGAACGGGCAATCGCCGATGTGAACGGGGCGGATCACGCGGTCTCGTTCAACTCGGGTACCTCCGCGATGGTCGCGCTGGTCGAGGAAGCCAAACCGGGCGAGCGCATCGTCTTTTCGAGCGAGGCCTACTACGGCTTCATGACCTACGCCCGCGATGTCCTGACCGCGCGTGGCGTCGAGGTGGATTTCGTCGATCTGACCAATCTTGAGGCGGTCGAGGCGGCGGTCCCCGGATCGAGATTCCTCTGGGCCGAAACCCCCACCAACCCGCATATTCGTGTCTGTGATCTCCATGCCATCGCCGAGATCTGCGCCGTCAGCGGGGTGCCGTGGATTGCCGATAACACCTTCTCCACTGCTGTTTTCACTCGCCCGCTCGAACTCGGCGCCTGGGCGGTGATGGAGAGCGTGACCAAGTATGTCGGCGGACACAGCGATCTGATCATGGGCGATGTGACGACGAACGATCCCGAGCTGGCCAAACGGATCACGAGCCGCCGCGGCCAGATCGGCACCCAGCCCAACGGCTTCAGCAGCTGGTTGGCCAGACGCGGCCTGCAGACCATGCCGCTCCGGGTCCGCCGTCAGGCCGACACCGCCATGACGATTGCCGAGCGCCTCTCACAGCACCGGCAGGTCGAGAAGGTCTATTACCCCGGACTCGCCTCGGATCCGGGTAACGAGATCGCGAGTAAGCAGATGACCGGCGGATTTGGCGGGATGCTCTCGTTCCAGGTCGCGGGTGGCAAGGCGGCGGCCAATAAGGTGACCGAACTGACCCGGGTTTGGGTGCCGGCGACGAGTCTGGGCAGTGTCGAGTCGTTGATCGAGCGGCGGAGTCGGTGGGATGGCGACGACCTGGTCAATCCGGCCTTGCTTCGGCTGTCGACCGGTCTCGAACATCCCGACGATCTCTGGCACGACCTCGAGCAGGCAATCGCCGGAGCGCTCGGATAGAACGGCATAGACAGCCCCCCAAGATGGCGGCGTGCCGTAGGGGCTACCTGCGGTCGCCCGAGCGGTCTCGGCAGCCGTGGTGACACCGGAGGCCCGTTCACCCACTGGCCGATCAGAACGCGCTTTGTGCCTACGAACAGTCCCGTCGGCCAGTGTAGGGCGAGCGCAGCTAGCCCCTACGAGTCGTCATGTTGCATCGGGTGACGGCGGAAAACCCTCGTTTTGAATTGCCGGGTGCCGGCGCAAGGTGATCAAAACGTGCCCTGATTTGCCCAAAATGGGCGAACTCCCTGATACTCATATGCGCCATCGACGCTGATGTGAGCACCTATCACGCGAACAGGATAAGGAACGTTCCCATGCGGATGTCGCACATGTTTGGCCGTACGCTGCGCGATGCGCCAGCCGATGCCGAGATCGTCAGCCACCAGCTGATGGTCCGCGCGGGCATGATCCGCCCGCTGGGTTCGGGTTTGTTCAGCCTGCTGCCGATGGGATACCGGGTCGTCAAGAAGATCGAGAAGATCATCCGCGAGGAAATGGATGCCATCGGCGGGCAGGAATTGCTCATGCCGGTCGTCCATCCGGCCGATATCTGGAAGGAAAGCGGCCGCTGGTACGAGGTCGGACCGGAACTGGCTCGCTTCAAGGACCGTGCCGATCGCGATATGGTCCTCGCCATGACGCACGAGGAAATCGTCGCCGATCTCACCCGGCAGGACATCAGCTCCTACCGCCAGTTGCCGCAGATCGTCTACCACCTGCAGACCAAGTTCCGCGACGAACCACGCGCCCGCGCCGGTCTGATCCGCGTGCGCGAGTTCACGATGAAGGACTCGTACAGCCTGGATCTGGACGAGGCGGGGCTCGATGTCTCCTACCAGAAGCACTACGACGCCTACAACAAGATGTTCGGCCGGATGGGCCTGGATTTCATCGTCGTCAGTGCCGATGTCGGCATGATGGGCGGTTCGAAATCGGAAGAGTTCATGGCCTTCTCGCCGAACGGTGAAGACACGCTCCTCATCTGCGAGAACCACGACTACGCCGCCAATCGCGAGGTCGCCGTGTTTGCCCGCCCGACTGTGATGTCGGCCGAGAAACTGCCGCTGGAGAAGGTCGCCACGCCGGACACCCCGACCATCGACGCACTCTGCAAATTCCTGAACATCACGCGCGATCAGACTGCCAAGGCCGTCTTCTTCGAAGGGGCGTCCGGTGCGTTCATCTTCGCGGTCATTCGCGGCGACTACGACATCAACGAGACGGCACTGCGCCAGGCCACTGGCGAGACAGATATCGTGCCGGCCTCTCCGGAGCGCATCCGCAAACATGGCGCCGAGCCGGGCTATGGCTCGCCAATTGGCGTCACCGATGCCGTGATCGTCATCGACGAGAGCATTGCCAATGGCTACAACTTCGTCGCCGGCGCCAACGAACCGGGTTTCCACTATCGCAATGTCAACGCCGGACGCGATTTCGAGCCGACGATCATCGCCAATATCGCCTCAGCGGCCGCTGGCATGCGCTGCTCGGTCTGCGGCGGGGAACTGCAGGAAGCCCGGGCGATCGAGATTGGCAACATCTTCAAGCTCGGCACCCGCTACACCGAGAAACTGAAAGCAACCTACCTCGATGAGGAAGGGCGGCCGCATCCGGTGGTGATGGGCTCGTATGGCATCGGCTCCGGTCGCGCCGCGCAGACCATTGTCGAGCAGTCTCACGACGAGAAAGGCATCATCTGGCCAGTCAATGTCGCGCCATTCGATATCGCCCTGCTCTCCCTCGCGCCGGCGACCGACACCGAAACCTCCGCCGCTGCCGAAGCGCTGCTGGCCGAACTGGAAGCGGCCGGGTACGAGGTGCTGTACGACGATCGACCGGAGCGCCCTGGCGTGAAGTTCAACGATGCCGATCTGATCGGGCTGCCAATTCGGCTCTCGGTCAGTCCACGCACCCTGGCCAACAACCAGGTCGAGATGAAGGCACGCAAGGACAGCGAGGCCGTGCTGGTTGATCGGGCCGCGATTCTGACCGCCGTCCGCGACCGGATTGAGGCATTGCGGGCAAGTGAACTGACCTGGCCAACGGAATCCTGATCACGTTCAAACTTCAGATTTGGATGCAGAATCACGTCACAAATCGCCTCTGATGTGAGACGATAGGCACCGGAAACCTACGCTTCTATCGGGCACCACTGTGAGCGACGTCGATACCCCCGCGCCGACCGCACCATTGGGTAGGCGTCCCAGCGCCAGCCTCCTCACGTCCTTTGTCGGTCGCGAGACCGATCTGCAGGATGTGCTTGCCCTTGTCCAGAATCCCGCGATTCGATTGATCACGGTCACTGGTCCCGGTGGGGTTGGCAAGACCCGGCTGACGACCGAACTGATGAATCGCATTGATCCGGCCACGATGCCGGGCGGGATCGTCATGGTCGAACTGGCCGCGATCACCGATCCGGCGGCGGTTCCGGGCGAGATTCTGCGCGCACTCGAAGATGGTCGCGCGCCAATCGTGCCCGAACTTGAGGCCATCACCCTCGCCTTTGCCAATCAACCTGCCCTGCTGATGCTCGACAACCTGGAGCAGGTTGTCTCCGTGGCGCCAGTGCTGCAAGAGATATTGATGCGCTGCCCGGAACTCACCATTGTGGTGACCTCGCGATTGATCCTGCGCGTGCGTGGTGAGCATGAATACGTCCTGGAGCCGCTGGAGATGACCGCGACTGCGGATGGCGATCCGCCGGCCGCGGTGCAACTGCTGATCGACCGGGCCGGGACAGCCAGAGGCAATCGATCGGGCGGATTGGATCCGGAAATCGCGCAACGCATCTGCCAGCGCGTCGACGGATTGCCGCTGGCGATCGAACTCGCCGCCGCCCAAATGCGCGTGCTGGGCCCGGAACATGTGCTCGATCGGCTCGAGCGCGGTGCGGTCCTGCCGTCGACTGGTCCGCGCGATATGCCTGCGCGCCAGCAAACGATGGAACGGGCCGTCGCCTGGAGTGTTGATCTTCTACAGCAACCGGAACGCGACCTGTTCTCCCGATTGGCCGTCTTCGCAAGTGGGTTCGATATCGAGGCCGGTCTTGCCCTCTCGGGTCTGGCCGACGAAAACGCGTTCCTGACCGGCCTGGAGGAGTTGCTGGCGCACAGTCTGGTTCGCCGTGTCGATCTCGAATTGGTCGGTCCCCGCTTCACCATGCTGGAGACCATCCATTCCTACGGCCGGCGGATGATCGTCGAGCAAGGCATGTTCGACACATACCGACAGACGCACGCTGATTTCTTCCGACGCCGCGCCCGCGTGCTGGGTCCGGCCCTGCGTACCTCGTCCGAAGAGCAATACCGGATCTGGAAACTGATCGAAACCGATATCGAAAACTACCGGTCGGCGGTCGAGTACTTCACGAGCACCGGGCACGTGCTCGAAATCGCCGATCTGGTCGGGGCGCTGGACTGGTTCTGGACGGATGGCCACTTCCTCTCCGAAGGTTATCGCCTCCTCGGCGCGGTCATCGATGATCCGGCCGTGTCGGCCGATCCGGAAGTCGAAATCCGGGCGCTCGCCGTCACCGCCATGCTGGCCGATCACTTCGACGATCTCGACCGGATGCTGCCGCTGATTGACCGGGCCGTCGCGCTGATGCGGGAAACCAACAACACCGGAATCGCGGCCGAGCTCCTGCTCCTTGCCTCGGGTGGTCTGATCAATCAGCAGCAACTCAATGCCGCCCGGGCCAAATCGCAAGAGACGATTGAGGAAGCGACGCGCTCCAACAACAAGTGGTTTGTTGCGGCGGCCGAAATGAACATGTCGCTTATTGATACGCTCGAAGGCGATTACAACAAGGCCCGCGCCGCGGCTGAGCGGGCCGCAGACGTCTTCGAGCAAGTCGGCGACACCGACAACGTGGTCAGCGCCCTGAACGCGATCGCCTACACGTGGCTCTTCGAAGGCGAATACGCCAAGGCCCAGGCGGCCTATCAGGAAGTTCTGCTGCAACAGGCAGACCGCCTGGAGGATGCCTACTTCTTCCAGCATGTCTGTTGGGGCACTGCATCTGTTTCGGCCAAGACCGGGCGCTACGAACTCTCGGCACGCATCGTCGGCATGGCGTACGCGGAGTCGAAGCGGTCCCAGATCATGTTGCGGACACCCTTGCAGATCGCCTACGAAGCGATGATTGCCGACGCGCGCAGGCTGTTGGGCGAAGATCAGTTTGATCGGCTGGTCGAAGAGGGACGCTCGCTCAGCAAGGCGGAAGCGATCGCGGAAATCGTCGGGCTGGCTGAACCTGTGCTGCCGACCGATCGGGCGAAGCGTCCTGCTCCGTTCAACGCACTCTCCAATCGCGAGTTCGAAGTCCTGCTGCATCTCATGGCTGGGCGGACCGACCCCGAAATCGCAGCCGAACTCTTCCTTTCCCCGCGAACCGTCTCCCAGCACGTCTCCGCGATCCTCAACAAACTCGGCGTCAACAGTCGCACCGCCGCCGCAACCATGGCCGCCGCCGCCCGGATCCGCTGACCAGTCGTTCGCAACACCGCGAATCGTGCTGCGGACTGCTGCGAGCAATGCAGCATGCACCCAGACAAATCCGCAGTGAAGTCGGCCGCGATCGGCAGCAGCCAGCATCCAACAGCCGCTGACTACGAAAACCGGGTACTTCCTGCACGCGATATCCGTAGACCTGCGGATGTTTTGCGATGGTTACAACCGCATGCTCGATTCATCGATACCGATGACTGAGCTGCGGAGACGCACATGGATATCTCGAACGCATTACCTGACAACTGGAAGACGATCGTGGCCGGTGTTGGCGCAATGATCACACTGGCCGGACTCGACTTCCTCGGTGCAATTTGCGCCAAGGAGTGGGCCGAACGCGGGCGGGCACTGATGTTCCTCGGAGGTCTGACCGCGTTCGTGGTGCTGTTCGTGGTCTACGCCCGCATTCTGCAGGTGGCAGAACTTTCGACTGTCACGATCGGCTGGGTCGTCTTCCTGCAGGTCGGATTGCTGCTGCTTGACGCCATCCACTACGACGTGCAGATGTCGCGCAGCAAGATCCTCGCCGTCGTCGTCATCCTGCTCCTGCAGGTCTACCTGATTGCTGGACCAAACGGAGCGAAGGAGGACGCCACAGCATCGTCACCGCCGACGACGGAATCCATTTCCCAGGAGTCGTACCCCGCTCCAGTCACTGCTCCGATAGACCAGGACAAGCGCGCGGGTCGCAAACTCGGTCCCCGCGCGGCCTGATCAGAGCTCTGTTGGTGTTGGTGGTGTCGAACCCGGTGCCGGAGCGTTGGGGATCGGCTGCACGCCCGATGCCGGGACAGCCGGTGTGGACGGAGCCGCCGAATGCCGTCGTTCGCGATCGCCCAGCAGACCACTCAGCAACTCGATCGGGAGCGGGAAGACAATCGTCGTGTTCTTTTCGGTGCCAATCTCGTTCAGGGTCTGCAGGTAGCGCAGCTGCAATGCAACCGGGCTCTTGTCGATGACATCGGCAGCCTCGGCCAACTGCCGACTGGCCTGAAACTCACCTTCCGCGTGAATGATCTTGGCTCGCTTCTCCCGCTCGGCCTCGGCCTGGCGGGCCATCGCGCGCTGCATCGACTGCGGCAGCTCGACGTCTTTCACCTCAACAACCGAGACTTTGACGCCCCACGGCTCGGTCTGATCGTCAATGATCTTCTGTAACTGCTGGTTGATCACTTCCCGCTCAGCCAACAGATCATCCAGGGCCGACTGGCCGAGGATCGAACGAAGCGTTGTCTGCGAGATCTGGGAGGTAGCGCGGATGAAATCGGCGACATTGACGACGGCCAACTGCGGTTCAAGCACCCGGAAGTAAACAACCGCATTCACCCGGATCGTGACATTGTCCTTGGTGATCACTTCCTGAGCCGGGACGTCCATGGTCACGGTCCGCAGATCGACCTTGGTCATGCGCTCAATGAATGGCAGCAACAGGATCAAACCAGGACCGCGCACACCGGCCAGACGCCCAAGCCGGAAGACAACGCCGCGCTCATATTCCTGGACAACCTTGACCGCCGAGGCAAGCACGACCAGCAGGAAGAAAAGAACAACTGCAAGAACGATCCAACCCATATGAAACCTCTATTCCGTACCGCTATCTGTCAATGTGCCGGTCGCACAGGAATGACGGTGGTGCGATCGCCGACCGACTCGACTGCCTCGTGAACTGTAGCCATTCCAGGCCGCACGATTAACCTGATGCCATCGACCTCTTCGACGACGACCGTTTGATTGACCTCGATCGGTCCCGCCGAGCTGGTCGCGTTCCACAGTTCGCCAAAAACGTAAACCATGCCCGAGGGATCCAGCCGTGTCGAGGTTTCGCCCGATCGCCCGATCAAATCCTCGCGGCCAGCCTTCTTGCGCCAGAACTGCGCCTTGACCGCCAGCATGCCAATCAATATGGCAAGTATGCCGAGACAGATCGTGACTGTGGTGATGACATGCTGCGGAACCTGCAAATCCTCCGATGCCCCGCGGGCAATGAGCGTATTCGAACCGATCAAAAACATGGCCAGTCCGCCGATCGTCAGCAATCCCAACGAGGGCAGGAAGATGTCGAGCAGGAAAAGGGCGAAGGCGCCAAGCATCAGGCCCAGACCGATCCAACTGACCGGCAGCCCGGAAAGTCCCATCAGGCCAATGACGAGCATGATCACGCCCAGAATCGACGGCAATCCAAGTCCAGGATTGGCGAGTTCGAAGTAAATGGCGAGAATGCCCATACTGACCAGCAGGTAGGCCATCGTCGGTTTGGCCAGCCACTGCATCAGGTCCTCAAACCAGGACATCTGCTCGTTCTGGACCGGCGCGCCAGCAGTTTCAATCGTGATCGTACCTGCCGCCGTCTCAACGACCGCACCGTCTGCTCCAGCGATGACCGATGCCAGATCGGGCTGCACCTGGGTGACGATGCCCTGCTGGACGGCATCATCGGCCATTACGGTCGCGCCATCCTTGACTGCCGAGACGACCCATTCCTCATTGTGACCATTGCGGCGAGCCATCTTTTGCAGCCGGGCGATATCCTCATCGACCGCCTGTGCATAGTCCGCATCGTCCTCCCGCAGGGCGCTTCGGGATCCAGAGAGCACCGGCGGCGAGTTGCCAATGACGGCATCTGGACTCATCGCAGCAATTTGGGCGGCATAGACGAGATTCAGACCGTTGGAAATCGCCTGCGCATCGCCGGGCCCAACCCACGTGATGACCGGCACGCAACTCCCTGATATCCGGTTGACGATGCTGTTGACGTATGTGTCTTCGCCTCCTGGCGTGTTGAGCACCAGAACGATCGCCGCGGCCTCATCGTCGTTGGCATCGAGAATTCCGCGATTGACGTACCGCGACACCGACGAGTTGATTGGCCCATCGACCGTAATAACGACAACGGCCGGATCGGGCTCCTGCGCACGAACGATTTCGCCTGCGATTGCTGTCAGCAATCCAATCAGTGCGGTTGCGACGAGGATGGTGAGCGGCACATACCGCTGGATGGCGCGCATCGGGCGGCACCTCCTTCACCTCAACTATACGAATTTTCGACCCGGGTGGGTTACATCTCGTGCTGAAGGATGACGAGGATGCTGGGCAATGTCAGCAAAACCGCACCAATGAGCACGGCAATGAACATCTGCCGCTGCCGACTGACCCCAAGCGACCAGAAGTCGATGAGTGTGATTCGGAGTCCGTTCAACCCGTGATAAATGACTGCGCCGACAAGGGCAATCTCCATCGGGATGATGAACCAGTGACCGTAGAACTCGACAGTGTGATCGTAGACATCGCGGCCGAGGCCGATCAGCATGATGTCCAGGATGTGGACCAGCAGGAAACCGATGATGCCGATTCCGGTGGCGCGGTGCAGGATCCAGGCGTATTGCCCCAGATCGCCCCGATAAAACATCAGGTTGCCCTTGCGTGACTCGTTGATGAAGAGCAGTACCGAGAGGATGATCGAAACGTAGGTGATTGCCGCAATGACATAGAGCGAGTAGCCAAGCAGATCGCCGATCCAGAACGATCCGGCGAGGGGGCCAGTGTTATCTCGGGCTGCGGCCTCATTGAAGGTCAAAATGGTGATCGTGCCGAGCAGCGAGAAAATGATCCCCACAACCCAGAGGACCGAAATGATGAAAGTCCGCCAGCCGGCCGAACGCACATAGTCCTGGACAGAAATGCGAGCGCCGAGCAATCCGTGCCAAAGGGCGGTCAGGAGGAGCAGCCAGTCGGCCGTGCGCCAGAGCGGGTTGGCATAGCGCCGGGCGACGAAATCGAAAGTTGTCTCGGAAGGCGCATGCAGGTAGTGCGTCATGAAGAGGTGGCTTCCCGCCAGGCCGACCAGCAGCACGCCGGAAACGCGGAAGAAGTACCAGACCAGTTGGTCGCTGCCCATGGCCGCAGGTCCGATGTTCCCGCGCGATCGTTCCGCCATCAGCGCCATGCTGATATCACCCTCCGCCAAACCCTGTCTCTCATCGACGTGCCTTCCGGCGTTGGCATTGTACGACCGATTGCGGAACCGGATGCACTGCCCTATTAGGAAATGATGCGGATCGAGGCGATCCGACCGCGCGCGATCTCGTAGATCGTGATTGCGTGGAAGGTGCCGCGCTCAAGACCGGTCAGGATGGTTTCGTCTATGACCACACAGCCCAGACTCATGCGGTCCAGCAGATCGGCTTTCACCTCAGGATTGGTTAGAAACAGATCGCGCAGGTAATCGGAGTACAGCGCGAAATCGTTGCCGGTATCGATCACGTCGTTGCTGCGCACAACAACATCCCTTGACACCAGCGCCAGGGCACCATCGACATCGTGGCGGTTGCACGCATCGAGATGGGCCTGCACGAGTTGGACCGGTGATTGGGCCTCAGTCATCAGCGATTGGTCGCGTGCCGACCAAGTCCCGCTGGGGCATGGGAGCGCCGATGGAATCCGGCGATGGCAATGATTGTCAGCAGATACGGCAGGGCCAAAAGCAAGTCAGTGTTGATTCCAAGCCCGGTCGCCTGCGCCTGAATGGTGAATGCCTGGGAGCCAGCAAAGAGCAGGCAGGCGAAAAGCGCGCCAAAGGGAGACCAGTTGCCAAAGATCACGGCCGCCAATGCGATAAAGCCCTTGCCCTGGGTCATGTCCCTGCTGAATCCTGACAGTTCACCCAGCGCCAGATAGATTCCACCGAGTCCAGCGAAGAATCCGCTCAGCGTCACGCAGACATAGCGGATGGCGTTCACATTGATGCCAACGCTCTCCGCCGCCTGGGGAGATTCGCCCGACGCCAGGATATGCAGTCCGATCTTGGTGCGATTAAGGACGAACCAGACAATCGGCACGAAGATAAACGCAACCGGAACCAGAATCGACATCGTGCCCCAGAAGACCGGTAGCCGCTCGACTCGTGGCGTCTGGCCCGATGTTTGCCAGATACGGACCATGAGGAAGATGGTTAGGCCGCCTCCGAGCAGGTTGATCGCGGTCGCTGCCACGATCTGATCGGCGCGCAAGGTAATGCACCAGAAGGCGTGAATCAGGGCGGCAATCATTGCGGCCAGTACCCCTAACAACACGCCGATCCAGACATTCTCGAAGTACCAGACCCCGACGACGCTGAAGAATGCACCAATCAGCATCAGGCCCTCAAGCGCAATGTTCATGACGCCGGACTTCTCGGAAAGCAACCCACCCATCGCTGCGAAGATCAACGGCGTGGCGAACTTGAGCACTGTCTTCAGGAAAAAGACATCGAAGAAATCGGTCACGCGGGCACTCCTGTCTGGACGGCGGGTGGGGGTGGAGTGCGCGCAGCCTTCATGCGAGCCCGACGCGATCGCAGGTATTCCAGCGAGGAGAGTGCGGAGATCGCGAGGATGACCAGCGCCTGCAGGATCAGGACGAGTTCCTTGGATGTGCCGGCATTCGACTGCATCGCATTCGATCCGGAACGGAGCGCCCCAAAAAGCAGGCCGGCAAAAATGACGCCGATCGGATTATTCCGTCCGACCAAACCGACCGCAATCGCCGTAAAGCCATAGCCTGAGCGCGAATCATAATGGCGGCCGAGTAGACCCAAGGTCTCCGATGCTCCGGCCAGACCGGCCAGAAAACCGCTCAGGAACATCGCCTTGACGATCGTCTGACCCCAGGCAATCCCGGCGTAATCGGCCGCGCCCCGGCTAAGTCCGACGGTGCGAATGCGATACCCAAATGTCGTCCGGAACAGCACATACCAGAGGATGAGGCCCATCACGATGGCGAGGATGAAGCCGGCGTGCAACCGGGTCTTCTCGAGGATGATCGGCAGGCGGGAGTTGGGATCGACCTTGTTCGTCGCCTTCTGCTGCGGATCGACCAGCGAAAGCCATTCACCGGCTGATGTGACCATGTATGTGCTGATGCGATAGGCAAGGTAATTGAGCATGATCGTCGTGATCACCTCGCTCGCCCCCGATCGCGCCTTGAGGACTCCCGGAATCGCGCCCCAAAGTCCGCCGGCAATACCGCCGATGACGACGGCAATAGGCACATACAACCAAGGGGTCAGTCCCCATTGGGCCGCACCGACGAGACCAGCTGCCAAAGAGCCGATGATCATCTGCCCTTCGATGCCGATGTTGAACATGGAGGCGCGGGAGGCGATCGCGAAGGCAAGACCGCCCAGGATCAGGGGTGTGGCGGCGACTAGCGTTTCGGCGATACCACGTCGGCTACCGAACGCACCTTCCAGCAGTGCTTTGTACGCATCAATCGGATTCTGGTTCGATACCAGAATGAAGATGGCCCCAACGGCCAGGGCCAGACAAACGGCCAGGACCGAGTTGCCAACCGTGATCAGCGTGCGTTTGAGGCTGTCGGTATCAGGCGACCGCAGCCGGGACTGGTTCCCGGTCATCGAGACTGCGCCCTCCCATCAGCAGACCGAGCGTCGCCCGATCCACCGCTCCGTTGATGAATTCACCAACAATCTTGCCGCCGAACAATACGAGAATGCGATCGCTGAGATCGAGGATTTCATCGAGTTCGAACGAGACGACCAGAATCGCATGCCCGCTGTCGCGCTGCTCGACCAGTTGCTTGTGGACGAATTCAATCGCCCCGACATCAAGGCCGCGCGTCGGCTGGACCGCGAGCACCACTTTCGGCCGGCGATACATCTCCCGCGCAATGATCAACTTCTGCTGATTACCGCCCGATAGCGTCCGGGCAGGGACCGCGCTGCTCGGGGCGCGGACATCGAAATCGGCCATGCTCTGGCGCGTGATCTCTTCGGTGGCCCCGTAATCAATCCGGCTGCCGTCACAGAACGGCTCTTTGTCCAGGTTACCGAGGAGCATGTTCTCGGACAGGGAAAAGTCGAGCACGAGACCGCGGCCGTGGCGATCTTCCGGAATGTACGACAGCCCGGCATCGCGCAACCTGTTGGGATTCTGCCCGGTGACATCCTCGCCGGCGATCCGCACGACGCCCGACTCGGGTTTGCGCAATCCGGCCAGCATTTCGATCAGCTCAGTCTGACCGTTCCCTTCAACTCCGCAAATTCCGACGATCTCGCCGGAGCGGACGACCAGGCTGAGGTCATCGACGGCGTGCTTGCCG
>JAPXRQ010000069.1:0-13745 GCA_033813515.1 Thermomicrobiales bacterium
GTTCATCTTTCTCCTGGCGGCGGTGATCGTGATTGCAGCCTGGCAAGGGCGGCAGGCAGGCCGACTCGGCAAACCCGAACTCGTTCTCAGCCTGATCAATATTGCGCTGGTGATTGCGCAACTCGGGCTCGGATTCAGCACGCGGGACAGTATTGATGCAGCAGCCTGGCATCTGGCCAATGCAGTGCTCGTCTCCGGAACAACATTCGCCCTGATCGCGCTCAGTCTGCGTCGTCCAATCTCCACCGGTTCGCTGCTCGACCAGTAACCAGGGTTTCGGATTGGGACGCGATGTCCCGGGCCAATCGGGACACCTGCCTCAATACAACCGCTTCATGCTCCGCGAGACTCAAGGCACCGGTACGCACCGGGCCTGAAGGTTTCCGTGGACGGAGCATTGTGTGATTGCTGGACAGATAAGTACCCAACCCGCGCATTCTGGTATCGAAACAACGCGAGCGACGTCGTTGCCGCGGCTCCTTTCGCTGGTCGGAGTCGGGTTTGCGGTTGCGCTCTTTCTGGGCGTGGGATTCGTCAACATCCCGCACGATGCCACCGATGCCGAAATGGCCGCCTGGTGGTCCGATTCCGGGAACACGACGTCGGTGGTCATTTCCGGAGTTCTCATCACACTGGCGGCGCTGGCATTTCACGCCATGATCGTCACGCTGAAGTCGCGCATCGATGTGTCATCCCGCAGTGGTGACATCTTGACCCAATTCATCGCAGGCGCGGGATTGATCTCGGCCGTATTGATGGCCGCATCGCGGTTGCCGATCCTTGCCATCGCAGTTGGTATGAAGCGCGACGATGAGCCGATCCCCGGGACTGATCTGCTCCGCTACTTCCCGCAGCTCGGGTATGCCGCGATGGGCCTGAGTGTTTCTCTCGCCGGCGTGACCCTGCTCCTGCTCGGTCTAACGGCGATGCGCCTGCCGGGCATTGCGATCTGGTTCCGCTGGACGTCCCTGATTCTCGGCGCGGTCCTGGCCGTCGGCGGAGTGGTTATCGGACCGCTCATCATTCCGGTGCTGCTCTTGTGGGCGGTGCTCTTCACCGTCGAGCAATGGCGGTCGCAATAGTCCAGCCAGCGCGGACATCCTACAATCACGGCCATCCAGCAGGGCGCTGACCATGCGCCTCCCCACATCACTCGTTGGAGCGCACGTATGACGCTTGCACGAACCTATCCGGCGACCCAGATTGCGTCCGGCGGTCTGGGTCGTTTTGCCACCCGTCACATCCTTGCGATCTGGACCGGATTGGCGGTAATCGTTCTGGTCCTTTTCGCCCGCGGAGCGACCCAGCTCTACGACCAAATCCTGTCTCCGTGCGACGGCCAGGATTGCCTTCCCTGGCAGCGGGAGGACTTCTCGAGTGTCAGCGCCAGAACGTATGCCATCTGGCAGGTGACACGGGAAACGGTTTTCGCGCTCTCGTTCGCGGCGATCGGTGGGCTGGTCCTGGTGAAAGCGCGACAAGATGCATTTGCCCGTATTGGCGCGTTCACGTTTCTTCTCTTTGGCGTTTGCACGCTTACCGATGCGACCGAGGCGCTGGTCCGTACGTCCGTTTCCATGCGAGTTCTGGCCGGGACGTTGCAGGCCTGCGGCGCAATACTCATGATCTGGTTTCTGTTCACGTTTCCCAACGGACAGTTTGTGCCGAAGTGGACCCTGTGGCTGGTAGCCGCACTGGTGCCCGTGCAGGCCGCAACCTACCTGTCCTCACCCGATTTTGTCCTCAATCACAATCGTGGGATCGATCTTCCGCTAACGCTGCTGATTTTGCTGCTGGCCGTCGTTTGCCAGTTCTTCCGATTTCGGAGGGTCGACAGCCCGCTTCAGCGTCAGCAGGGCAAGTGGGTCGTCCTCGGGTTTGGCATCGCCGTCGTTGGCCTCGCGGTGGTCGCGATTGGATTCCCGATGATCGGTCCGGACATCATCGCCAATCGGCGGCTCTTCGCGATGATTGGCATGGCCCTGGCGTCGGCCTTCCTGATGCTGATTCCAGTCTCGGTCGCACTGGCGATGTTGCGATATCGCCTTTGGGATGTCGATCGATTGATGAACCGGGCACTGGTCTACCTGATCGTCAGCGGAAGCACAGTTCTGGTCTATGCAGCAACAGTCGCACTCACATCGGCCGTGTTGGTGTCCGGCGGGCGCGCAATTGGAGCCGTCCTTGGCGCAGCGGCGGTGGCTGTTCTCTTCGGACCCATGCACCAGCTCGTTCAGCGCCGGGTCAACCGGTTGTTCTATGGCGATCGTGATGCGCCTGATCGGGTGTTGACCGAACTGAGCGCGCGACTCGATGCCGCAATCGAACCGGATGCCATGCTGGACACCATTGTCCGATCAATCCGGGAGTCGCTGCGAATTCCGTACGCATCGATTCGTTCGACAGACGGAACTGTGCTGGCGGCCGATGGATCCCGACGTCCGGCCGCATCGTGGCCGTTGGCATCGCAGGGGACCGTTGTCGGGTGGCTGGATGTCGCGCCGCGAGGTGATGAGGAGTTATCAGCGTCGGACCGAACCCTGATTGGCGCGATCGCTGCCCAGGCGGGATTGGCCGTCCGATCGCGAGTGGCGGCCCGAGAACTTGCCGATGCCCACGAACGCCTGCAGACGTTACGGGTCGACGAGCGGGATCGCCTGCGACGGGACCTGCACGATGGTCTGGGGCCACTGCTGGCTGGACAAACACTGACGCTCGATGCGGCAATTGCCACGCTGCCACAGGATGCCGATGGAGCACTGGATCTGCTTCAGCATGTGCGCAGGCATACGGACCAGGCATCTGGCGAGATTCGGCGCGTCATAGATGAGTTGCGCCCATCGGCGCTGGACCGCGGTTCGCTCGTGGAGACGCTGGACGCATCCCTGGATGGGTATCGGAGCGCATCGACCCGGATCAATGTCCAGATTGGCGCGATTCCTGGTTTGCCGCCAGGTGTCGAGGTCGCGCTTTATCGGATTACACATGAGGCAATCACGAATGTCGTCCGTCATGCCGCCGCGAGGTCGGTCGATGTGACGCTGGCGTGGGACGAGCCATCCCGGTCCGTGGTCCTGACGATCACCGACGATGGGAGGGGGATCCCGGGTTCGGTCAACCGTGGCGTTGGACTGGAGTCGATGGAGCAACGTGCCGCCCGCCTCGGTGGAACCTTGCAGATTGCGCCCAACAGCCCGTCCGGAACTGTCGTACGCGTGTCGATTCCCGTGGACGATGCGCCGTGACACCAATACGGGTCCTGATTGCCGATGATCATCCGGTCTTTCGCTTTGGCTTGCGTGCGCTCCTGACGGCGGAGCCCACGACCGTGTGCGTTGGCGAGGCAACCAACGGACAGGAGGCGCTGGATTTCGTCGCACGCGAAGAGCCCGATGTCGTTCTGATGGATCTGACAATGCCCGGACTTGGTGGAATTGATGCCCTGGCTTCTCTGCGCGTGAGCAATCCCGGTCTGGCGGTCATTGTCTTGACCATGCAGGATGACGCGCCCGCATTGGCTATGGCGATGCGGGCCGGTGCGCGCGGATATCTGGTCAAGGGCGCATCGGCCACCGAAATTGTGCAGGCCATTCATCTGGTGGTTCAGGGCAGTGTCGTGGTTGGACAGCAGGTTGCCGATGCCCTGTCCACGGCGATGATCCTGAGCGGAGAAGACCAGCGGTATCCGTTCCCCGAGTTGACCCCACGTGAGCGGGATGTGTTGCGGCTGGTGGCAATGGGCCAGACAAACACGGCGATCGCCGATGCCCTGTATCTCAGCCCCAAGACGGTGCGCAATCACCTCTCGATCATCCTGCAAAAGATCGATGTGACGGATCGCAACGCGGCGATCGTCAAAGCCCGTTCGGCAGGTATCGGGACGGTTTGATCAGGAACGTCAGGACGACTCTTTCGGCGGTGCAAGGAATCGATCGTGACGGCGACCCTCGGCGGCAGACCGGTCGTGATGGCAAACCCGAACTCGTTGTCAGCCTGATCGCTACGCAGCCAGAGGCGCGGGAATTGATCGGACCTGCCAGAGATGCGAGCGCCAGATCCCCAACGCTATCGCACCTTCGAGCAGGGCCGCGACAACCAATGTCTGTCGCATCCCGAAGAATTCAGCGAGTAAACCGCCGAGCAGTGCGCCAGCTGGTGCCAAACCCCATCCCATCGCCCGGAGGGTCGAGGCAGTGCGTCCGGCCAACCTTCCCGGCACCAGCGATTGGCGCAAGGTGGTTTGCGTCACGTTGTAGAGGGTGAGGCCAATTCCAAACAGAAACTGGCCGAAACCAACCAATATTGCTGCCACGACCATTGAGTGCGTTGCGAACGGGATGAGCAGATCGCCGCATCCAATGAGAAGCAACGATCCCGCGAGGGCTGGACCGATTCCGATGCGCGTGACGATCCGCTCGGGCAGGATTGCACCAATCAGGAATCCGATGCTACCAGCGCCAAACACGACTCCAAGTAGGGATGGTGTCATCCCCACCTCGCGGATCAGATAGAGCAAAACGATTGCTTCGGTCATCGCGTTGGTGATGCCAAACGCCGCGATGCAAAACGCCAGTGTTCGAATCGAGCGCGACTGGATGATCGTGGCCAGTCCCTCCCGCATTCCGCGCACGACTGACTCACCCGCAGGGTTCAGGTGGCGGGCTTCGCGATGCGATATACGCAGCAGGAGGGCAGCAGAGGCCAGGTAGGACCAGGCATCGACCGCAAGCGCGACTGGCGCCTTGAGCAGCTGAATGAGGCCGCCGGCGATGGTCGGACCGATGAGTTCGCCAGCTGACCGGCTGACTTCGAGCGCACTGTTGCCTGCAATGAGCTTCTCTCCATCCAGCAGCTGCGGCAAGAGCGCCTGGTTCGCGGAATCAAAAATCAGCGCCGCCAGCCCGTTGATAAACGCAATTGCAAGCAGGAGCGGGAGCGAGAGATATCCGGCCAGCCAGGCAATGGGGATCAGCATCAATACCCCGGCACGAACCAGATCCGCCGAAATGAGCGCCGGCCGCTTTGGCGAGCGATCCACCAGCGTTCCAACCAGGAGTCCAAAGAAAAGGGCAGGCAAGGCTTCTGTCGCGACCAGGACGCTCATTTCCAGCGGAGACGCATGGAGAGTGACTGCAGCGACAATCGGAATGGCGAGAAAGGTGATCTGCGAACCGATCAGAGAAACGGTTTGGGCTAACCAGAGCAGTCGAAAATCGGCATTGGTTCGAACGACATCCATAGATCAATTCCCCTGCGGCAGATGACGAACGGAATCATGGGAGCCATCATATGCGCGCTGGCATGGTGTCTGCGAAATCAGGATGACGCGTTCTTCGACACCGCACTGGTTGTCAGGAAACGATCAGGGCGGCGACCCTCGGCGGCACACGCGACAATCTCGTCGATCCGGGCCTGCCGGGTTGCGGGGCGCTTGGCGGCGTTGACCCAGTAGAGCAACTGCCACTTCGGGAACTTGGCCAGCGATTCGATGTATTCCATCGCCGCCTGGTTGGCCACCAAGGCAATGCGCAACTCCTCTGGAAACTCCATCGCCTCGACAGTATCGAGTGTCTCCCAGGAGCCGTTTGCCTTGGCTCGTTCGACCGCCTCCAGACCTGCCGGCCACATCCGACCGGCGGCCGTCAGGCGGGCGATGGCGTCCTTGTTGATCTTCGACCAGGTCCCCTTCGGCTTGCGCGGGGCGAAGTATTGCTTGAACGAGATGTCGTCGATCGAGCGGCGAATGCTGTCAATCCATCCAAAACAAAGCGCTTCTTCAACGGCTGCGGACCAGTCGATACTCGGTCGTCCTGACGCCTTCTTGTAGTAGTGCAGCCAGACGCCGGGCTCGGACGTGTGGTGTTCCTCCAGCCATGCGCGCCAGGCCTCAGGTGTTTCGGCCCAGATCATCTGAATATCGTCGCGGTCGATCTTCTTGATGCTCACTGCTCGGCCCAGTACCAGTTGCGATACGCCTCGGAGAATCCGAGCCGCTGGTAAAGGCTAACTGCCGCTGCATTCGACGCAAGCACCTGCAGATACGCCCGCTCTGCCCCCTGTTCCGCTCCCCAGGCGGACAATCCCTGCATCAGCGCCAGACCGTGACCCTTGCGGCGATGGTCGGGGCTGGTGGCGATGTCGAAAAGGCCGAGCCAGGCGCCATCCGCCACAGCCAGACCGCAGGCCACAGCCTCACCCTCGACCTGCAGCAATGCGGGCGCAACTGGGGTGGTGATCCGGTTGATCAGGGCAAGATGATGGTCCTGATTTCCCTTTGTGCCGCCTTCGAACGTGGCGTACGAGCCGATCCACTCAGCCAGCTCGACGATTGCGATTGTTTGCTCGCGAGGACTAACCGGACCGGTCATGACCAGCGTCTCGTCGAAGCGGCGAAACGATCGTTCGGCCAAGCACGCCCCGAGTTCCGGATTGGGCCAGAGCGAGATTTCGCGAATGATCAGGGGCAGATTTCTCCGGGAAAACCAGTCCCTGATCTCCGGCAGGTCGCGGACCTCCACATCCCCAACGACATACGCGGAATTGGCGCGCTTGGTGTAGCCGTGGTTTGCGCGCAGAAGCCAGTTGCCGATGCGCTCCTCTTCAGCGGCCGGCCAGGCTCGGGTGGCGGTGGATTCGAGAGTCGTTAGGACGTCGTTCGTCAATCTGAACCGCCTTGGGATGAATTTGCTGGCGCGAGGGACGGTGAGACTCCAGGATCGGTCACACGCCCGGTGTTCCACCAGAGCCACCCCGCCAAAATCGCCATCAGCACCCCGACGGTCAGGAACGCCGTCGGAAACCCAAATGTCGGCGCGATCATGCTGGAGAGGACAAGGGGCCCAAAGGCAGCACCGATCGAACCCGCTGTGTTGGTCAGGCCAAAGGTGAATCCACGATGCTCAGGTGGAGTCGCATTCGCAATGATCGCGTTTGCCGCCGGAATCATGCCGCCGGCCGCGATCCCGAAGAGTCCCTGCAGAATGATCAGTTGCCAGGGATGCGTGGCGAGCGCCATCGGGAAGTAGAGCAGGCCCGCGCCAAGCACGCAGACGATCAGGGTATTGCGATGACCAACCCGATCGCCTCGCTTGCCAAGAATTACGGCCGAGCAGGCGCTGGTTACGCCCAGGACCGCGAACATCCAGCCCGAGACCGCCGCGGCGCGATCGTTCGAATAATCACCCAGGTCCTGCAAATAGAGCGGCATAACCGGTCGGATGCCCTGACCCACGAATCTGAGCGCGAACAGGGTGGTGAGCATCGAGATCATGATCCCGGTCAACATCCACGACCAATTCTCTCGACGGGATTTGTCACTCTTCGGCAAGGGAAGCGGCTTGGTGAAGATCTCCTGGACAAAGAAAATCACCACGATTGTTGCCAGCACCATCATGACCGAGGCCAGGTAGAAGACCGGGCGATATCCGATTTGCTCGGCCGCGATCCCGCCCATGGCAGGTCCAAACGCAGCGCCAGCAAAAACGGCGGTCTGGACCATGCCCAGGTTGTAACCAAGTCGTTCTTTGGGCGCGCTGGTGGCGACCAGGGCGGTCGAGGCGGTGACCGTGCCGGTGAACGCGCCCTCAATGAGGCGGAGCACAACGATGTGCCAGGGGGCAGTGGCGAAACCCATCAGGAAGATGGTGATCGAGGCGGCGATCATGGAGCGGAGCAACATGGGTTTGCGCCCGTGCCGGTCCCCAATGATCCCCCAGATCGGGGCGGTAAAGGCCATCGTGAACCCGCCGACTGACGCGACGAGTCCGTTCCATCGGGTAGCGGCTTCCGTCGTATCGGCGCCGAGGTCTTTCAGAAAGAATGGCAGGATCGGTTCGCGGAGCGAGAAAGCAATGATTGCGATCGCCTGGGCGATCGTGATGGCGTAGAGATTGCGTTTCCACGAGATAACGCCTACGCCATTGCCTGCCGATACCACCGCTTTGCTCCTGACCCCGTTGTCAGTTTAACCGGTCAGGCGCGTCGTGCTCTCCGGATCTGGTCTGCATGGTCGTGGGCATGCGGTCCGTACCATTCCAGCCAGGTCTCTGCGGTCATCGGCCCAAACTCGGAGTGGGTGCCCGCGCGCTGCCAGTCGTCCTCGGTCAGGATGGCGAGAACCGGTACGGTCGTTTCGCGAGCGGCCTTGAAGGCGATCATCGAAATATCGAGCGGTCGATCCGGGAACGAAAACTTCGCCGTCCAGGCATTCTGATCGTAGTTGCGAATCTGCGGATCCTGATCAGCGACCACCATGCGAATGCGGGAGGCGGCGTTCATCTCGCTGTCTGCGAGATGGTGGACGATCTCGCGGACTGTCCATTCGCCTTCGGCTTCTCGCTTGTCCCAATCCTCATCGGTGACGCCTTCCAGCGCTTTCAGGACTTCGTCGTAGCCGGTTGCGTACAAACCAAGCAGGCGTTCGCGCTCTGCCCGATCCATGCGAGTGGAGTCAGTCACGGTCATTCTCCTGGTTCACATAACCCATATCTCCGCTTCACAGTGCCTTCACACCGGAAGGGGATTATCTCGTCGAACCGAATCATAGGGTTTTCCATGCAGCGGAGGTTAGACAATTGAAACGATGGTTTTTTGTCACAGCGGCGATTGTCATCCTGGCGTTCGGGATTGGCGCATCGGTCGGCCGCAATGCAGATGGCCGGGAGAAAGTGATCACGACGGCGCGCGGCGAAACCGTGGTCGTGCAGACCGATCGCGGAGGACCTGGTCCGCTCTTCATCATCGTGCCTCTGGCGGCGCTTGGATTTTTCGCATTCAGCCAGCGTGGCCGGTCGATGGTGCAGCGCGATTGCGGCGATGATCACCACGAGCCGCCCACATCGAGTGGTGGTTCTGGTACCGGTACCGCGCTGAGCGATGAGGAGCGGGCCGCTCAATGGCGCGCCTGGCACGATGCCCAGCACGCGCAGCAGACGAGTCTTCCGGCGGTGCCATCCGCATGACCCGGCTCGCGACCAGACCGCAGCTTTCAACCGCCGTGCTACCCTCCAGAGACACAAACTTGGAGGGAACCCGGCGCATGGAATCGGCGACAGGCAGACAGGCGCTGGTAATTGAAGACGATGCGTCGATCGCGGGAATCATTCGCGATTATCTGGCGGCATCGTCCTACACCGTTTCGATCGCCCCGACGGGCGAGGCAGGCTTGCGCCGCATCCGCCAGGATCAGCCATCCGTCATCATCCTCGATCTGGGGTTGCCCGGAAAATCTGGCCTGGATGTCCTGCGCGAAATTCGGACCGAATCGATGGTGCCAATCATCATCGTCACCGCTCGTGGCGCGGAAGCGGATCGCATTGTCGGTCTGGAACTGGGAGCGGACGACTACATCGTCAAGCCGTTCAGTCCGCGCGAGATGGTGGCCAGAGTGCGGGCGGTGATGCGTCGGACAGAACAGCAGATGGGGTCGGGCTCTGATCCCGAAATCACGATTGGCAGTCTGACGATCAACGAGGACCGCATGACCGTGATCTCGCGCGAGGAGCCTATTCTCCTGACGGCGACCGAGTTCCGCCTGTTGACGGCGATGGCGCGGCGGCCGGGCCATGTCTTTTCGCGCGCGCAGTTGCAGGACATCCTGTATGGCGATGACCCAGGCGCCTCCGATCGGACCATCGATGCGCACATCAAGAACCTGCGTCGCAAACTGGAACTGGACCCGTCCAATCCGACGATTGTCACCACGGTGCACGGGGTTGGCTACCGGGTGAATCCGGACTGATTTCCGTGCAACCTGTTCCGACCGCTCCACCACCACCTCGCTATCGGGTTCACCGCCGCCGCCGCAAGACCGCCATGCGCTTCTTCTGGCGCATGGTTGCCTATGTGGTGCTCGGCGGGATCGTGATGATCGCCTTCGGGATCACAATCGGGGTGATTTTCTCGGGCGGTCGCAGTGGGGCGCATGGCGGTCCGGACCCGGGGGCGCTCCTCCTGCTGATCCCGCTCGGGGTGATCGTCTTCTTCGTCGTACGAGCCCTCAGGCGAACCGCCCGTCCAATCCAGCAACTGATGGGCGCGACCGAAAAGGTGGCCCAGGGTGACTATTCGGTCCGGATCGAGCCGAGCGGGTCCGATGATGTCTTCACGATGATGTCCGCATTCAACGACATGACCCAACGGCTGCAGGCGAACGACGATCAGCGCCGCCTTCTGCTGGCCGATATCGCGCACGAACTTCGCAATCCGCTGGCGATCATCCGCGGCAATGTCGAAGGGATGATGGATGGCATCTATCCCCGCGACGAAGACCATCTCTCATTGCTGGTCAACGAGACGGTGCAGATGAGTCGCCTGTTGGACGATCTGCAGTTGCTCTCCCAGGCCGAGACCGGGACATTTCGACTCGTGCAGTCGGAGGTCGAGTTTGGAACGCTGCTCCGCGATATCGGGCAGTCGTTCAAGGCGAGGGCCGAGGCAAAAGGGGTCAGGCTGGCGGTATCGGTCCTGCGAACGGATGTGATCTGGATCGATCCGGTGCGCATCCGACAGGTTGTCAGTAATGTGGTTTCCAATGCGATCCGGCATACGCCCAGTGGCGGGCAGATCGACCTGGTCGGCACGATTGGTCGCTATGGTGTGGTGATAACCGTGATCGACAACGGAGAGGGGATCGATCCCGCGCTGGTCGATCACATTTTTGATCGCTTCACGAAGGCGGCCGATTCAGGCGGTTCCGGTTTGGGGTTGGCAATCGCGCGACAGTTGACCGAAGCGCACGGAGGCTCGATCGCGGCGACACTCAATCCGCGCGGCGGGACAACCGTGCGGATTGTGCTGCCTGTCTTTAAAGCATCGTAGCCAGGGCAAGCAGAACGGCGACTCCGCTGCCGAGCAATGCGGCCCAGATGAACCAGGAGCGGTCCTTCTTCTCCGGTTCGACGGCGACCTGGCTGGTCAACAGACCGTCGAGGCGCATGTTGTCCGGAGCATCCTGTTGAAAGTTGTCCACGCGACCTCCCGTCTCGTACTCGCTCCACAGCCTGCCGTTTCGAACCGGGCAGGGCAATGGCACCGAGGTCCCGAATCGGGGACAGGAAACCTGGCGGCACGATGCGGCGTCTTGGATACAGACGGTGCGAATGAACAGGTTCGCCAAGAATTTGGGCGGGGTTGGAACGTATACTCATAGCCGTTTGACATGATGGCGGTCTCGCCGATTCATCATGTCTGCCCACATGACCTCGATCACGGAGCATATTCATCCGCATGGAACCCCGACCGCAAAAGCCGAATCGGTCCACGGGCCCATTTATCAGCACCAACACCCCGAGTCCCGGCCAGGCCACCAACACCGGTGGATTTGGGCAGCCAGCGTACGATGCCAGTTCGGCTCCGCCCGCTCCCCCTCCGGCAATTGGGTATGACCCGGATTACTCGCCTGGTCAGCCGCTGACCCCGCTGAAAGGGCCGCGTGGCGCAAACATCGTCGGACCGCTGCTGGCAGTCGCGGCATTGGCCATCATCGTGGCAGCCGTGGCGTTCATCGTCTCCCAGTTCCGCGACGGTGAATCGGGCGAGAAGAATCCGACGGCGGTTGTCGCCGTCGTGGGCAGTCCGACTGAAGCCGACGACAACCAGGGCGCAAACGCGGGCGAGACCCCGACCTCCGAGGACGAATCCTCCGGCAATCCGGATGACGAGAACGCCGAACCAACGCGCACACCCAAGGTAAGCCGTCCGACGGCAGATCCGAATGAGGATCTGGACGCGACCGAAGAACCGACCGCGGCCGATGACGAGGAGCCGAAGACCAAGACCAAGGCAAGCCAATGGTTCCCCACCGAGTCCCAAGTCGGAGATGGCTTTGTGCGCTCGGACAATGGCACCCGCACCATGGATGACGTGGTCGCCTCGTTCCCCGAGGGCTCGCAGGCCGATGCCCCGGCCACCCTCGAAGAGATGGGCTGGGTCGAAAACGCCTATCGCCAGTTCACCAGCGATGTCGCCGGTCCGGATGAAACCAGTGTCGTTAATGTCAGTGTGCACAGGTTCAAAACGGAGTCCGGGGCCTCGGATGCGCTGTCGTACTTTGCCGACGGCGGAGCGACCGCTCAGGGTCTGACGGTCGTCGAAGATGCGCCGCAGGTTGGCGACGAGTCAATCACGATCCAGGGCACGATCGAGGGCGGCAACGTTTACGTGATCTATTTCCGTGTGGACCGCTTCATCTTCCGGATCGGCGGTCTCTCGACCAGTGGCGATCCCGCCGATCTGACCACCCAGGTCTCGGAAACCATCGCCGACAAATAGACGGAGGGGCGCCATGTGCGGTCGCTATGTCATTACCTGGCAGCCAGACGAGATCAGCGAGCGTTTTCAGTTGCGCCGCATCCCGGAAGGTATGTTCCAGACGTACATGAACTTCAACGCTGCCCCGACCCAGGAACTGCCCGTGATCGTCATCGACGAATCGGGCCAGCGCGTCCTGCGCCCGATGCAATGGGGATTGAAGGCGCGTTGGGCAAGACCAGGCGACAAGAAGGCCATCTCGCCATTCAATGCCAGATCAGAATCCGTCCTTGAGAAGAAAATGTTCAAGGATTTGGTCAAGAACCGGCGCTGCATTGTTCCGGCCAACGGCTACTACGAATGGCAGAACCGGGGTACGCACAAACAGCCGTTTCTGATCAGGCCGGATGGTGAGGAGTTCTGCGCGTTCGCCGGGTTGTACGACGAGTTCGTGCCAATGGGGATGGATGAGCCGGTCGCGTCGTTCACCATTCTGACCACCGAGCCGAATGCCTTTGCGGGACAGTTCCACAATCGCATGCCGGTCATTCTGGAGCAGCCGGAAGAAGACATCTGGCTCGATCCGACCGAGACCGACCCAATGGCCCTGATGCCGATGGCCGACGCCTATCCCGGACCGATGGAAGCCTGGCCGGTGAGCAAGGCCGTCAACAACGCGCGCAACAATTCGCCGGATCTGGCCGATCCCGTAGCCGATCCTGACGCGTAGGATTCAGGCCCGCGCCGCATTCAATTCCGTTGCCCAGGCGGTGATCGTCTCCAGCGGAGTGCCGATCGGCGGAACCAGTCCGATTCGGTGAGCACCGGCAGCAGACAGACGGTCAATCTGGGTCAGACAATCGGCCACCGTGCCACTGACTGTCATTTCCCGGAGCCAGGCATCGGGCATCCTGGCGGCCAGATTTGCGACGCCACCTTCGTCCAGCAGTCGTTGCGCCTCATCGGCAAATCCGGCCGGGACCAGTTGCCGCAATGATCCGCCCGCAATCCGCTCGGCTACCATCTGACGCCAGGTCGAGCGCACCGCCGGACCGTCGTCGCCCTGCATCCAGTGTGTGAAGACCGTGATCTGGTGATGCTCGCCCGTGCGATTGACTTCGGCCTGACCGTCGGCGATCCGAATGCGGCTCTCCTCGACCAGGGCCGGTCCAGTCAGTTCGACCAGGATCGTGCCATCAGCAGCACGGCCCGACATTTGCAGCGATTTCGGACCAGTCACGCCGAGCGAAACGGGCGGCACGACGGACGGCGGGTATTCGAGTTTGACCTGATCGAGGTAGACATCGGGCGTGTTGAATGAGACGGTCTCGCCGCGGAGCAGTTGCCTGGTAGCCAGGGTGATGGTCTCGAGAGCACCGACCTGGGACGAGGGAAACTCGCCGACCTGTCGAATCCAGTCAGCCACGCCGTGCCCAAAGCCAATCTGCAGTCGACCGGGGTAAATGCGGGCCAGAGTGGCCAGGTCCATTGTGTTG
>JAPXRQ010000070.1:0-13404 GCA_033813515.1 Thermomicrobiales bacterium
GCATATAGCGGACGCCCAGGTAACGGAATGGCTCCGGTTCCCATTTGCGGGGCCGGTGATTGACGTGCGGCAGATCGAGGAGCGGCGAGGCGGTGTCCGTGATCAGATCGGCGAGTGTGCGTCCGGCGAGATTGGTCGTGGCGACTCCGTTTCCGGTGTAGCCATGGGCGCGCGCTATCCCCTCCGCCTTGTCGAAGGCAATTGTGGGCAGGAAGTCGCGTGACCATCCGAGCGGTCCGCCCCAGGTGTGGGTGAATTTGACGTCCTTGAGACGGGGGAACCAGGTGCGGACATTGTCCTGCAGCATCTGGTGGGTGCCCGGGTGTTTATCGAGTTCAGGGTTGATGGCGGAGTTGAATTGATAGGGTGCGCCACGTCCGCCGAAGAGGATGCGACCGTCCGCGGTTTTGGAGAGGTAGTCGACGGAGTACTTGCAGGAAGCGACGCATTCGCGGTCGTTCCAGCCGATGTCGGCCCAATCTGCCTCCGAGAGCGGCTCGGTGAGGGTGATGAGCGAGTAGACCGGCATGACATCACGCCGATACCCATCGATCTGACTGAGATACGCCTCGCCGCAGAGCACGACGGTGGCAGCGCGAACATTGCCCCGATCGGTCCGGAGCATGGGATATCGCCCGCCATACACACGTTCGACGGCAGTTTGCTCGTAGATGACGACGCCGGTGGATTCCACCAGCCTGGCGAGGCCGCGGACCAGCTTGCCGGGGTGAATGACCGCGGTTTCGGGCAGGAGCAGGGCGCCTTCCAGATCGGTGATGTTGATGCGATTGCGGGCGGCTGTGGCATCGAGCAGTTCGGCGCCCTGGGCGAGATCGAGTTTCTGCAACTCGGCAAACTCGTGGTCGATGGTGGGCCGCTGATGTGGACCACGAGCGATGATCAGTTCGCCTCCCTTGTGCCAGTCGCAGGCCAGGTCGTGATCGGCGACAACCTGACCGATTTCGCGGACGGTGTCGCGCATGGCGAAGACGGTGCGGCGGGCGGCATCGACTCCGAAGCGTTTGGCGATCGACGATGGGCCACTGGGGTACTCGCAGGTACACCAGGCGCCATTGCGACCGCTGGCCCCAAAGCCGGCGATCTCCCGCTCGATGATGGCGATGTTCAACGACGGATCACGCTGCTTCAGATACCAGGCGGTCCAGAGGCCAGTGAAGCCGGCGCCGAGAATTGCGACATCAACCTCGATGGATTGCGAGAGTGATGGGCGAGGGGTCAGATCATCGCCCGAAGATTCCAGCCAGTAGGAGATTGCCGCGTAATCAGTCATGCGCGTCTCAGTTCGTTGCGAGGCGGAGCGCGGTTTGCAGAAGCACGTTTGCTCCGGCAGCGATGTCGTCCGGCAGACTGTACTCGGCTTCGCAATGGCTGAGTCCACCCTGGCTCCGGACGAAGATCATGGCGGAGGGGCAGATGTCGGCGATGTAGCGGGCGTCATGACCGGCGCCTGACCAGAGATGGCGGACCGGAAGACCGAGCGCCACCGTGGCCTGTTCGGCGGTATCGAGCACCTCGCGATCAAAGGGAGTCGGGGCACTCGTCCAGAAGCGATCAATGGCAATGTCGACCTTGCGGCGATCGGAGATTTCGGCTGCTGCCCGGCGGAGGAGATTGACCTGCCCATCGAGGATGGTGGGGTCCTGGTGGCGGAAATCGACGCTGAAGCGAACGACGCCGGGAATGGTGTTGATGATATTAGCCTTGGCCTCGATGCGGCCGACGGTGGCGACGGCGGTTTCGTCGCGCTCGCGGGCGATGCGTTCGACCGCGAGGATGAGTTCCGCGGAGGCCATAAGGGGATCGCGGCGGAGATGCATCGGACTGGGACCAGCGTGGTCGGGTTGGCCGGTGACGGTGACATCGTTCCAGGTAATGCCGACGATGCCATCGACGATTGCCACAGGCAGATTCTCAGACTCGAGTACGGGGCCTTGCTCAATATGGAGTTCCAGGTAGGCGCCAGGGTGCGGCCGCTCGGCGGATGAGCCGGCAAAGCCGATGCGGGCGAGTTCGTCGCCAAAACGAAGCCCGGAGCGATCCTGGCGCTGGTGCACGTACTCGGCGGTGAATGCTCGCGAGATGACACCGGAGGAAGTCATGGCGGGCTCGAAGCGGACGCCTTCCTCGTTGGTCCAGTTGACCAGGCCGATCGGTTTGTCGGTCTCGATGTTGTGGTCGGCGAGCGTACGGAGGACTTCGAGGGCACCAAGAACGCCGAGGGCGCCATCGTATCGGCCCCCTTGGACGACGGTATCAATGTGGGAGCCGAGAAGGACTGGATCGGCAGCAGAGCGGCCGGGTCGAATTGTCCACATGTTGCCGAGATCGTCGACATGCGTTTCGAGTCCGAGATCGTCAATCCAGGAAACGAGTTGCTGGCGGGCGCATTGATCTTCATCACTCAGGGCGAGACGGGTGACTCCACCGGCCGGTGTGGCGCCAATGGTGGCGAGATCGGCGAGCGACTGATTGAGGCGATCGGCATTGATCCGGAGGTTGTTGGGGTGCACCGTGGTCCTTTGGCGGCATGGAATCGGATGCCGTCCGCCGGAATCATACGGGCTGGGGAGCGAAGGTCAGGCGCGGCGTTTGCGGTAGACCGGGCGGCGAGTGGCGATGGGCTCAGGTTTGCGCCAGCGGCCGCTGAAGACAAACGGTGCGCTGATCAGGAAGACGGCGAGCAGAATGAGGGCGATGATCGAGACTGCAAACACTCCGGATTGCAGGCCAAATGCCGCAACCACGAGAAGAAACAGGGCGATCGATGCGATCACCGCACGAGCCGGCCAGGTTACGTTGTGCCATGAAGCGACGCGCATGAGTCGACTCCTCCTGCTGCGGATGATGCCGAGTGGAGTGCGGGTGCGGCAACCGATGGCGGGGGACTAAAGGCGGATCGCGCTTATGGAGTGGGCGTTCGGGCGACCGTTGGTGATGGAGCAACCGTGTTGGTCGGCGGGACTGGGGTGGAGGTTGCGGTGGGCGGCTCGGGAGTTGCCGGCTCATCGGTGGCGGTTGGAGGGGCAGGTGTATCGGTCGGGCTTGGGGCAGCGGTGATGGTGGCCGTGACGAGCAGATCCTGTTCGATCTCCTGCGTCTGATAGTGAACGCGGATCGTGGTATCGGCGTAATTGTTGTAGAGCGACACGGCGCCGATGACGGAGAACAGCTGATCACGGATATCGGCGCCCTGGGGTGTCTGACGGCAGGAATCGTCAGCAAAGCGGAGCTGGATACCGGTCAGGCTTTGGGTGGGATCATCCGTATCAACGAGGATGTTGACCCGCTCGACCTGGCCGCCGAGGATGGCAGCGCGGGCATCGATCGGGGCGATTTCGGTGCAGATTTGCTGTTCGGTTTCGTCGCCCCCGCCGGTCGCGGAGATCCAGACGACCGCGAGGAGCAGCAAGAGCGTGGCGGCGCCGGCAAAGAGCACGAGATAGACGGTAAGCGGACGTCCGGCGAGCTGCTGATTGACTCTGGTTTTGAGGCGATCGACCGGGTATTCCTCATCCGTGGGGACGAGGTCCGAGGCATCGCTGTCTGGCGGTTGCTGTTCCTGATCGGTGCTCACGAGAAGCTGGTCCTCACAACCTGTTAGTCAGCGGCCGGTGACGCGATTGGCGATGCATCCGGGTCTGGGGGAGCGGCGGTGACATCGGGGGCGGTTTGATCGGACGCTGTTTCCGAAACCAGACCGGATACCCCGCGGCAGTAGCGCTCGCCTGGCCCGGGATAATCATATGCGGTTCCCGAACCCTCGATGAATCCCAGGCGGCGAAATGCGGCAATTGCGTCCTGAACGGTATCGAACTGCCATTCCGCGAAGGCACGATTGGCCGGAATGCGTTCGCCAACTGCCAGGCGAAGGAGCGCGAGGTGCTGTGCCTCTACGGCGCCGATCTGATAGAAGACTTCGACGAGATCGGGCTGATCGGACTCGGCGGCCTGACGGGCGGCAGCCATGTACATCCCGTTCATGATTGAGACCAGGTTCATCCAGGTGCTGGCGAATGAGGTCGAATCCGCAAAACCGGTGTCGGCGATGGTGAATGTGACCGATGAGGGCGATCCACCGCGCGCGATGAGGTTGTCGAGATGGGCGCCGTCCTCGCATTGAGCCGAGCGGATCATGCGCACCATCGTGTCATCGAGCGAGAGGCTGCTGGCCCTGGTGCGAGCAACCGCGAGGTACGTGACCATGAGCGCTTCGGCTGCGGCGGTGTCGTCGAGCAGGGCCTCGGTGGCCGTGCGGGCACGAACCGGACGAAAGCCGCGGACGGCCGTGAGCAGCGAGAACGCGCTGGCGCCTGCGAGAAACCGGCGGCGTGAGACCGAATGTGCCTGCTGCCGCGCAAGGGCACGGGCGAAACGGTCGATGAATGAGTTCAGGGCCGGCGTGGTGTCTCCGGGCATGCAATCTCCGATGCGGTAGCGGGGAGCGTACGTACATCATACCCGTTGGACGGTGGCTGCCCGGAAGGGTCTGCGTGCGCTTGGGTAGACTTGCCACATGATTACGCGCGACGAGATAGTGCAGCGACAGGACAGGGCCCGGGCCGCCGCGGAGGCAGCCGGATACGGCTGCCTGCTGGTAATCGGTCGATCGTTTTACGACCGGCCGGGTGATCTGGCCTACCTGACCAATCACTTTCCGCCATTCCCCGCAACTGTCTTCACCGGAGAAAGTCGGGGCCTGGGTCACGGAATCTTCCTGCTGCCCGTGCAGGGTGAGCCGACACTGATCACCGATCCGCGGCGCCATCGGACCGATTTGGTTCCGGTTGACGATGTTCGCGTCACAACAGATCTGATGCGCGCCGCCATCGACGTATTGCGCGAAAAGGGGTTGGCCGACGGATCGATCGGTGTCATCGGAGATGATGTTCTCCCGGCTCCGATGGATCGCCAGCTTCGATCCGAGTTAGCAGGCGCGACGATCACGGCGGATGGCGCCCTGGTGGCCAATCTGCGGATGATCAAGAGCGAGGCCGAACTGGAGGCGATGCGCAGAGCAGCGGCAGTAGCAGACAAGGCACTGCAGGCGGCGATTGCGTCGGTGCGCAGGGCCGGGACAACCGAGCGTGACGCCTGTGCCGCCGGGACTGAGGCCGGGATTGCAGCGGGGGCGGACTTCGTGCGCTATCTGCGTGTGCATTCCGGTCCGTGGTCGGCCTCGGGATCGCGGTGGCCGCAGGCGACGGACCGGGTAATCGAGCGGGGCGATCTGATGGTGTTGGACGCAATCGGTGCGGTTGAGGGATACCAGTTCGATGTCAACCGGTCGCTCTCGTGTGGCCCGACCGATGCCGAGCGCTTGCGCTTGCTCGAGACAGTGCTGGAGGCGGGCGAGGCAGCGGTTGCGGCCTGTGTTGCGGGCAACCGGGTGGCGGATGTCTATGCAGCCGCGAAGACGGTGGTGGCACGCAGTCCGTTTGCCAATGCGTTTGGCGGCATGATCGGTCATGGGATCGGGCTGGAAACGGTGGAAGCACCGCTCCTGACTGCGACCGATGAGACTGTTCTGCAACCGAATATGGTGCTTTGCGTCGAACCGGGACTTTTCGTGCCGAATTGGGGTGGCGCATTGATCGAGCATGAGGTGATCATCCGATCGAGTGGCGCGCCCGACGTAATCACGCAGACACCGGCACGACTTTGGTAAATGCATTCGTTGAAAACCTGAACGCACTTCGGCGCCTGCAAACCGGTCTGCGCGGCGATCTGGTGGTCGTTCGCATGTGGCGGCCAGAGGATGCGCGGGGTCTCTTCGAGGCGATTGATGCATCGCGAGAGCATCTGGGGCGCTGGATGGACTGGGTGGATCGCCATCAGACGATCGAGGATGCGCAGGAGTACATTGCGCGGGCGGCGGTCAGTTTTACCGAAGGCGAGCAGATCGGTCTGGGGATTTTCGACGCGCGCGATGGGCTTACGGTTCTGGGTGGAACCGGTTATCACGAGATTGACTGGGAGGTTCCTGCGCTGGAGACCGGATACTGGATCTCCGCCGCTGCGCAGGGACATGGCTACGTCACTGAAACGGTTCG
This sequence comes from Thermomicrobiales bacterium, assembly GCA_033813515.1. GTDB lineage: Bacteria > Chloroflexota > Chloroflexia > Thermomicrobiales > UBA6265 > DASQCG01. The sequence continues at coordinate 6,072 of JAPXRQ010000070.1, forward strand.
GTTGTTGACCGATTTTGCCTTTGCCGAACTTGGGGCGAATCGCATGGCGATCCATTGCGACCCGGGCAACTACCGAAGCCGACGGGTTGCGGAGCGAGCGGGCTATCGGCTGGAAGGGCAGTTGCGGAACAAGGCCAGGACACCGAATGGGGGCTTGCGGGACACACTTGTCTTTTCGATGATCCCGGCGGACCGTATTCCCTGAATTGCAATGGGCCGTTAAATGATTGCGCCCGCGTGAATGGCTGGTTTCACGCGGGGCAAATCAGTTTTGGATCATCGAACCCAGGGTGGCTGGTCCCTGTGATCGCAATATCCGTATCTCGCGTGACGGAGGTGGCTGGTCCTCATCACGCTGCTTGACACCATAGTAGGCAACCGATGTGAATTTTGGATGTACCACTCGGATACGAGGTACGGTCCAATCGGACTGCCAATGTAGCGAAACTGAATGGCCCATTAGTCCGTTGCGCCACCAACAGTCGCATTTCCTACCGAAACTGACGGTTCTTCTTACAGATGTCGGCGCGGATTGACCGGTTCCGTATAGAACTCGGGCAGATACGAACCGAGCGCGCCATCGACCAGCAGCGTCTGGCCGGTTGTGTAGGCGGATTCTGGCAGGCAGAAGAAGCGAACGGCGGCCGCGATATCTTCGGCGTGGCCGACTCGTCCGAGCGGGACAGCATTGATGGCGCCGGGGAACCAATCCGCCTCGACCGTGCCGGGGCGAAGCGCGATGTTACCCGGAGCAACGCAATTGACACTGATACCGAACGGGCCGAGTTCGAACGACATGTTTTTGGTCATGGCCTCAACTCCGGCCTTGGCCAGGTTGTAGACCATCGCGTCCTTGTGGCAGGAGTGAACGCCGATGGTGCTGATGTTGATGATGCGACCCTGGATCTGGCGTTCAATCATCTGGCGGGCCATGTGCTGGGCGAGGACAAACGGGGAACGCACATTGACATTGATCTGGTATTCGAATTCTTCGTCGGAGACATCCCAGAAGGCGCTGCGGATGCTCATACCGGCGTTGTTGACGAGAATGTCGATGCCATCCGGAGATGCGGCGATGGCGGCCTCGGCGAGGCGGTGGGAGTCCTCGATTGAGGAAAGGTCGGCCGGAAATCCGATGGCTTCGACGCCGCGGGAGGTTACAGCGGCGATCGAGTCATCGACTGCAGCCTGATCCCGGCCGGTCACGATAATGGACGCGCCAGCATCGGCCAGCCACTCGGCAATGGTGCGGCCGAGGCCCCGGGTGCTGCCTGTGACGAGGGCCCATTTTCCTTCAAGCGGTCGCTGTGTCATATTCTGCTCCGTTCAATTAGTTGTTTAGAGGCACGTTCATCTTTGCCAGGGGGCATTGTGCATGAAGGTCGGGTTGCGTTTGCATGGAGGTTAATTTCGTCCCGGAGACGGGACCAGTGATTGGGCCTATGCCTGCACCAGCGGTTTCGGTTGAGCCAACCGTGCCATCTGTGGCCATTGATCCACGAACCGGGCGGCGACTTCCAGCCTTTATGACATTCGTGTTGCTGTACCTGGCAGCCCTGATTCTTCCGCTGATGCATCTTTCCAGTCGACCAGCCTTTGATTACAACTGGGAGGCGTACACCACCGGAGACCTGGTCAATTTCATCGCCAATCCAACGACGGATGTGCTGAAAATCAACCAGGGCCTGATGACGACCAGCGGCGACAGCGCGCCAGTCGTCGGTCCCATGTGGGTAACCGCGTCGACATTCGGTCTGTCGTTCGGTTCGATGCGCCTGGCCATGGTGCTGCTTGCAACATTGGCCGTGCCGTTGACGTGGCTGTGGGGTCGATTCCTTTACTCGGATGCGGTCGGCCTTGGGGCAGCGGTGTTAGTTGGAACATCGCAAGTCTTCCTGTTGTACGCGCGGACGGCGACAAGTGTCGGGGTGTCGCTGTTCCCGGCCGTGCTGACGTTTCTTGTGCTGTGGATGGTGGTCAGGCCGGAGGCGAGGCGCTGGTGGGCGTGGCTGATCGTGCTCCAGTTGTGCCTCGTCGCGAACGGGTACTTCTACTCTCCGATCCGATTTCTGTGGCCGATTGCCCTGGTGTTGTTTGCGGCCGAACTGGTTTTTCGGAGCGGTCAACGGCGAAGGTTTTTGCTGGCGCTGGTGGTGACAGCGGCCTGTCTGCCATTGGTGTTGCCGTACCTGATGGAGGGCCCCAGGCAGACCATCCGCGAAGCCGTGACCAACTACTACAAGGCAAGGGCGGAGCAGGTCGTTTCGATGTCCGAGAGTCGCGACTATCTGATCTCGTTCGTGCAGGTGCATACCGGGAAAACGCCCGAGCAATTGGCGGACGAATCGACCGGCGAACTGATTCAACAGCTGATTCAGATCAATCTGGAGGATCTCGGGAAAATCCTGATTGACCAGGACACGCGTCCGGCGATTACCGACTACTGGAATCCAAGCGGTCGCCTGTATGACCGGGTGCTTGTGCCATTTGTGGCGTTGGGAGCGCTGATTCTTCTGGTTCGGGTGTTCCGATCTGCCCGGTCCCGGTATCTGCTGGCCCTGGCGGCCGGGTTCAGTTTGCCGATGGTGGGTACGACCAATGTGCACATCGGGCGACTGGTGTTCCTGGTGCCGATTGTGGCCGTCCTCGCGATGATTCCGATGCAAACAGTGATTGACTGGTTGCGGCGGAGGCCGAAGATTGGGAAGCGGCAGCGCATCCTGACCGGTGTGGCTACGGTGACCTGTCTGGCGGTGGCGGTTCTGGGTGCCGTGCCAAGTTTGCACGACTGGTTTGATACCGGGTTTCCCCCTTCCCGATCAGCCGTAGTCGATACCGCGATGATGAACGCGCTGCGCAGTGGTGATCACCCCCAGATTGCCTACGTGTTTGGACCCGATCGCGAGTGGGAAGTCGAGCAGCTCCGCGTGGCGACATTGATGCTGATGCAGGACGGGACGACGTCATATGTCGATGTCACGACCGGTGTGGTGCTGGGTGACGGGCCGATCCTGGTCTTCTACCACGGGATGCTGGACCGCCTGAGCGAACCTGATCTGATCCCCGGGTACTGCACCAACTTCTACGTTGTCGATAACGGCTATGAGCAGGCGTTCCTGGATGTGACCTCGGCCGATGCGATGGCGAAATGTGGAAAGCCGCTGGACTACTCGGCGCCCTGAGTTGTGGATCGCGATTCCGGAGGAGGGGCGGCGACGGGCTGGATATGCCAAATCGTCTCGTCTCCCCCGGCGATGGTGAGTTCGGCGAGGAAATCCGCGAGTCGATCGGCGGGAATGTAGTAGTCGTTCTCGTGTGGGGCATGGAGCAGCGGGGTATCGAGTCGTGTCTGGACCAGATACCAGGCGGGCATGGCGGCCCGGGCGTCGGCATGGGGGAGGCCGTGCTGATAGTGGTAGCGGCTGCCACGAATGCACGATGTCCAATCGACATCGGCCCAGCCGCTGCCGTCGGGATTGTCCGGGATCCAGTGCTTGTCTTCGGGCACCGAGCAGCTCCAGTTTGCAAAACACCGCGATTGAACCGGGATGGTACAACGGCTATCGATCGAGTCGCGACGACAGGGAGCACGACGCATGGCACTGGAACGGGTTGTGACGGTTGGGGTTTACGGGTTTGATGCCGAGACGTTTGTGGCGGCGTTGCGATCAGTGCCGGTGGACCTGCTGGTCGATGTGCGGATGCGGCGAGGTGTGCGCGGTCACGAGTATGCCTGGGCGAACAAGGAACGGCTGATGGCGCTGCTGGACGCGGCCGGGATCGGATACCTCCACGAACGCGACCTGGCCACTCCTGATGCAATTCGGAAGGCGCAGTTTGCGGTCGACAAGGATGAGCACACCACGCAGCGGCACCGGACGAGCGTCTCCCGGGCATTTCGGCAGGCATATGGCGAGCAGGTTCTGGACCGGTTCGATTTCGATGCGTTCCGTCGTTCGCTACCGGCGGAGGCACATTCAATCGCACTGATGTGTGTGGAGACTGAGGCAGCAGCGTGTCATCGATCGCTGATTGCGAGCGAGATGCACCAGCGGTGGGGTTTGCCAGTGATCAATCTCCTGCCGCCCGAGGTGGATTCAGCATCGTGAACGGCGATCGGCGGTAGGATTTCCACATGACGGTTGTCTGATTGGAAGGAAAGTTCGTTGGCTGACGTGGCGACATACGGCAATTTCATTAATGGCGCGTGGGTTCCCGCGAAATCGGGTGGGACCTTTGAGAACCGGAATCCGGCCCGGCACTCTGATTTGATCGGCACCTTTGCTGCGTCAGGAGCCGAGGATGTTGATGCGGCTGTTTCGGCGGCGGCTGAGGCGTTTGCCGGTTGGCGGGGAACCTCGGCGATTGCGCGGGCGAACATCCTGTACAAGGCGTCGGAGTTGATCTTCGCGCGAGTCAATGATTTGGGCGCGGAACTGACCCGGGAAGAGGGCAAGACGGTCAAGGAAGGCATCGGTGAGTCGACCCGGGCCGGTCAGATTTTCCGGTACTTCGCAGGCGAGGCGCAGCAGCCGGTTGGCGAGCACTACCCATCGGTCAATCCCACGACGATGCTTTACACAGTGCGGGAGCCAATCGGTGTCACTGCGCTGATCACGCCATGGAACTTCCCGATCGCGATCCCGGCGTGGAAGATCGCGCCGGCACTGGCCTTTGGCAACACGGTTGTCCTGAAACCGGCCTCGCTGACGCCGCTCCTGGCCGTGCGCCTGTTCGAGATTCTGCAAGAGGCCGGGTTGCCGGCTGGCGTGGCGAATCTGGTGACGGGCTCGGCCGGTGATGTTGGTGACCCGTTGGTGCGTGACGAACGCGTGCCGGTGATTTCGTTCACTGGTTCGAATGCGGTCGGTAACGAGTTGAAGAAGGTTGCGGCCGAGCGCGGCGCCAAGTTGCAGCTCGAGTTGGGCGGCAAAAATCCAGCGATTGTGCTGGCCGATGCCAATCTCGATCATGCCGTCACCCATCTGGTCAGCGGCTCCATGATGAGCACTGGTCAGAAATGCACAGCGACGAGCCGCGCAATTGTGGACAGGTCGATTGCCGACGCGATCACCGCCAAGTTGCGGGAACGGGTTGAGGCAATTGTGGTTGGCGATCCGGCGGATGCGGCAACAACCATCGGACCGGTGATCGATGCGAAGTCGGCCGACCGGATTGTGGGCGATATCTCCCGCGGGACATCGGACGGAGCGGAAGTGCTGGTCGGTGGTGGTCGCGTCAATGGCAATGGGCTGGATGAGGGGCATTTCGTCAAGCCGACGCTGCTGGGTGGCGTGACGTCGGACTCGTTCCTTGGACAGGAAGAGTTGTTCGGTCCGGTGCTGGGGATCATCCCGGTGGCGGATTACGACGAGGCGATTGCGGTGGCGAACAATGTCCGCTTCGGGCTTTCGGCCTCGATCTTCACGCGGGATCTGGGCCGGGCGATGTCGTTTGCGCGGGATATCCAGGCCGGTATCGTCCATGTCAACAGTGAGACGCCGGGAGCGGAGCCGCAGGTGCCATTCGGAGGGTACAAGGGCAGCAGCTCGTACTCGCGGGAGCAGGGCAAGGCGGCACGCGAGTTCTTCACCCAGATCAAGACGGTCTACATTGATATGCCTGGGTAGGTTGAAAGTCGAATGTTGAAGGTCGAACGTTGACCTTCATTTCGACTGTAGTCTGTCAACGCAAAACGGGCAATCTGTGCCGGGGTCACAGGGGATTCACATCCTTTGGATCCCGGCACAGTGCTATGCTGGGGGCGAATCCCCGCCAGAGTCGCGCCGAAACCAGTGGCTGGTTTCCCGTCGGCGCACTTGGCTCCGATGGGCTGGCATCGGGAGGAACCCCTGTTTTGGCGCGCATCAAACACGTTGCTTTTCCATTTGTTCTGGCATCGTTGGCATTGGCTCTCTGGCTGTTGTTCAGTCCGGGAGATGCTTCGGCCCACAACGGGGTCGATGATGGGCATCCCGATGTCGTCACCCAATCGGGCACGTGCGGGCCGGGTCAGACGCAGGCTCGCGACCAGGGCGGGTGTACGCATGGTCCAGACACCGCGCCTCCCGGGGTAACGCCGGGGATTCGGGATGAGCCAGAACCGTACTCAGAGGCGTCGTTCGCGGTTTGCAATGGCAACGGAACCAGCGGCAAACGGGTCCAGGTTCTGTATGTGCACGCATCCGATGTGCCGAGTGCATACGACGAATACCTGACGTCGTTCCAGGCATGGTCGGCGAAGGGTGATTCCGTCTACCAACGAAGTGCGGCCCAGACTGGCGGGATGCGCTACATCCGGTTCGTACACGATTCCAACTGCGTGATCAATGTCAAGGAAGTGACGGTCACTGCGTCCGGCGATGATGACTTCTGGTCGCTGACGGGTCAGTTGTGGGATCTGGGTTATCACGATGCGAATCGGAAATACCTCGTCTTCCTCGATAACGACAATGAGGATTTTTGCGGGCAGGCCGATGTCTATCACGATGACAGTCCCGGCCAGGGTAATGCCAACAACACAACCTATGGATTCGCCGTCATCTATTCCGGATGCTGGTCGAGCCGGGTAACGATTTCGCACGAGTTGGGGCACAACTTCGGTGCAGTCCAGGCATCGGCGCCACATTCCAGCAAGTGGGATCACTGTTACGACGAGTGGGATGTCATGTGCTACGACGACGGATCGCCGTATGCCCTGACGTTCCCGTGCGAGGATGAGGAGCAGAATCTCTATCTCGATTGCAACAAGGACGACTACTACAACACCAATCCGGCAGCAGGGAGTTATCTGGCCACACACTGGAATGTTGCGAACAGTGCCTGGCTCGGGGCGACCAACGCCTCAGTCCTGTTGGACAGGGAATCGGTGAAATACAACGGCTGGATTACCGCGACCTTGAGCGGATACACGCCCGGGAGCACGATCACTGTTTACTGGGCGGACAAGTCTGTTGTTGGGACAGTAGTCGCCGATAGCGGGGGCAAGGGAACGGTCAAGTTCAGGGCGCCGCTCGCGGAAGGAGGTGGACAGGCTGTTCTGGCCAAAGACTCCTCCGGGATGAGCGATACCGAACTCATCGAAGTCATCCCGCGGGTCAATGTCAATACGACGACGGGGATACCGGGTGATGTCGTCCGCGTGTACCTGTACGGGTTTGTGCGCGAAGACGTGGTCGATGTTCTCTGGGAGGCGTCTGATGGCACGCCGACCGTGCTGGCGAAAGTGACGATTGCGGATACCGGACGGGCCTCGGTGCTCGTCACGATCCCCTACTCGTGGGAGCCGGGCAAGCATTCGATTCGAGGACGCCTGGTCGAAGGTGGGCAATCG
>JAPXRQ010000071.1:0-11447 GCA_033813515.1 Thermomicrobiales bacterium
GACGGATCCATCGTGCGGATCGGCGATGTGGACATCGATATTGCGCGCCATGTCGTTCGCAAGTCCGGCGTGCCGATTCACCTCACCCCAAGCGAATTTGACCTGCTGCGCGAATTTGCGCTGCATTCTGGAGCGGTGCTCACGCATCGTCAGTTGCTGGAACGGGTGCGCGGGGCTGCTGCTGCGGAAAACAGCCAGCAACTGCGTGTCTTCATCGGGCATCTGCGGCGGAAACTGGAAGACGACCCAGCGCGTCCGAACCTGATCGAGACGGTCCCCGGCATCGGATACCGCCTCAAGAGTGCGGAACCCGAACTCTAACGCGTTTCTAATCTCCCCAATTCATCTCGCCATACCTTGCCTATGCGCCCGGTAGCACCATGCTCAGCGGCCTCGCGATCGCGCGTGGCCGTCAGGGAAACGGTATGCGAGCGGAACGGACACACAGGATGGCGTTGTTACTGGTTGATGATGAACCGGCGCTGGCCAATGCGCTGGCACGCTCGCTGACGGTGCGTGGACATGTGGTCGAGACCGCTGGTAGTCACGCCGCGGCGATGGAAGCAGTCGGCAAGACGGCGTTTGATCTCTTTCTGATCGATATCAATTTGCCCGATGCCTCGGGGTGGGATGTGTTGCGCGATATCGCAGCGGCAGGTGTTTCCACGCCGGCGGTTGTCTTCTCGGCAGTGCCTCCCAGTACGCAACGCGTGCGGGAGTTCCAACCCTATGGGGTGCTGGTCAAACCGTTTCCGATTGATGCGCTGGTTCGTCTGGTTGACCAGGTGGAGAAGGAGAAATTTGGTGAATGACGTTCTGATGGTGGGGCTCTGTATTGCGTTCTTTGCAATCAGCCTCGCCTTTGTCTCCGGCTGTGATCGGCTAAAGCAATGACGCATACGAACAGAAACACCCCGTTCACACTTACCGAATCGGTTCGCATTGCCAGCTCCATGGTGGATGACCCCCAGGAGATCAGCGCGGTGCACATCATCGGCGCACGTGCGGCGGACGCCCGTGATTTCGATCGGGTGATGAGTGGCCAGGCGACGGAACGGGATGCGGAACTGGCATTCCGGAGCGGCGAAGTGATCGTCACCCATCGGCTTGTTCCGACGGCCGCGACGATTACGCATCTGCACCATCGGCCGCATCTGCCATCGATCAGCCTCGGATTCCCCAATCTGGCGGAGGGAACACGATGACGCTGAGTGATGGACTGCTCCTGGCAGTCGCGCTGGGCTTGCTTGTCTTTCTGGTGGTTGCCTTGCTGGCTCCGGAGAAGTTCTGACAATGAACGCGTTTTTGCAGATTGGCATCTACTGCCTTCTGATTCTTCTGCTGACCAAACCGGTCGGCGTCTACCTCTTCCGTGTCTTTGCCGGAGAGCGCACCCTCCTTTCACCTGTCCTGCAACCGGTTGAGCGCGGGATGTACCGTGTGACCGGAGTGGATGCTCAGGTTGAGATGCGCTGGACGACGTACTCCGTCGCGTTGCTGCTCTTCAGTTTGGTCAGCCTGGTCTGCACCTATCTGGTGCTGCGGCTGCAAGGCGGGTTGCCGTTCAATCCGGCTGATCTTGGCGCAGTCGAACCGAAACTGGCGTTCAATACGGCCGTCTCGTTCACGACCAACACCAACTGGCAGAGCTATGTGCCGGAGGCGACGATGAGTCTGCTCTCCCAGATGCTCGGACTGGCGACGCACAACTTCCTGTCGGCGGCGGCCGGCATCTCGATTGCGATTGCCGTGACCCGGGGATTTGCCCGGTCGTCGGCCTCGCAGTTGGGCAACTTCTGGGTCGATCTGACCCGGGCAACACTTTATGTTCTGCTGCCCCTGAGTGTGCTGGCCACCTTGCTGCTGGTTGCGGGCGGCGTGCCTCAGAACCTGGACGGACCGCTTTCCATCACCACCCTCTCCGGGGCGACGCAGGTGATCGCGCAGGGACCGGTGGCATCGCAGGAAGCGATCAAGATGCTGGGCACCAACGGTGGCGGCTTCTTCAATGCCAATTCTGCGCATCCATTCGAGAATCCGAGTCCATTCACCAATCTGCTCCAGATGCTGCTGATCTTCCTGATCCCGGCCGGGCTGACCTACACCTTTGGACGGATGGTCGGCAACCAGAAGCAGGGATGGGCGATCTTCGCGGCGATGGGTGTGCTCTTCCTCGCTGGCGTGGTCACGACAACCGTCGCCGAGCAAAGCGGGAATCCGAATCTGACCACGGCCGGTGCATCACAGGCGACCGAGATCAACGGCGAATCGGCCCCGGGCGGCAATATGGAAGGCAAGGAGACGCGGTTCGGCATCACGGCCTCGTCCCTCTTCGCGGTCATTACCACGGCGGCCTCGTGCGGGGCGGTCAATGCCATGCACGATTCGTTCACGCCCATCGGCGGACTCATTCCCCTGGCCAATATCGCGCTGGGCGAGGTGATCTTCGGCGGAGTTGGCGCCGGACTCTACGGGATGCTGGTCTTCGCGGTGGTCGGGATCTTCATCACGGGCCTGCTGGTCGGGCGGACGCCGGAATACCTGGGCAAGAAGATCGAGCCGTACGACATCAAGATGGCGATGATCTCGCTCCTGGTGATCCCGCTGACGATTCTTGGCTTCACGGCCGCAGCGACGATCTGGGGGACCGATTCGATTTGGAATCCAGGTCCGCACGGGCTCTCGGAAATGCTGTACGCGTTTACATCGGCAGCCGGGAACAACGGCTCGGCGTTTGCCGGAATCAGCGCGAATGTGCCGTTCTACAACATCGGACTTGGCATCGCGATGCTGCTGGGCCGGTTCTTCATGATCATCCCGATTCTGGCGCTGGCCGGATCGCTGGTGATGAAGAAGCGCTCGCCGGAATCGGCCGGCAACTTTCCGACGACCGGTCCGCTGTGGGTCGGTGTCCTGGTCGGCGTGATCCTGATTGTGGGTGCGCTGACGTACTTCCCGGTGTTCAGTCTCGGCAGCGTGATTGAGCACATGCAGATGTCGCACGGCGTCACGTTCCAACCGTAGAAAGTCGATTTCAGTCATGGCAACTGCCAATCCGGCGTCTCTTCCGCACGCCACAGAAAAGCGGATGAACAAGCGGCGCGGTTTCTTCGATCCCGAGATTCTGAAGCCAGCGCTGTTCGAATCGGTGCGCAAACTGGATCCGTGCAGCATGTGGCGCAATCCGGTGATGCTCATGGTCGAAATCGGCGCGGTGATCACGACGATCGTGCTCATGAACGACATCTTCGGCGATGGTGATGATCCGGTGTGGTTCGTCGCCTGGATCGCGGCCTGGCTTTGGTTCACGGTTGGTTTCGCGAACCTGGCCGAAGCGATGGCGGAAGGTCGGGGCAAGGCTCAGGCGGACAGTCTGCGCAAGACCCGGGCCGAAACGATGGCAAAGGTGTTGCGCAATGGGGACCGAACCCAGATCGAGGAGCGCGCATCGTCGGCCCTGATAATTGGCGACCTCGTGCTGTGCGAGGCCGGGGACACCATTCCCGGCGATGGCGATGTCATCGAAGGGGTCGCGTATGTCTCCGAGGCGGCCATTACCGGTGAGTCGGCCCCGGTGCTCAAGGAGCCGGGCACGGATATTGCGTCCTCGGTGACCGGCGGCACGCAGGTCGTCTCAGACTCCCTGGTGGTCAGGATCACGACCGAGCCGGGCAAGACCTTCCTGGACAAGATGATTGCCCTGGTTGAAGGCGCGGAACGGCAGCGGACACCGAATGAGATTGCACTGAACATCCTGCTGGCCGGACTGACCATCATCTTCCTGATTGTGGTCGTCTCGCTGGAACCGTTTGCGCGGTATGCCGACAGCCCGGTTTCGACGACTGTGCTGATTGCGTTGCTGGTGACGTTGATTCCGACCACGATCGGGGCGCTGCTCTCGGCAATCGGAATTGCCGGGATGGATCGCCTGGTCCAGCGCAATGTGCTGGCGATGAGCGGACGGGCAGTTGAGGCGGCGGGCGATGTCGATGTCCTGCTGCTCGACAAGACAGGCACGATCACGTACGGCGCGCGCATGGCGGCCGAGTTCTACCCGCTCGATGGCGTGACCGCCGCCGAGATGACCGATGCGGCCCTGCGCTCGTCGGTTGCCGATGACACTCCCGAGGGCAAGTCGATCGTGCTGTTGGCCAGATCACGCGGTGCGACGATCGATCCAGCGACCCAGCGCGACGGCGAATTCATCCCGTTCAGCGCCGAAACCCGGATGAGTGGTATTCGCATTGGCGAGCACGAGACGATGAAGGGTGCGGTCGATGCGGTCGAGCGGCGTGTTGGCTCACTGCCAGCGCAACTGGCCGAGATTGCCGACCGGATTGCGCGCGAAGGTGGCACGCCGCTGGCAGTCGTTGATGGCGATCGGCCGATGGGCGTGATCTATCTGAAGGACACGGTCAAGCCGGGCATGCGCGAGCGGTTCGAGGAACTGCGGGCGATGGGCATCAAGACGGTGATGATCACTGGCGACAATCCGCTGACTGCCAAAACCATTGCCGCCGAGGCCGGAGTCGATGACTTCGTTGCCCAGGCCAAGCCGGAAGACAAAATGCGGCTGATCCGGGAGCATCAGGCAGCCGGGCGACTGGTGGCAATGACCGGTGATGGTGTGAATGATGCTCCGGCGCTGGCCCAGGCCGATGTCGGAGTGGCGATGAACACCGGCACCAGCGCGGCCAAGGAAGCCGGCAATATGGTCGATCTGGATTCGGATCCGACCAAGCTGATCGAGATTGTGGGTATCGGCAAGCAATTGCTTATGACCCGAGGCGCCCTGACCACCTTCAGCATTGCCAATGATGTGGCCAAGTACTTCGCGATCATTCCGGCGATCTTCGTTGCCGCCTATCCGGCCGGTGGTGAGGGACGCCTGGACGCGCTGAACGTCATGCGGCTGCACAGTCCGGAGAGCGCGATTCTCTCGGCCGTCATCTTCAACGCGCTCATCATCGTGGCGCTGATTCCGCTGGCATTGCGGGGTGTGCAGTATCGGCCGATGGGCGCTGCGGCTCTCCTGCGGCGCAATCTGCTGATCTATGGCCTCGGCGGAATCATTGCGCCGTTCATTGGCATCAAGTTCATCGACGTGTTGTTGACCTCGGTTGGTCTGGGATAAGGAAGGCGTTTCATGCTCCGGCAAATGCGGGTAGCAGTGTTGATTACGATTGTCATGTTCGCGGTGACTGGTCTTGCCTATCCGCTGGTCATGACCGGGATTGCCCAGACGATTTTCCCGGACCGGGCGAATGGCTCAATGATCGAGAAGGATGGCCAGGTTGTTGGTTCGAGCCTGATCGGGCAGTCGTTTACCGATCCGGAAACCGGATACACCCTGACCGGGTACTTCCGCAGTCGGCCTTCGGCGGCGGGCGATGGATACGATGCCAATCTCTCGTCGGGCTCCAATCTTGGGCCAACCAATGCGGTGCTGACCGAGCGAGTGGCGAGCGATGTGCAGATCATCCGTGACGAGAACGGTCTGGCGGCGGATGCCGAAATTCCGGTCGATCTGGTGACGACATCGGGCAGCGGACTGGATCCGGATATCTCGCCGGCCTCCGCCGAGTTGCAGGTTGCACGGGTAGCCAGGGAGCGGGGCATGACTGAAGAGGCCGTCCGCGATCTGGTCAAGAAAGCGACGACCGGGCGCTGGCTGGGTATCTTTGGGGAGCCACGGGTCAATGTCCTGAAGCTGAACATCTCGCTTGATGAAGCGGCGCCACTGAATCCATGAATCTTTCTTCCTCGCGCGGTCATCTTCGTATTCTGCTTGGCGCCGCTCCTGGTGTTGGCAAGACGTACGCGATGCTGCGCGAGGGCCATCGTCTCAAGGCCTCTGGACGGGATGTGGTGATCGGGCTGGTCGAGACCCACAACCGTCCCGAGACCGTGGCCCAAATCGGCGATCTGGAGGTCGTGCCCAGAGCCAGGTACGAGCGCGGATCGGTTGTCCAGGAGGATTTGGATGTCCGGGCTGTACTGGCGCGCAAACCAGACGTGGTGCTGATCGATGAACTGGCGCACACCAATCCGGCCGGGGCTCCGCGCGAGCGACGGTACGAGGATGTCGAGGTGCTGCTGGATTCCGGGATCGATGTCATCACGACCGTCAACATCCAGCACATCGAGAGCCTGCACGATGTCGTCGAGAGCATCACCGGCATTCAGGTGCGCGAAACGGTGCCCGATCGATTTGTGCAGGAGGCGGATGAGGTCCAGTTGATCGATCTGCCGGTCGATTCGCTACTGGAGCGGATGGAAGCGGGCCACATTTATCCGCCCGATCAGGCGTTGCGCGCGATCCAGCATTTCTTCCGGCCGGGCAATCTGAATGCGCTGCGGGAACTGGCGCTGCGGCATACGGCAGCCGGGGTCGACGATATGCTCGAGGAGTACATGCGGGAGCACGAAATCGAGGCGGTCTGGCCGGCAGCGGACCGGATCCTGGTCTGGTTGGTGCCCGATGCGTTGGCCGGGGTGACGATGCGCAAGGCGTTTCGGTTGGCCAGTGGGTTGCACGGCGAGCTGGTGGTGGCGCTCCCGACCGAGGGCTACGACGAGTACGAAATCCGCCGCACCGAACATCTCGCCGTTGATCTTGGGGCGACGGTGGAACGGGTGGGCGGGACGTGCGATGCGGCGGTTATCGCGAATCAGGTGCGGGAGGCGAATGCGAATGTGCTTGTTCTGGCTCAACGTCCTTCAACCAAGGGACGATTTCTGCGCAAGGAAGGTCGGACGGAGCAGTTGCACGGACTGCTCGATCATGTCGATATCTATCTCATCGACGCGATCGAGCAGTCCGGGTGAGGTCAGGCGAGGACGTGGTGTAGGCCGCCGTAAAGCATGCCGAGGCCCAGGACCGTTACGAGCAGTGAACTGACCAGCGGCAGGCTGACGCTCATGCGCATACCGGCCGGCGTGAAGCGATCAAGCATGGAACGCGAGCGCACGAGCACGATGCCGAGCGCGATCAGGATGCCAGCGAGGCCGATGCTGAAGGCCACGATCATCCCAAGTCCAAGTGCGATCTTGTTCAGACCGACGGCGAGGATCATGATGCCCAGCGCTTCCGGACAGGGAACAATGCCACCGGAGATGCCAAGGGCCAGAAGTCCACGCGGGGTCAGCGCTTCAGTCGGGGGAAGGTGGGTGTGGGTGCTCCCGCCGTGGGTGTGGGTCAGACCGTGTTCGTGTTCGCGTTCGTGTTCGTGTTCGTGTTCGTGTTCGTGTTCGTGAACATGGTCATGGCTGTGCCCCATGCCCTGGGCGTGCTGATAGGCATGTTTCGCGTCCGGATCATTGCGGAGGCGGAAAAGGCGCCAGCGCTGGATCAGCAAGCGACCGCCGACCCAGACAACAAGTGCGCCTGAGACCACCTGCAGGGCTGGAACGAGGACATCGGGCATGATCCAGTGGCTGGCGAAGAGGGCGATCAGACCGATCACGATCACCGAGGCGGTGTGAGTGAAGGTGACGATTGCGCCGAGGTAAGCCGCATGCCGGACTGTGCCGCGGCTGCCGACCAAGTAGGCGGCGACAAGCGTCTTGCCGTGACCCGGTGTGAGCGCGTGGAGCGCACCGACCACCATGGCCAGCCCAAGCGCAACCATGAGGCCGACCGTCGAGAGATCGGCATCACCCAGGTAGCCAAGCAGGCGACCAGTCCGTGCAGTTGATGACGTTGCATCGCTAGAGGAGACCGTGACCGCCGAATCTGTCGATGCGCTGCCGGCCGTGGCGTCGGTGCCATAGGCGAGTGTCATCGACTGCTGGAGATCGTCCCGGTTCTGGGTCCCGAGATTAACCGTGGCGCCGTTTTCAACGAACGTGTTCACTTGCCAGGCTGATCCGGTAGGCGCGTAGTTGTTGGTGAAGGTCAGGCTGTGCGTACCGGTTGCGGAGACATTGGCGACCGCTGTGACCTTGATCAGTCCGAATCCAGCCTGGATGTTGAGGTAGTCCGGCATGTCGACCGCGGTCACGGTCAGGAGTAGCGACTGTCCGTCGACCTGGAGATCGATCTGGCTGACGACGAGATTCGCGTAGGCCGTGGCCTCAGCATCGGAGATCGTCTCGTCGCCGTTCGTGTCGATGTCCGCAATGATGTTGGGGACGACCAGCACGCCGGGGGAAAGATCGATTTCGACTTCAACCTGGTCCGTGCCGATGGTGATGTAACTGGATTGCAGGTAGACATCGAGTGGGTGGGCCAGCGCTGACCGAATGGTGGTCAGCGCGGTCAGGGTCAGAACCAGCAGGGTGATGAATGTGAGGCGTCGCATGGTGAAAGCCCTCCCCCGAGGTGGTGGTTTCAGGACGACAGGGCTTCGCCGGTGAAACTCGCGCCGTAGTCGTTCTCGGGGTCCCGGAAGATGCCGTGAATGTGATCCATGGCGTTGCCACCCATGCTTTGCGGCGAGTACTCGATCACGATGCGGGGTCCGGCGAGGCGGAAGTAGGCGGCTTCACCCTGGGTAATTGACCCGTACCAGGCGAGATAGGTGTCATCGAAGGTTTCCTCGACGATAGCCTGGTAGGCAGCCGCGGCCGCGTCGTTAGCCAGGCCGGTGTAGTAGCCAATTATCTGCAGGGCGGCGGCGCGCTGATCATCGGTCATTGCCGATCCGGCCAATCCTTCCGCCTGGAGGACCTTGCCATCCTGTCCTGGTCCGAGCACGAGATCGACGTAGGTGTCGCCGAGGATGGCGGTGGCCTTCTGATCGTCATCGAGGCTATTGACGAGCGCGAACGCAGCGTCCTCGATATCACCAAGCGGGCGGACCTCGTTGCCATCGGCATCGGTGTAGGTGGCGGGCTGAACGCCGATGAAGCTCGGATTGAGGGAGAGGTTGTCGCCCATGAGGGTGGCGTTGACGGTGACATGATGTCCGCCCCACTGCCACTGCCAGGGGTCCGATTCGGATGGGGTGCCGATGATGGCGATCCAGTAATACTGCATGCCGTAGTTCATGCCACCAGGACCGCCGCCCTGGCCTCCCCCACCACCGCCTGACAGCTGATCATCAGCGGCCCATTCGGCGCGGACCCGGTCGTACCCATCCTCGCTCATGGTGACCTGCATCAGGTTCAGCCAGGCGTTCTGGACATCCTCACTGATGTTGCCCCACATCAATCCGGCCCGATCGAAGAGGCCCTCGGGGAAGTTCGACCACCGTTGGCGCTGGGCGGAATCGGTCCAGTCGAAGAGGACGGCGGACTTCTCGTCGTCGGACAGGGTGGCGAGGAAATCGTTGGCGGCGGTGACGATATCGACATTGCTGCCGGCGACCGGTGTGCTGTCCTGCGCGGCAACGAGACGCAGTCTGGACCCACCCAGAACCACGGCGCCTGCACCAAGGACCGCGCCACTGCCAATGAGTTGCCGACGATTGAGTGTCGAGGAGCTGGGGAGTTGGTTGGACTGATCAGTAAACATGACGGAGACCTTTCGCTGGTGCGAATCCATTGGGCGATCGGTCCGCACATGACCGGTTGATCGACCCGTTCCAGCATCGGTCCCGTGAGGTTTGGCATCGTTGCCTGGGCGACCAACGCTCTACGTGCAACTCTCCGTTCGGGTAATTGGCGCAACCTCGGTGTTTGTTGGGTGTTTGCTGTGAATGCAACACTGAGCAGTCAGCGAATCGATATGATGGGTCCATGGCGACGATTGAAGACATCCGCAGCATTGTGTTGGCACTGCCAGAGACGGAGGAAACCGTCGAGGGGCATCGCGGTGGGCTGCAGTGGCGAACAAAGAAGGGTGGGGTGATCTGGGAGCGGGGGCCAGGCAAGCGGGATCTTGAGCAGCTGGCTGAACTTGGGCGTGAATGGCCGGACGGGATCACCGTTGCGGTTCGGGTTGAGGGCGAGGAGGTCAAGCAGGCGCTGATCGCATCGGATCTGGCCGTGTATTTCACTATCCCCCACTTCGACGGCTACCCGGCGGTGTTGCTGCGGCTGGATGCGATTGAGGTTGAGGATCTGCGCGATCTGATCACCGATGCCTGGCTGTTGCGCGTGGCACCAAAGGTTGCCAGAGCCTGGCTGGCCGACCATGAGGTGAGCAAGGACAACTGACATTGCTTCGTCGGATTCCATACGCGTGCGTGCTGATCGTCGCGCCGGTATCCTGCCGGGGACAAAGGAGTTGCGCCGCGTGGATATTCGCCTGATTACAACCAACAGTGTGGCCGGGACACCAACAACCCGAACCGAGAGCCAGTTCGCCGGAATGTCCGGAGCTGCGGGGGCGTTCCTCGATGCCGGGCTCGTCGACGAACTGGCCGCGGTGAATGTGACCGTCGATCGGATTGATCCCATCACTGCCTCCGCGGACGAGCACGGCGACCCTATCGGAACGCTGGCTGCGATCAACCACAACCTGGGCGATCTGGTAATGGCGGCTATTGGTGATGGACGCAGACCTGTCTTCCTGGGAGGAAACTGTAGCCACACGATTGGGGTGCTCTCGGGCCTGCAGCGCTCGCTTGAATCGCAGCGGATCGGGTTGCTCTGGCTGGATGCGCACGGCGATTTCAACACGCCACGAACCAGCTACTCGCAGATGCTGGGCGGTATGCCAGTCGCGGTGGCTGCGGGTTTGGCGTGGCCGGACTGGCGGGAAGGGGCAGGAATGACCTCGTCGCTGCCAACCAACCGGATCGTGATGGTCGATGTCCGCAATCTGGATGACCGCGAGGAGCAGCTGATTCGGGCGACCGATGTAACAGTTGCGCGATTCGGGGAGGGATTCGATCCGACGCCGGTCAATGAGGCGATCGATCGACTGGCCGCCTCGGTTGATGCGATCTACATCCACATCGATGCCGATATTCTCGACATCTCGCTGCAGCCGAATCACCCCACGGTGGAACCGAACGGACCCGATGTCGCAGCGACACTGGCGGTGCTGCGGCATGCGCTGGAGACCGGAAAAGTCGCGGCGTTTGCGCTGGTCTCGATCAATGTCGATGGCGACGAGGGCAAGGTTTCGCTGGCGAGCGGCAAGGAGCTGCTGGTCGGGTCGCTGGCGGCATGGGCGAAGCAGGCACCCTGACGGCCTGGTGACGGCCAACCAGGCTGTCACGTCTCGAGATTGCTCGTTGATTCACGGCGGGAATGAGGTGACGCTCCGTACCTGAGTGCGCAGGAACTCCCAGCCAATAGCCGTCCCCTGGTTGTCGGCGACTCGGCCGTGATCCTGTTCATTCGAGTGCGTTCGTGATCATCACATGGACTGGGTAAGCATCCCGGACTTGCCCCGGACATTGCGATCCAACCAATGCGTACTCTGGCATTTCGGACAAGTCGATGAGGTGAGTTCAGACGCTCGCTCTGTTCAATGGTGCCGGCTGTGCGAATTGGTGTCCGAGCATGCCCATACGCCGTCGCTAACCGCACCCGAGGTCCTCGAACTGCACGAC
>JAPXRQ010000071.1:11457-13318 GCA_033813515.1 Thermomicrobiales bacterium
GATCGGGCAAGCACCTGGTCCATCATCTAGAACCGACATATGATGAAATCGTAACGATCTTCTATTTGGCCACGAAAAGGGTGTATCGGCGTTGCGCGCGGGCCACGAACCTGTCGCGCACTTTTATTCTTAGCTTAGGCTGCAGAGCGTCCGTACAGGTGGCCCATTCCTGGGACGAAAGGGGTGGCTCCGTATTACTATTCCCGCAATCTACAACAAGCTCGTCGTATCTGTGGTCGTCTCGGCCGACGGTTGGTTGGCCGAAAAGGAGTCTGCGTGCGCGTCCGTCTTCTCTCCGTCCTTGCCGCGATTGCGCTCTTTGTAAGTGCATTTTCCTGGTTCGTTCCTACACAACAGGCATCCGCAGCTCCCTCACTTAAATCCGTTTCGGCATCGGGTACTGTCATCGGGGGAGGCACAATTCAGGTCAAGGTTGTCCTGACAGAAAAGGCACCGTCCGGTGGAACGACGGTCACGCTGAAGTCCAATCGCCCGTCGATCGTGCCGGTGCCCGCATCAATCAAGGTTCCAGCCGGGCAGACGACGGCGTACGCCAACGGGATCGTGACCAAGGGCACGCAGACCTCGGTGGTTGTGACGATTACCGGCAAGCTAAATGGGGTGACCCAAACGGGTGAGACCCTGATCCGCGCGCCGTATGTGGCCGATGTCTACGGCAGCAAATCGGTCGGACCCGGCGAGAACTCGGTCAATGTCCGGATTGCTGCGAAGGCTGGCGTTGGCGGGATGACGCTCAACCTGAAGTCGTCGCGTCCGTCGTCGGTCATCGTTCCGGACACGATCAAGGTGCCAGAGGGTGAGACCACCATTGTTCTGCCCTACACGATTGGCCCATCTTCCAAGGGGTACACGTTCTCCATCACCGTCGAGGCACTGGACAAGGGTGCCGATGTTGTTCCGGCTGAAAAGGTGGTGAAGCCGATTCAGTTCTTCATCACGTACACCGGGGCGCCGACTCCGACCCCAACCAAAACGGCGACCAAGACCGCGACCCCGACAAAGACAGCGACCAGCACAGTCGCTCCGCCGACCGCGACAAACTCGGTTGTTCCGACCTCGACCAATACTGTTGCCGCGCCGACCGAGACCAATACCATTGCCGCGCCAACCGAAACTGCGACGACCGTTCCGCCGACAGCAACAGCCACGAACACGGCAGTTGCCACGGCCACCATCAACCCGTACTCCTGTGGCAGCTACTTCAACTCGCCACAGGCCGATGTCACCCAGTTCTATTCCAGCGTCAGTGATCAGATCGCCAGCCCGGCCGTCCTCCGAATCACCAATACCTCCGGCAAGCCGTTCAACCTGACGCTCAATCTGAACGACTACAGCAACCCGATTTACTACTACAACCAGACGGTTTGGACCTACGCCGCATCCGGTGGCTTCACCTGGACCACCACCTCCGCCCAGACCGTCGATCAGAGCACGGTCACCTGGGATGTCTCCTGCTCCCTCGATGGCAGTGTCTCCGCGACCAGCACGCCAAACGCGGCCCCGACCAGTACCGCCACCAATACCGCGGTCCCGGCGACGGCTACGGCAACTCCGGTCCCGCCAACCGCAACTGCATCAGCAACGGCCCTGCCGCCAACCGCGACACCGCCTGCGGTTGCCGTTTCTGAGGCGTGCCAGGTCGTGATCGATGGCGAATTCGATCAGAGTTATCCTGGTTGGTATTGGGGCAGCGCCTACTTCGATCAGGGCGAGTCCGTCCTGTTCACTGCTGGCGGATCGGCGTTCAACCTGGACATCTACGCGTTGTCCATCTCGCAATCGTCCATCACGACCTACACATGGGTTGTGCCGTACTCAGGTCCGTTTGACATTCAGATGG
>JAPXRQ010000072.1:0-13275 GCA_033813515.1 Thermomicrobiales bacterium
AATGTTGGCTGCCTGCTGCGTGGTGTGGAGCGTGAGGACGTGGAGCGCGGCCAGGTGCTGTGCAAGCCGGGTTCGATCAATCCGCACACCAAGGTCAAGGCCGAGGTGTACGTGCTGAGCAAGGAAGAAGGCGGACGGCACACCCCGTTCTTCAATGGCTATCGGCCGCAGTTCTACATTCGGACGACAGACGTGACCGGATCGATCTCCCTGCCGGATGGGGTGGAGATGGTCATGCCTGGGGACAATGTGGAGATGGGGGTTGAGTTGATCACCCCGGTGGCGATCGAGGACGGATTGCGGTTTGCGATCCGGGAAGGTGGTCGCACGGTCGGCGCCGGCGTCGTCACACGGATCATCGAGTAAGCAACGTATCTGGTCCTGGCCCGGGTCGATCGGAGACGGTCGCCCGGGCCGGATCGTGTACAATGCAGGGCGGTACATAGGGTCGTAGCTCAATTGGTAGAGCATCGGTCTCCAAAACCGGAGGTTGCGGGTTCGATTCCTGCCGGCCCTGCCAGACGTAACCCGGTTGACAGGGTTGACTTCCCGAGAGGGGAGAGAGACCCTGTCTTGTTGCGTCCATTGCTAGTGATTGGTGTTCTGGTGGTTCCAGGTTATCTGGGGCATCGAACTGAGGAAGGTTTGTCGTAATGAGCGCCCAGAAGAGGAGCAGCGCCGGAGGAACAGCCGTCGAGACTGCCGCTCCGTCCAATGCCGCTGGTCGTTCGAAACCGGCCAAACCCAAGCCATCTGAGCAGAAAGAGCCCAGTGGATTTGCGCTCCTGATCCAGCGGTTGAAGACCACCTGGCAGGACACCCTCTCCGAAATGAAGAAGATCACGTGGCCAGATGCGGAGACAACGCGCAACCTGACCATCGTGGTGATTGGTATCTCGCTTTTCATGGGTCTCCTGCTCGGTGCTGTTGACTGGTTACTGGTCAAGCTGCTGGGACTCTTCTAGAAACGGCGAACGAAACGAATGACGACTGAAACCACAACAGAGCAGGATCCGATCGAAGTCGACGAAATCGACGTGCTTGACGAAGCAGAGCGGACCGAATTGCTTGAAGAAACTGAAGAGATAGTCGCCGAGGAAGAGCTTGAAGTGACCGAAGAGGCCGCCGAGCTCGCCGAGGAAATGACCGCCGAGGCTGCACCTGCCGTCCCGGGCAAGCGACTCAGCCTGAAGGAGCGCCTCGCCGCCAAGCGCGTCGCCGAGCAGGGCGAAAACGATTCCGAGGAGGAAGGCAAGTGGTTCGTCCTCCACACCTACTCGGGGTACGAGAACAAGGTCAAGAAGACGATCGAGACGCGGGTCGAGTCGCTCGATCTTGGTGATCGCGTCTACGAGATCGTGGTGCCGACGCAGGAAGAGATCGAGATCAAAAACGGCCAGCGCCAAACGGTGCTGCGCAAACTCTTCCCGGGCTATGTCTTCGTTCGGATGGCGCTTGATGATGAGACCTGGTACGCACTGCGGAACACTCCGGGCGTGACCGGCTTCATCAACGTCGACAACAAGCCGACCGTGCTCGATCAGTCGCGCGTGCAGTCAATCAAGAAGGGCATGGTTGCCGAGGCGCCGAAGGTCAAGGTTACCTTCCAGCTTGGTGACACTGTTCGGATCAACGACGGACCGTTTGCCGACTTCCGGGGTGAGATTGATGAGATCAATCACGAGAAGGGCAAGATCCGCGTGCTTGTTTCGTTCTTTGGGCGCGAGACGCCAGTCGAACTCGACTTCCTGCAAGCCGAGCGTGAGACATAGATTTTTGAGTAGTTCCTTGCAATCACAAGGTTCCAGGAGGCAGTTCGTTGGCTAAGCGTGTTCGTGCAGTAGTGAAGATTCAGTTGCCGGCTGGCAAGGCGACCCCGGCACCGCCGGTCGGTACCGCCCTCGGTCCGCACGGTATTGCCCTCATGGAGTTCTGCAAGGCATATAACGAGCGCACCGCTGCCCAGGCCGGCCAGATCATCCCGGTTGCC
The DNA here is from genome assembly GCA_033813515.1 of Thermomicrobiales bacterium. Lineage (GTDB taxonomy): Bacteria > Chloroflexota > Chloroflexia > Thermomicrobiales > UBA6265 > DASQCG01. Next base: position 1,991 of record JAPXRQ010000072.1, read on the forward strand.
ATCACCGTTTTCGAAGATCGATCGTTCACCTTCGTCCTGAAGACCCCGCCCGCACCGGACCTGCTCCGCCGCGCCGCCGGGATCGACAAGGGATCGGCCACCAACAAGAAGGTCACGGCCGGCAAGGTGACCGCCGATCAGGTCAAGGAGATCGCCGAGATCAAGATGAAGGATCTCAACGCGGTCGATCTGGCTGGCGCCATCAAGCAGATTGAGGGCACGGCCCGCAGCATGGGTATTGAGGTCGTCGGCTAGACGATCCCGTATTAGTCGGTGGGAGGCAGTCCGACTGCCGTTCGAACCACCAGGAGTTTTTCGTAATGGCCAGACACGGCAAAAAGTTCACCGCAGCGCTTGAGAAGGTCGATCTTGAGAAGCAGTATCAGGTGACAGATGCCCTGACACTGATCAAGGACGTCGCCTTCGCCAATTTTGACGAAACCGTTGAGGTTCACGCCCGCACGGGTGTTGACCCCCGCCAGGCCGATCAGGCGATCCGCACCACGGTTACCCTGCCGCATGGTACGGGCAAGGTTGTTCGTGTCCTCGTGTTCGCTGCCGGCGAAGGCGAGCGCATCGCCCTCGATGCCGGTGCCGACTACGCAGGGAGCGATGACCTGGTCCAGAAGATCAATGGTGGCTGGCTCGAGTTCGATGCCGCAATCGCCATGGCCGATCAGATGGGCAAGGTCGGTGGTCTCGGCAAGATCCTCGGTCGCCGCGGTCTCATGCCGAACCCCAAGTCGGGCACCGTGGTTCGCACCGCGGACGAACTTCCGGCTGTCATCCGGGAGCTTAAGGGTGGTCGTGTGGAATTCCGCAACGACCGTACCGCCAATGTCCACTCGGTCATCGGTAAGAAGAGCTTCACCGTCGAGCAGTTGCAGGACAATCTGCTCGCCTTCGTTGATTCGCTGAACCGGGCCAAGCCGTCGGGTGTCAAGGGCGTCTATCTCAAGTCGCTCTCCGTCTCGACCGCGATGGGTCCTGGCGTTGCGCTGGATGTGGCAGCAGCCTCGTCCGCGGCGGAGGCTGTTGGCGCATAACGTGCGCCGCTCCACCCAATTGGTGGTTTCCGAAAACTGACTCGGCTTAAGACAGTCGGTGGCGCACCAAGGTTCGCCTTAATTTCCGACCCAGGCCCGGACGAACGATCTTTCATGATCCAACCGCTCTGGGACTCAATCCGGAGCGGTTTTCGTTTTGACCATAGTGCTATTCGTTCTTTGAAGGCATTTCGGAAAGGAGGAAACACACATGCCAACAGATGAGAAGGCCGTCGTTATTGACGAACTGGCCGAACAACTGTCCCGCGCCAACCTGGCGATCCTGACGGATTACCGTGGTCTTTCGGTGACGGCTCTGCAGAATCTGCGCGCGTCATTGCGACCGCACAATGCCGAGTTCCGCATCGCCAAGAACACGCTGACCCGGATCGCTGCGGAAAAGGCCGGTATCGACGGACTCACCCCCATGCTGGATGGTCCGCTCGCGCTGGTTCTGGCGTACGACGATATCGTGGCGCCGTCCAAGGCGATCTCGGATTTCGCCCGCACGTCCCGCATTCTTACCGTCAAGGGAGGAGTGCTGGATAAGGCGATCATCTCGGCCAAATCGGTCGAGGATCTGGCTACCATGCCAAGTCGGGAAGAGTTGCTGTCCAAGTTGCTTGGGCTGCTCAATTCGCCGGCACAGCGCTTTGTCTCGGTCATCAACCAGCCGAATCAGGGCTTTGTCCGCGTGCTCAATGCATATGCGGAGCAGAAAGGTGGCGCAGCGGCTTAGGAGCCGTCGTGCCGATGTATTGACAGATATGCGGACGGCCATGGGTGTCGTCTTGGAGGAACAATGGCTGATACTGCCAAGTTGATCGAGTCGATCGAGAGCATGACTGTTCTCGAAATTAACAGTCTGGTGAAGGAACTCGAGGAGCGCTGGGGCGTTTCGGCCGCTGCGCCGGTTGCCATGGCTGCTGCCGGCCCGGCCGGTGGTGCTGGAGCCGCTGCTGCTGAGGAAGAGAAGACCGAGTTCGATGTCGTGCTGACCGATGCCGGCGCGAACAAGATCCAGGTCATCAAGGCCGTGCGCGAGCTCACGAGCCTCGGTCTCAAGGAGGCCAAGGATCTCGTCGAGGCCGCTCCGAAGGCCATCAAGGAAGCCGTCTCCAAGGAGGATGCGGCAGCTGCCAAGGCCAAGCTCGAAGAGGCTGGCGCCAAGGTCGAGGTCAAGTAAGCATCTCTCTGGCGAGGGCGTGGTGATCGGCTGTCATGGCCGGGCCCGCGCCCTTGTCGTTTCCCGATCGGTTTGGATCGGGCGGGCTGGTATAATCCAGTCAATCGGGGCGTAGCGCAGCCCGGTAGCGCACCGGTATGGGGTACCGGTGGTCGGAGGTTCAAATCCTCTCGCCCCGACCCAGTCTTTGGAAACCCCCTCTAGCAGAAGGCACCTGTGATGCAGAACACTCCGTCGTCACGTGCTCCTGACCGCATACTCATCGCCGACGATGAATCCCTGATCCGCCTCGACCTCCGTGGGATGCTGACGCACCTCGGATACGAAGTGGTCGCGGAAGCGGGCGATGGGCGTCAGGCCATTGAACTCGCACGCAAACTCAAGCCCGATCTGGTCATCATGGACATCCGCATGCCGGAAGTCGATGGGATCCAGGCCGCCGCGACGCTGACCTCGGAGCGGATCGCTCCGGTGGTTCTGCTGACCGCGTTCTCGGACGCGCAGTTGGTCGAGCAGGCGCGCGAAGCCGGTGTTGTCGGCTATGTCGTCAAGCCATTCCGCGAGGCAGAGCTGATGCCGGTCCTCGAGCTCTCCTATGCCCGGTTCGAAGAGTTCCGCTCGCTGGAGAAGGAAATCGGCAACCTCAGCGAGGCATTGGAGTCGCGCAAGGTTGTCGAGCGGGCCAAGGGTGTGCTGATGGAGTCGTACGGGCTGAAAGAGTCCGAGGCATTCCATCGCATTCGCAAGGCATCCATGGATTCCCGCAAGTCGATGAAGGAAGTGGCCGAGGCCATCCTCCTGACCCATCAGATGGACGTCGGGACCAAGGGCGAGGCCGATCCCGTTCCGCGATAGGCGCAAGACAAGCAATGAGAAGGCGGGGCCAGTAGTGGCCTCGCCTTTTTTTGTTGCCGGGTCTGGATCAGGATTCGGGAGTGGTTTCCGGACTCGCCTCCGGGCTGGCGTCCCCGGCCGTAATGACGAGCGTGATGGTTTCCGGCTCGATAGCCGTCCATTCCATGTTTGGCGGCAGGATGACGGTCGGTTCCAGCTCGTAGGTGCCTGGTCCGAGTCCTTCAGCGTCGATCTGCACCTGCAGGCTTTCCGGCGAGAGTGCTTCGATTTCCGCCTCGTTGCCAATGATTGTCAGCTTGATGCTTGATGGCGATGTCGTCGCCTGCAAACCGCTCGCTAGGTTGACAACCACTACCGGCTGACTGGGCAACGGCTGTTGCACACCGCGCTGGCGAATCTGGACGATAACCTGCACTTGCCCGTTCACCGGATCAAGGACCGTTACCCCCTCCGGCAGACCATTCAGTTTCACGACCTTGCTGATATCCGCTGTGGCGCCGGAGACGTCGATTGGCTCGGTGTTGACGGTGATCAACGACGCCAGCACATCGGCAGGACCGTCAACCAGAATCGTGTCTGGCAGCACCCGCCGCTCGCCAATCTCGTAGCCAGTCTCCGGCGATCCGGAAAGCTGGATGAGTACGGCGATTTGCTTGCCGCGGGATGACACGGTGACGGTGGCGGTAATCGCCCCCGGATTGATGGTTACGCCCGCGATCGTCTCCCCATTGGCATCCTGGGCAATCGGCGTGAACGTACCGGTGAATGTCCCCGAACGACCTTCGAGATCGACCGGAACCACGACCGCGGCAATCCGATCGATCAGACTTTGCGGACCGGTGACGGTAACTTCGGAAACTGATGGCTCGAACGACTCGACCTGCTGCTGGGTGGTATCGGTGCTCTGATAGTTGGCCCTAATCGGGAAGCCCTGCGTGATCAACGGTTCAATCACGACATTCATCGTCTTCGGGCTGCTGGAGACCTCCCACACATCTTCCGGCTTTGGAGTCAGGACACGAATGGAGTAGGTGCCCGGCTGATCGACACTGGCCAAATCGAGCGATGCCGAGATATCGGTGGAGACCAGATTCTCGATTGTCGACTTCGGCCCCGAGACCGTGACATTGACGGAGGAGATCTCGGTGATCAGTGTCAGATTATCGGCAATCGAATCCGTCGCGACCGGGATATTGGCGAATGTGCGGGACTGCTCGGGATCGCGCGACACCGTGACAAATCCCCACAGCAGAGTGGCCAGGCCGAGGGAGAGTAGAAGGCGGCCGGCCCAGTCTGAATTGATTGGTGATCGTTTTTGCTCGCGTTCCTCCATGGCTATCCCGACGATGCCTTGGTCGAGGACGAGGATCGGGTGTCATTTGATTGTTTCGGGGCGAGAAATGGAATGTGCGAGAACAGTCGCGTCCGCCATGTCTCAACCTGCTCGGCCGGCTCGGTTCGGTCGATGCGAGTCAATGTGCGCAAAACGCGGCGGAGGCGATCCTGATCCAGATTGCGGATCAGTCGGCCGTGGTGCGCAACCGAGATCTGTCCGGTCTCCTCCGACACCACCACTGCCAACGCATCGGAATCCTCGGTGACGCCGATGGCCGCGCGATGCCGGGTGCCGAGGTTGCTCATGGCCGAGATGTTGTCTGTGAGGGGCAGGACGACGCTACCAGCCACAATCCGGGTATCCCGGATCAGAACAGCGGCATCGTGCAGCGGCGAGTTGGGGAAGAAGATCGTCACCAGCAGTTGGCGGGAGACGATGGCATCGAGGGCGACACCGCGATCGGCATAATCCTGCAGGCCCGTCTCGCGCTCCAGCACCATCAGCGCGCCATACCGAAGGCGGGAGAGTTGAGCGGCGCTGCGCACAATCTCGTCGATCGAGTTGGCCAGACCAGATTGATCGTTGCTGGCCGGAAGCGATGTGCGGAGCCAGGAACCCGTGTGGCCAAGTTGCTCCAGTGCTCGTCGCAATTCTGGCTGGAACAGCACCGGAATCGCCACGATAAGCGCTGGCCACATCCGGTCCATGATCCAGGTAAGCGTGTTCAGATCAAGCGTACGGGCCAGAACGACGGCCGCGATCAGGAAGATCGTCGCGCCACGGAGCAGTTGCGTTGCTCGCGTTCCCTGTGCCACCCACAGCAGCCAATAGAACAGGCCGGTGACGACCGCGATATCAATGAGTGACCTTGGCTCTCCCAGTCGTGAAAGTAGCCATGTCAGTTCGGACATCGTTGTTCAGATCACACTGATGGTGAGGGCGCGGAAGTGTCGGTTGGTCAAGAGCCATGGTACCACGCACGGACGGGTACTCAGGCTCAGGTTAGGCTGTGCTTTTCCCGCCCTGGGCCTGTTCGCGCAGAGCAGCCATGGATGTCGCCTTGGCGGCGGCCACCGCATCATCCGGATTCATGAGAACAATCCGCCGGTAAACCTTCTCTGCCTGGTGATACTCGGCCATTGAAGCGAGATTTTCAGCCAGCTGATAGTAGGCGGTCATATCGTCAGGAGTCAGACCGATGACCTGGTGGAGGGCGGCAATTGCCTCGTGCTTGCGACCGTTCTTGATCGCCAGATCGACCACGGCCCGCTGGTGTTCGGCGGCATCACTCAGGCGACCGACCTGGAGCAACAGGTTGACGAGCGCGCTGCGATTGCCGACATCCTCGGGATCGATCGCCAGGATGCGGTCGTACAGATTGAACGCCTCCTGCGGATAGCCAAGGTTCCAACTGAGATCGGCCGCGCGCTGCAGGCTGACGATGGCTTCCTTGCGCAGTCCGGCGACCTCTTCGAGATCCGCCCGCTGAATGAGTTCGGCCCGTGCCTCGGCCACAAAGCCGCGCTGCAGATAGGCATCGACCAATCGGCTCTTAACCTTGATATTCGATGGCGCGAGTTGGGACATCTGGCGCAGGACCGCGGCCATCTCCTCGAGCTTGCCAGCCTTGCGATAGGACATGGCCAGTTCATCGAGTGTCGTCAGCGCAAAGCCGACCTGTCCCGATTTCGCCTGGGCATCGGCCAGGGCCAGGTTCAGATCAGCATTGGACTTGTCGAGCTGGTAGCCCTGGTTCAGAACCTCAACAGCGCCGGCCGCGTCGCCCGCCTTCATCAATTCCTGGCCGAGTTCAAAACTCAGGTCCACGACAGATGGTTCGAACCCAAGGAGGCCATGCCAATTGGTGTTCTGCGGAATCTCCGGCGCATTGAACAGGGTCAAGGTTGTCCGGATGGCGGCCAGGTACTCACCGCCGCGGCCGTTCTGCTGCAGAATCCGGGCGAGAATTGCCGCCGCTGCTGCACGTCCAACAGGTGAGCCGGAACGATCCCCTGCCGCGGAGGCAAGTGGACCGCGAACCGACGGATCATTCTGCTTGAGGAAGAAGAGCGCGCTGCCGGAACGGGTGACCGAGTTCAGTTCGATCACTGAGGCGGTGCGCTGGTACGCATCGGCAATCTCGGTCTTGGCCTGTTCCCGATAAACGGGAAGAACCTCGGATAGCAGGCGCCAGTGCTCCGCTTCGCTGATATCGCCGATCATCGCAGCGACCGCAGCCTTGGCCACATTGCCATCTGCCCCATTGCGCAGCGCAAACTCCCATCGCTCCCGGGCTCGCTGACGATCACCGCCGCGCAGTTCGAGGATTGACGCTTCCAGGGCGGTTTGGGTGTTGCCCGGAACCATTGCGCAAATGCGATTTGCGTATTCGGAAGCGTCCTGGAGGCGATCGGACTTCACAAACTGTTCGATGAGACGCGCGGCGTACGGTGCGGCAAGGTCGCTCTTGCCGTCGGCGATCAGGTAGTCAACCAGCGCCTGGACCTTGCCCAAATCAAACGGCTCGGCATGCACGCGCAATCGATTGAATACCCACTCAGGAGTGCCGGAGCGGAACAGGGTCTCGTACTGCTGCAGCGTCTGGATTGTGGCCAGCGCCTTGCGCCGGTATCCGAGTTTGAGCTGCAGCTCCGCAAGTCGCAAATAGAGGCCCGCGGTGGTTGGATCGTAGGCAATGGCCATCTCCAGCGAGTCGATGGCGGCCCGATACTTGCCTTTGGCCCGACTGGCTTCGCTGTCCTCCCAGAATGGTCTGGCGTCTGCCGACAACATAGCCGGTTCGCCCAGACCGTCCCAGAATGCGACATCGCGCGCGCGGAAAATGGTCACTTCGCGCTCTTCGACCCGCTCCTTGACGGCAACACGGCCATCCCGGACGGCAGCATTCTTGAGCGACAACGTGCCCGTGCGCTGCTTGAAGTGCTCGGTGGTCTGCCCGGTCATGCGCTGGGTTGCTTCGTTGCTGGATGAGATCTGGTGCGTGCCAGCCTCGCCCAACATGCCCCGAATGCGTGCAGCCTGGGCTTCATCGCCCGCCTGCTCGTAGATCCCGATCAGGCGCTGCAAGCAGGATTCGGCTTCGACGCGATTGCCAAGTTCATTGAGCGCCAGGGCCAGCTCGAACAGCACATCCGGGTCGTGTGGAGCTGCCGCCTGACGCTCGCGGAGAATCGTTATCTCCCGCTCGAGCTCAAACTGCGCAGTCGGTTTGCCTCCGGTGAGCGCCAGCGTGTAATCGCCGGGGCCGTCGAAGTCACCAGTCTGGTACATCTCACTGGTCGATCCGGTGATCGAACCAGTGACGTTGCCCGCCATCTGGTTGGTCTGACCGTTGAAGCCCGCGGTCCCGAAGTCGGCCGTGTTCGCCATCGGCATCGTCTGGTTGTTGCCGACAGCCTGCGCGAATGCTCCGGTCGCCATGGCTGCCGTTTGTTGATCGGCGCCAATTGGCACCGTCGGCTGCATGGATGGGGCGCCCGTCGGCATCGGTTGCGTTCCACCGGGGAAGGGCACGGTGGGATCCTGTGCGGCCCCGATGGGAGCAGTGAGGGTTCCTGTCTGCGATGGCATCGGTGCCGTCTGCGAGGCAAAGGGCACGGTGGCCGCCTGCTGCTCGGCGACGACGCTATTGAGACCACCAGTCTCTCCGGGAACGGCAGCGTTCGGTACCGAGAACTGGGCCGTCGTTGGCTGGGCAAAGGGCACGGTTGCGTCCTGGGCCGGCGGTGGAAAAGGGACGGTCGCCGGTTGCGGTGGCGCGAACTGGACCGTCTCACTCGGACTGGAAGGCGCCGAGGCAAATGGCATGGTTGGGGGCGAGGGTGGTGTGAACTGCACAGTGGCTGCAGCGTTGATTGGGGTCGGTTCCGAGGCAGACGCGGCCTGGATCGGGGCCGTCTGGATCGGGGCAAGTGGCACCGTCTCCTGGCCTCCGGTAAGCGGGACAGTCGACTGTGCAGCCGGCATCGGTGCAGTCGCCTGGGCGCCAAACGCGCCGAGTCGCTTCTTGATCAGGTTGCTCTGGTCGGCGGTATCAAGATCGGCTGTTGGAGCAGCCTGCGGATTCTGCATGATTTGCTGGCTCACCGGGTCCCTTCGATAACGGACTCACGACGTCGCGAACGACGCTGCGTGGTCTATCCGAGTGTAGGGTCGGGGAGGGGAGACGGAGAATAGGACTTAGGGACCGACTACCTTGTTCGCGAACTGCGGTCGCCGCGGCGGTAGGTCAGATCGCCCCGCCGCCGGAAATCATCGCCGGCGAAAACGACACGACGCGACAGCGTGGTATCGAGCATGCGTGACAGGATGCGTTCGTCGATTGCGGAGTCGGGCTGATTCGTGGTGAAGATTGTCGGCAAGTGCTCGTTGTAGCGGTGGTTGATGATCTGGAAGAGTTTCTCGCGCGCCCAAGGCGTGGCATTCTCGGTGCCGATATCGTCCAGCACCAGGAGGTAGCAATCCCGCACTTCCTCGAACCGGCGATCGAACGAGATGCTCTGCGCCGGATCGAAGGTGGACCGCAGGTAATCCAGCAAATCCGGAACCACGGCGAAAATCATGGTCCTGCCGGTACGGGTCTGGACGTCATTGGCAATGGCCGCGGCGAGATGCGTCTTGCCCGTGCCTACTCGTCCGGAGAGCACCAGCCAACCATCCGGATTGCGGGCAAAGGCCATGGCAACAGCGGAGGCATTCTTCTGCTCGGGGGTGTCTGTTTCGTACGCGGCAAACGTGCGGCGGTCATTCTCGGCCAGCCGTGAGTTTTGACGCAGGGCACGCGCAGTCTGTTTGGCCTCAATCTCAACCTGGCACTGGCATTTGATCAGCCGGCCGAAACTGGGATGTCCGACGGGAACATCCAGGCGCAACCAACCGGCGCCATGACAGATCGGACACTCCTCACCAAGTGCCAGTGGCTGGAACTCCGGTTCGGTATCGCCATTGCGAATGAAATCGGGAACTTCAGATGCGATCGGTTTCATGGTCTCAACGTTGATCCTGCTGCCCATCGGCGGCGCGATTCTCGAGAATTCGTGCAATGTACCGCCAGTTCCTTCGATTGTACGCAACGGCTTCGCCAATTGCGTCTTCAATCCACGAGATGGGATAAGCGGTCGTCGCTCGAATTAGTTGCTGCGCGATAAGCGGCGTAAGCGGGCCAATGTTCTGCTCATACATGCGGAACACTGTCGGCCGGTCGAACTGAATGACAGGCGGAGTCGCGTCGATCCAGTACGACTCGGGTGGGACGCCGGTTCCAGCAGCCAGATTACTGATCCGCGCAACATGTCGTTCGGTGTTCAACGTCAGCCAGCCAACCTCAATCCTGTTTGCCTGCGCGGTGAAGCGGAGTACGAGCCCGATCATCGCTGCCGCGTCAATTGCGTCCCAGGGCCAGTTCGGCTCCGGCGTCGGCGTACCGGCGATCAATCCGGCTTCTTCGACGAGCGGATGGCTGCCGAAGGCGCGCTCACTGATCGCCCCCTCACTTTCGCTGATCAGATGGGCGACCAGGAGCGTAACGGCTACAGCGCCCTTGCCGACATCCGGTTGCGTCATGCGCAGCAGAAGTTCGGCCGGTAACGCAACAGTCGGCGAGTCCGGGAAGATTTTGGGAAGGGCGCGATCGAGTGTCATGAGCGGCCGATTAGCCTTGCGGATCCTCGCGATAGGCGTCGAAGTCGGCGAAACGCGTTGTCTGCTCGAAGAAGCGGAGGCTGATGGTGTCAGTCCCACCATTGCGATGCTTGGCCACAATCAGATCGGTAATGCCTTTGCGGTCGGACGTCGGGTTGTACTTTTCATCCCGGTACATCAGCATCACGACATCGGCATCCTGCTCAATCGATCCCGACTCCCGCAGGTCCGAAAGGAGCGGCTTGTGATCGGAGCGCTGCTCGACGGCCCGCGAGAGCTGCGAAAGCGCCACGACGGGGATGTTCAACTCCCGGGCCAACTGCTTGAGCCCTCGCGAAATCTCGGAGATCTCCTGCACGCGATTGTCGGATCGGCGCGAGGACATCAGTTGCAGGTAGTCGATGATCAGCAGGTCCAGACCGTGTTCGGCCTGCAGACGGCGCGCCTTCGTGCGGACGTCCATGACCGTTGAGGCGCCGCCATCGTCGATGTAGAAATCCGCTTCGCTGAGCTTGCCAAATGCGCGCGAGAGCAGTGCCCATTCGGCTTCGGTCACCTGCCCGAGTTTCAACTTGTGCGAATTGATCCCGGTCTCGGAGGCAAGCACGCGCTGCACGATCTGCGCAGCGGACATCTCCAGGGTGATGAAGCCAACGGCGCGCTTGTGCAGCACTGACGCGTTGTAGGCGAGGGAGAGGGCCAGGGCCGACTTACCGATACTCGGACGGGCGGCGATGACAATCAGATCGGACCGCTGGAATCCACCCAGGAGTTTGTCCAGCTGGGTGAAGCCTGTCGGCACACCAATGACCTTGCCGCCCGCATCGGTGATCGTATCGAACAGATCCTCGAGCACCGTGCCAATCGGGATGAAGCCGGTATCCGGTCGATCCTGGGTAACTTCGAAGATGACCTGTTGCGCCTCATCGATAGCCGCATCTGCGTCGATGTTCTCCTTGAAGCCGATTCCGACGACCTTGGTGCCAGCATCAATCAGCTTGCGTAGCGTGGCCGTTCGCTCGACGATGCGGGCGTAGTACTCGACGTGGACGGCGGTGGGGACGATCGAAACGAGCGATGTCAGGTACGTGATTCCGCCCACGGCATCGAGTTGATCGTGCCGCCGCAGTTCGTCGGTCAGTGTTATGACGTCGGTCGGCTCCTGCCTGGCGTAGAGCTCGTTGATTGCGTTGTATATGGT
>JAPXRQ010000073.1:0-5592 GCA_033813515.1 Thermomicrobiales bacterium
TCAACCGCCGCCTGATCTCCTTGAGGGGCAGGTATTGCTCCTTCAGGTGGTTGATGATCGCCAACTGATCCAGATGCGCATTGGTGTACCGACTGTTCGGACCGGCGGCTACCGGCGGCGGCAGCAACCCTTCCGAAACGTAGTACCGGATTGTTCGGGTGGAGACCCCGGCCAGATCCGCCAGTTCACCAATGCTGTACTCCCGCTGCGTCTCGTTCTCCATGCCCGAATCATGACAGTACAACGTCACGCTGTCAAGATGTTATCCCTGATTCGATAAACCGCATTGGCTCACCTTCCCGGAAAATTCACACGTCCCCGTATGATCAAGTGGGTGTCCGGAAACGGACGCAAGGGCAGTAGCTTTCCTCGGTATTGTGAGGATGACAATGAAACAGATCCTCCTGGTGGCGGTTTTTCTGTGGTCGGTCGCGGGTCTACCTTTCAATGGCCCCGCAGCATCGTCCGGCATCACGTCACTTGGTCCGGGTCTGCACCTTGGTTTTGGGTCATTTGCTCCCGTGTCAGACGACGCGTCTTCGGTACTGGAGGACCGAGTCGCGGTCGCAACGGCGGCGGGTATGGATGTTTCCCGTGTGATGGTCGATTGGGCAGAGGTCGAAACGGCTCCCGGAACGATTGACCTTTCGCTGCTCAACGATCAATTGGCGCGTGTGCCGAAAAACAGTCACTTGCTCCTGACATTGGGAGTAACCGATGTTGATCACTACGCAGTCCCAGATGATCTGCTCACATCCGGCACGGAACTGGCGCTTCCCCTTGATGATGCGGAGGTAGTTGCGCGTTTCATCACCGTGCTCGATGCGGTTGTGCAGAAAGTTCAGGCGGATCATGCGCTTTTTGCCCTGTCGGTTGCCAACGAGCCTGATGACTTGCTACAGGATCGACCAGCGGAAGATGTGACCGCGCTGGCCACATTCACCGATGCGATTTCGGAGTATGTGGCGACCACGTATCCGGGGTTGCCCGTGACGGTGACAATCTCCGGACCTGGAATTGCATTCGCGCGAGACTTCGTGCCGGAACTGGTGGCTGCGACCGATATAGCCGCATTCAACTGGAGTTGCCTCGACTTTGAGACATTCCTGAGCACAGACACCGCAGACATTGCTGCGGCCATTGATCAGTTGGTGACCGCAGCGGACGATCGCGACATCATTCTGCAGGAGCTGAGCTGCTCCTCCGGATACACGGACCAGCAATCGTTTATCGGCAGTACCCCGGAAGGGCAGGCTGCCTGGTTTGATCAGTTCTTCAGCGCCATGGAAGCGGTACCGCAATTCAGGGCTGCGTTTGTTCTTGACCTGGTGGACTGGCCAGCTGACCTGGCTGCGTCCTCGACCGATTTCCTGCGTGGAGAAGGTCTGGACGAGATTGCGGACCGGTATGGTGAGTTTCTCGCCACCTGGGGCTTGTTGACACTTGACCTGACCCCCAAAGCGGCCTGGCAGATCTTTCTTGATCACCTCTCCGCGTGATGCCAGCGAGGACACCCGCCCTGGTGGCCCAGAAACTGCGTACCTGCGGAGTCTCGGTAAGGATGGCACCGACTGGTTCTGGATTCAGATCACACGCGGCTGCGAGGTCGCCGTCAGTGTCGAGAACACGCTCGGCGGATAGGTCCCGGACGGCGAAGCGGCTGTAACCAGAAACGGTCCCCTTGTGCGCGATCGCGAGACGGTCAGCAACCGGAGGAACTCCGGAAACAGGAGCCCGGCCCCCTATCGCGAGGGTCTGGAGATCGGAAACGCTGCATCTGCCGTATACCAGGCAGTACCCCCGTGCTGGACGGTCGCAGCAGGTGACCGTGCCCAATTTGTTCCTGGACGTCCACCTTGGGGAGGCCCTGCCATGAAGCTGGTTGTGCGTTTCGCGCTTGTTGTGATGCTTGCCGGAGTTGGTCTGAGGGCGGTCGTCCCGATTGCGTCGGCCAACTCCAGTTGCACCATCAATGGCACGGTGTATACCGCGTCGGTAACGGGCTCAGGCACCATTGTCTCGACCACCCCGGGGCGGGTCATTATCGGCTCCAACGGTCCTGACGACATCACCGGGGCGGGTGGAGATGTCATCTGTGGGATGGGTGGCGCGGACGTCATTCACGGTGGATCAAACGGGGGTAGTCTGATTTCGGGTGGGACGGGCCAGGACAAGATCTATGGTGGAACGGCAGGCGATTCCATTTATGGCGATGGCTCGGATGACAGCATCGATGCGGGAGATGGCGCCGGAAACGCAGTTCACGGCGGCGACGGGAACGATCACCTGGTCGGCAGTAATGATGCGGCCGATGTCATCTATGGCGATGCCGGTGATGATCGCGTGTACGGGCAAGGTGGCGATGATGATCTGTATGGCGAGACAGGAGATGATGTCCTCTCAGGCGGCAATGGCGCCGATACCCTGTTCGGTGAAGATGATTCCGATGATCTAAGTGGTGGCGCCAGCGCAGATCATATCTATGCTGGTCCAGGCGACGATATCGTTCGGGGCGGGGACGGCGGCGATGTGCTTTACGGCGATGATGGATCTGATCGGGTATCTGGCGATGCCGGTGACGATTTCCTGTCTGGTTCCGAGGCCGAACTGCTCGACAGCGGACCAGCACCGGACACGTTTCCCGCGGCCAACGATGTACTGATCGGTGGCGACGGTGCAGATGCGATTTACGGCAGCCCGGGTCCAACCCATATCTACGGTCAGGCAGGGAACGATGCGATCAGTGAGCTGTATGACGGACAGGGTGGCTCGGGCAACGACACGATTTCGGGCGGCGATGGCGACGACAGTATTGCGGCCATGGGCGGCGACGACATCATCAACGCAGGGACGGGCAAGGATACGGTTCACGGAGATGATGGCAACGATTCGATTCAGGGGAGCTCCGGTGCCGATTCGATCTCTGGCGACCGTGGGGACGATCTGATCCACGGTGACGATGACAACGATCGTGTGCGCGGCGGGGATGGCAATGATGTGCTGGATGGCGATGCTGGGGATGACGATCTCTCGGGGGACGTAGGCACGGACAAGGTTTACGGCGGCGATGGCAACGACAAGGTGAATGGTGGCAGTGGCAGTAACGACCGCGGCTATGGCGAAGCTGGCAATGATGCATTGATTGGAGGCAGCGGCGGTGGTGATTATTGCTCCGGCTCCAGCGGCACAGACACCGCCGATCCAACCTGCGAAACCGTAACCGGCGTGCCATAACCGGATGCCCACGGTTGAGACGATGGTATCTGCGAGCGGCGGTGCCACCGGGTGTCGCCGCTTTCATCGCTGCCAACAGTCAATCCGCCGGTTCACCGAACATCATGGATGGCACCGACTGGTACTGAATTCAGATCACGCACGGTTGCGAGGTCGCCATCAGCATCGAGAACGTGCTCGGAGGTTTGGGAGCAGCCAACAAACAACCGGGACCGTACAAGGTCCCGGTTCTTTGCTCGCAGGAATCAGGGAATGTTGCTGATTGTTTCGCAGGCGATCGCACTGTCTGCCTGCGCATCGGGGGAGCCATCGCACGAGTCACTGTTGGCGCCACCATTCAGGGTATCCGCGCCATACCCGCCAGTGAGGAAATCGTTCCCGTTGTCGCCATTGATCTCGTCATTCCCGTCGAGGCCATACAGGAAGTCCTGCTGATTTCCTCCCTGAATGGTATCTGGACCATTTGCTCCAAAGATCATGTCTTCGCCGTCATTGCCAACAATCAGGTTGTCATCCAGATCGATAGTGGGATCGGTGCTGCCGGCATAGATCAGGTCGTTCTGGAGGCCGCCATCAATCGTGTCGTCGGCGGTGTTGACCACACCGCTGGCCATGTAATCGCCCATGATCGTGTCGGTGCCATCGTCGCCATAGATGATGTCCTGGCCGGCGCCTCCGACGATGTAGTCGGCTCCGGTTCCGCCCCGGAGGAGATCGTTGCCCGGATCGGGATCGGTAGTTGTGTCGAGATGGCAGTTCACGACGCGGGTGAAGCAGTTGACGTAATCTGCCCCGCCGCCGCCATCAATCGTGTCCACTCCCGAACCGCCCTGAATCAGATCATCGTTGTCATCGCCGGTTATGACATCGTCGCCACCCATGCCCAGAATGTCGTCACTGCCTGGTCCGCCCGAGATCGTATCGAGATTCGGTCCGCCGGTGATGACATCGTTCCCGCCATTGCCGACGATCGTGTCGTTCCCGCTGGCGTTGATGATCGTATCGGGACCTGACCACCCGAAGACTTCGTCGGCACCCGATCCGCTCCAGATTTCATCCCCGACCGGCCCGGCAACAATCACGTCATTGTGCTCATCACCATTCAGCGCGTTCTTCTCAGTTTCGGTCAATGTGCCAGTGATGCCCTGGCCGTAGAGGTAGTCGCCATTGGTTCCGCCGGAGAGCTTGTCGCCGGACTGGGAGAGCGAGCCGGAGTTGTCGAAATCGCCGACAAGAACATCCTGGCCGCCATTACCCTCCATCTGATCGCGGCCGCTGCCACCGTACAGGACATCGTTGTCCTCTCCGCCGGAAAGAAAATCATCACCTTCCTCGTGATTGATGGTCTCTTCGCCAGGAAGCGTGCCGAGGAGATCGTCGCCTTCATCGCCAAAGATCTCGTCGTTGCCGGTGCGGCCGATGATCGTGTCGCGGTCGCTTCCGCCGTACAGGATGTCACTTCCCGAATTGCCGTCGACTTCGTCTTCACCCTGATCCGCAAAGACCACATCGTCATCGGATCCGGCATCGATGTCATCGTTGCCTGTCTCGATTAGATCATCCGCGCTGGCCGGGCGGACCAACAGGCTGGAATTGGTGCCGATGGTGTCGTACCCGGCATTGCCCATGATCGTGTCATGCCCGGCCCCACCGACCAGAACATCGTTTCCACCCGACCCCGAAAGGTAGTCCTCATCGTCACCGCCGAGCAGCGTATCCTGGCCACCCTCGCCATACAGGCGGTCGTCATCCTCTCCGCCCCAAATGACATCGTCATCATCTCCGGCAACCAGCTTGTCAATGCCAGACCATCCGTACAGCGTGTCGAGTCCGGCGTTTGCGGAGAGCGAATCGTCGCCTGGTCCGGCATCGAGCAAATCGTTGCCATCTTCCCCGTACATACGATCATTGCCGTCTTCGCCGAACCCATCATCGTCGCCCGAGCCGAATGTGATCTTGTCATCATCCGCGCCACCGTACATCTGATCGTTACCGTCGCCGCCGGCGGGAGAATCATCGCCGGCCTCTCCGAAGATGGTGTCATCGCCATCAAGTCCGCGCAATCTGTCGTTGCCGTCACCTCCGTACAGGGTGTCTGCGCCTGGCGATCCGTCGATGTTGTCGCTGCCGGTGCCTCCGTAAACGGTGCCGCTTCCGCTTGTTCCGAGAATGACGCGGTCTTTGCCATCCAGCGCGCAGATGACATCCACCCCGCCATTGCCAAGAATGGTGTCATTGCGACTTGAACCCAGAATCACATCGTTCCCACTCGTGCCATTAATGGTCCCTGCCCCGGTGATAGTCGGCGTCAGACCCATGCAGTCCGCGACCTGGGCGCGAGTACCATTAGTCGACCAG
>JAPXRQ010000073.1:5602-13196 GCA_033813515.1 Thermomicrobiales bacterium
CGATAGGAAGGAATGTGCCCGTCTCATCTGATTACCTCCGTATCATTGGGCGTCCGCCCCATCGAAAAATCGAACTGTCTGCCGCGGCCGCGCCTGGAGGAACTCGCCACATGCTCCCGAAGAGGCGGGATTCCCCGAGAGAGGCACGCACCCGTTGGCCCAACCTCCGGCGACCTGGTTGCGCGGATCTGGGCATGGACTCATCAAATGCAAGCTGTCGTACCCCCACCATTCCCGATTGTTCCTTCTCATAGCGCCACGAATCGGCCTGACGCCTATCGTCCCGATCGGGAGGGGTGGCCACCACGAAGAACACACACAGGTTTGGCCACAGATTTGCGATAGGATGGAAGCAAGATCCGGCCGATCAGCCCAAAATCCGTCCCGGAATCCACCATGACCGCCAATTCCGCAGCTCCGACAGGTCCGCAATCGCTCGCAGATGTTCTGCGCGCTTTGCGAACCGAGCGCGATCTCTCCCAGGAAGCACTGGCGGAACGGGCCAATGTCAGTACCCGTCTGATTAGTGATCTTGAGCGTGGGATTATCCAGCGACCCCGGCGTGATACGGTCCAGATGTTGGCTGACGGCCTGAATCTGCACGGTCCGGAACGTGACGACTTCGTCCTGATTGCCCGTCGTACGTCGCCAATGCCCGACCCCGCCGGGAGCACCGTGACACGCGGCCCCGCCCTCCCTGCACCGCCAAACAGCTTGATCGGCCGGGAGCAGGACTGCGCAACGCTTCTATCCATACTCGACCGTACCGACACCCGATTGATTACCCTGACTGGCCCCGGCGGAGTAGGCAAGACTCGCCTCGCACTGCACGTGGCCGGCGTGCGCGCTCCACTCGTGCCGGGCGGCGCGCTCTTCGTCGAGCTTGCGACCGTGACCGATGCCAGCCTGATCATCGATGCGATTGGCCGACACACCGGGCTCGGCGGAGAAACGCCAGCGGAGATGGAACGATTGACCATCGCCTTCCTGTGCGAAGGACCGAGATTGCTGGTGCTCGACAACCTGGAACAGATCCCGGAAGCTGGACGCGCGGTAGCCGATCTGCTTGCGCGTTGTCCGGACCTGACGATCCTCGCTACCAGCCGCATCGTGCTTCGCATTCGGGCCGAGCAGGCGTTTACGGTTGATCCCCTGGCCCTGCCGGACCGCGCAGCGAGCGTCGCGGTCGATGGAATCGCAGGGAGTCCAGCAGTTGCCCTGCTGCTCGATCGGGCCAGGGCGGTCCGGCACACATTTGCGTTGACTGATGACAACTCTGCATCAATCGCCGAGATCGTTGTCCGGTTGGACGGGCTGCCATTGGCGATCGAATTGGCCGCTGCCCGGTTGCGAACACTTTCCGCATCGGACCTGCTCGCCCGCATTGATCCACCGCTCCCGGTGTTGACTCGGGGACCGGCCGATCTGCCCGAACGCCTGCAGACCATGCACGCTGCCATCGCCTGGAGTTACGGCATGCTCGAACCGGCGGAGCAGATGTTGCTGCGCTGGCTCGCTGTCTTTCGCGGCGGAATCCCGGGCGAAGCCGCGGACGCGATCTCGGCGCAAATCCCCGGCGGTCACCTGCCCAATGATCTGGTGACCGCCCTGGTGGAAAAGAGTCTGATCCAGATCGAGCCGACGCTCGACGAAGCAGAGATCATTCGGTTCCGCATGCTCGAGACGATCCGCCAGTTTGCGATCGACGAACTGGATCGCACCGGAGAGACGAACTCCGCGCGCATTGCCCAAACCAAAGCAATGGCAACGCTCGTTGACGGTGCAGAAAGCGGGCTCACGGGACCGGACCAGCATGCGTGGTACCGAAACCTGGAGCGGGACCACGACAACATCGCTGTCGCTCTCGAATCATCCATTGCGACCGGAGAGATTGGTCCGGGGCTGGCCATTGGCGCCCGTCTCTACCGGTTCTGGGCAAATCGGGGATACATCCGTGAAGCGAGTGACTGGTATGCGCGCCTGCTGCCCCTGCCAGGCGAAGATCCTTCCAAAGACAGAGGAGATTGCTGGCTCGGTTCAGGGGTGATGGCGTACTTCCGGGGGGACCTCGAAGGTGCCGAAGCAAGCACCCGCAACGCCCAGCATCAGTTCATGGCGATTGGGCATGAACTGGGCGTTGCCTATTCCTACGGCAATCTCGGCATGATCGCGGACGCCGGTGGCGATCCTTCTGCGGCAACCTCGCTCTACACCCATGCCCTGTCCATGTTTCGGCGCCTGGGGGATGAGATAAGCGAGGGATACATGCTCGGAAATCTCGGGCTCGTCTTGCTTGATGCCGGGGAACTCGACGAGGCCGAATCGTTCACCCACCAGTCGCTCGCACTGTATCGGCGATTGGGGAATGACGACAGTTGCGGATACAGCCTCAGCACTCTGGGCGAGATTGCCTTGCTGCGCGGCGACATTGCCGGGGCCGAGCACTACGGCGAGGAAGCGTTAACCATCCGCGCTGGCATCGGCCACCAATCGGGCATCGCCAAGCAATTCGAGTGCGCCGCCGATATCGCCCTCGCCAAATCTGAACCTGAGCGGGCGATAACCCTGTTTGGGGCGGCGGCAAGGCTGCGGATGGAGATCGGCAATCCGAACGAACCTCGATTTGATGAGCGATTCGCCCGGATCGGCAACGCGGTACGGAGCGAACTTGGCAACGACCGATATTCAGCCGCCTGGGAGCGGGGTGTCTCCCTGACGACCGACGAGGCAATCAGCTTCACCCGCGCTCGGGAGACCTGATCCCGCGCCAACGACCAAAGTTCCGGGAGTTGGAGACGGCATGGGAAGGTGCTTCAGCGGACGTTGGCTCCCACCCGCCAAAGGCGGACGTCGGTATCCACTGGCTGGTCGGCGAACAGGCCGCTTCTCATTGTCTGCCGGGCCAATAAGCCGTGGGGTCGGATGCGGAAATGGGGTGCAGGACGTTGTTCACTGTCAGGATTGTTTGACCCTAGATTGGTTGAGCGCGTTGGTAGGGCAGGCGGGATTGAATTGCTGTCCCGAACTGAGATCAATAATCCGGAAATTCCCTAGACACGTGATGCTTACCAAGCAAAAGGATTACGCTTAATCTGGAATCAAATCAACTGAGCTCCGGCCATTTGCAGACGAGGTGTGAACCAGATGATTGCCAGACAAATTCGGGTGATCGCAATTGTGCTGATTTGTCTTCCCTTGATTGCTTTCTCTCCGATTGAGGTCAAAGCGACGGCAGTCTGCATCGCGAACCCTTCCACTGGACCGACTGGAACGACGATGTCTGTTTCCTGTAGCGGTTTTGGTGTGGGCGAAGATATCTTTGTAACTTGGGACTCAAGCAATAATCCTCATGATCAATCGTTAGTGACAGATTCCAAGGGAAGTGTCACTAGCCCTGTACCCATTGCTGATCTGCCGGTCGGTTTGCATAAACTCTTTTTGACCGCTCCGAGAAGTGGCAACAAGGTTGCCATTCCAATCACAATTACCGCGCCGACTGGACCTGAGTGCATCGTAACCCCACGTTCGGGCAGGTACGGGACGAAGATGGCGGTTTCGTGCAGCGGATTCGGTAAGGCTGCGCCGATCAAGGTTTCGTGGGACTCTAGCAATAATCCTGCTGTCACAACCCTTCAGCCCAATAGCGGCGGAATAGCAGCAGGAACAGTCGCCATCGCAGAACTTACGGGAGGCAAGCACAAGCTTTTCTTCTATGCCCAAACGACCGGCAAAAAGATTTCGGTCTCGGTCACGATTACGCCATACCTCAAACTTTCCCCTTCGTCAGGTGTGGCACGTTCCACCACGCGTTTCGCTATTCGAGGGCTACAAGCTGGCGAAACCGTCAGCCTTTTGTTCAAGATCACAGCTTCGACGTCACGGACAGTGGCAAGTAACCTGGTTGCCAGCCCTAACGGCACCGTCTCAGGCTCATTCGCCGTACCGACTACGGCTTTTGGCAAACATACGGTAGTTGTCATGCGTGGTGGCCAAGCCGGTCCCACAGCGGAGTTCGATACAGTTGCCGTAGGTGCGATTGACATTTCGGTCAAGTCCACGGATGTCCAAGGAAAAAGCACAAATGGCAAACTCCTCTCTGTAGGCGATGTTGTGACTTTGACCTCTACGGTCAAGAACACGGGCAATTACACACTCAGGAATGTCGCTGTTGTGGATGACAACGGCACCTCCAAAACAAGCGACGACAAGCGATGCTCGATTGGCGCGCTCGCTCCAGGTGGGAGCAGCTCCAAATGTGTGCGCAGCAGAACAATTGCCAGTTCAGACACAACGGATGCAGACGGACCTCTTTTGCAGGTGCATTCAAACGCAGTTGGTGTTTTCAATCCTGCCGATACCCCGACCACGGCCGAAGACGAGACGATCCAGGATGATGAGACCACCGTTGTGGCCATCTTCCTCCCCCGAATTCAGGTTGACGTGAGCGTATCCGTCCCTGGGCGAGACTGGGATGGTGTGGCGTCTCTGGGTGAGAACCTGTCCATCAACTATGTGGTTAGAAATACAGGGACCACTCCATTGACCGATGTCGATCTAACGGACTCCGTGTTTGGCGATCTGGCGTGCCCAAGTGCGAGGCTGGATCCGAATGACCAAGAGGACGGCTCGGGAGAGGATGAGATGACCTGCATTCGTACGCAGGAAGCGACGAGCGCATTCCAGAGCTCGTTGAGCGCTGCCGAGTTTTCTTCGACGGCACTGGTCGAGGCGGTGTATGACGATACGGTGGTGTCAGATACCGGAACGCTTCAGTTTGCGTTCAGTGCATTCACGTTATCAATTTCACCCGCTGCCAACTACGATCGCACTAGTCGGTCACCATCAGATGCTTTGACTTTCGTCTATCTCGTTGCCAACGGATCCAGTTCGGGTGCGACGAACGTCACAATCTCGGATCGGTGGGGAGTGGTTTGCACCCTTCCAACTTTGGACCCAGGCAGTTCCAACTCGTGCACGCGCTCAAGCGCCGTATTGAGTTTCACAGAAACGGACTACCGAGCAAATCGCCCGGTCGATCCGTACGCTGTCAACAAAACTCCCAGGATCACGAACGAGGTGATGGCGACAGGGATAGTTGGTGGCGTTCGATCAAACGTCAAGAGACAGACGTTCATTCGGTTCACATTTCAGACTGGAACATCAGTCAACGCTCATTTTGAGCTCAGCGGTCAGACCGTAACCCAAGCACTGCTGGGAGACACGGTGAAGCTGGTCCTGGATGGAGTTACGAATACCGGAACACTCGCAGTCCAGCAAGGGGATCTGGTTTGGTTGCGAGGAGATAGCGAGTATTTCAACGGCACCTCTGGCGAATGTCTCATGGAGGTCAGCGTAAGCCTCGCTCCTGGCGCAACGACGCACGTCTGTGATGTCAAATCGTCAATTTCGATTGTGATCGCAGAGGAGTTGCTTTCCGGGTCCGATTCAATGCTCACAGCTGTACTCGTGTTCACTCAATGCTGGGGCTTTGGCTGCGAAAAATACCGAGTCCCTGTTTCGATTGCGATCGTGGACCCAGCTCCAAGTCTGTCGTTCGCGATTGTTGCGACGAACGGGTCCAGCTCAATCACATCAGCTCACGTGGGGGATACAGTCACCTACAAATACACAGTCCGTAACACGGGCAATGTGATTCTCAGGAACCTGGTCGTAACGGACACCAAATTGGGAACGATAACTTGCCCGCGATCAACGTTGAATCTCAATGATGGCGTCAACGGGAGTGGGACCGATGAGACTGTCTGCACGAAGACATATGTCATAAAGTCGAGTGACCCGACACCCTTCAAGATCACAGCCACGGCCGACACGTCGCAGACAAGTCCAAGGACCGCATCTCGTTCGATCGATATCGACTACAGCTCCAGTGAAGAAACTGTGCCAACGACACCAGTCTCGAACGAGCCGATAACAGAGGTGATATCGGAAGCCACTTCGACCGAAACTCCAGCAAGTGACGGTAGCGGCACCACCGATGGCTCTAGTGGCGTCGAGACGCCGACGCTGACCCCTCCCAACGAATTGACACCCGAGGCCAGTCCGATTGCTGCCTAATCTACAACACGCCACAAGCGAACATCGGTGTCGACTGGTTGGTCGGCGAACAGGCCGGATGGGGAGGCTTCGCGGAGCAGGGCGCGCAACTCGTGCTCGAAGCGAGGCAGGTCATCGCTGAAGAGGTGTGGGGCGGAGCTGGAGAGCGAGTACACCCATGACACTACTTCGTCTTCATGACGGATGAACGGGTCATTGGCGGGGACGGCGATACGCTGCTCCATCCGATACCCCGCCTCTGAGAGCACCGTGTCCTCGTCTCCCTGCGATCCGTACGCCAGCACGCCCTGTCCAGCCCGCTGGACTGGACCGAGATACCGCTGCACCAGTTCGCGAATCGCCTCATACGGTGGAGTGGGGTAGGGCAAATCGAGCAGTTCGGTCCGCGGCGCTTTCCAATCGGCGATGTGGACCAGAGCTCCGCCGGGCTCAATCAGGTACCGCATCCGCTCCGCAACCAATGCGCGGTCCATCCAGTGGAACGATTGCCCGAAGATCACCGCCCGAAACGGCCCGATGTCCGGCGGGATCTCTTCGGCCCGCATTTCCAGCCAGCTGCAGTTGGTCGCTCCTGTTGCACCTGCGTAGCGGGACGCTTCGGCGAGCATGTCCGGATCGGGATCGACCCCCACAACCTCCGCCACCAGATGAGCCAGCGGCACACTGATGACACCGGGGCCGCATCCCACATCCAGCACCCGGGCATGCCGATCGAACGGAACGACTCTCGCCAGCACATCGGTCAAGTCCGGTGCGTAGGGTGGTCGTCCACGAAGATAGTGCGACGCGCTGCCCCGGTAGAGCGACGCGTCCCAGTTCCATCCAATCGGCATTGCTCGTTGCGGGTCTCGCTTAGCCGGCGATGGCCGACTTGACCGAACCGAGATGTTCCTGCGCGTGGCCGATCATGATCACCTGGATGAGCACCTCGGGTGTGACGTCTCCTCCAAACGGGCCGAAGAACGCCGCGCGATCGAGCTGCTCATCGGTCAGTGTCGGCAGCAGTGCACGGTAGGCAGCCTGAGCCTGATCCAGTTTGGCCAGCACATCCGCCCGCGCAACCTGCGTCGCCTCGGACATGTGATGCTGATTGCCATGCTCGATATCTTCACCGGTGACAGGCGGCAGGGTCTTATCGTTCGCCAGTCCGCTGATGAGCTGTGGCATCAGCAGTTGGGTATTGACGATGTGATCGAGCACGACATTGATCTGCCGGCCGTCCTCCGGGGCGATAGCGGTCCATTGGTCGTCACCAACCTGCACAATTGTTCCGCTGATCTCGGCAAAGACGCCATCGAGATCCTTCGAATAGGTATCTGCACGCGCTGTCACGGTCTGATCCTTTCCCATCACGCTGGCAAGTGTGCCGCGCAAACAATACGCCCGTGGCTGTGGCAATGCATGTCTCCAGTTGGACGGGTGCAACCGACATAGAATGCGGTCAACTGAACCGTTGCATTCGTCGGAGTTCGCACCACACCATGCCCAAGCTCAGCCTGACTGATACCGAGTACATGTC
>JAPXRQ010000074.1:0-13013 GCA_033813515.1 Thermomicrobiales bacterium
GTGCCGGCTCGGCCGCAGGTCGAGGTCGCCCGAGGGCGATACCGTTTCCAACAACATCGGTGACACGCCGAAGAATGGTCTCCGCCATGTACCGATCGCTGGGGAAGACGAAGGCCCACAGAAGGGTGGCCGGTACGTTTTCTCGGTTTGAACCCGGAACTGAACCCTGATTACGAAACGACCTCCGCAGTCGAAATCGCCTCCGCCAGCGTCGTCAGGATCGGGGTGAAGCCGACGTAACTGGTGATGTACTCGACCGTCCAGCTCGAGATCTGCCCGGCCTGAACGGCAGGGAGCATGGCGAAGGTTGGTTGGGCCAGCAAATCCTCCCGCGTCATGGCGTACGGGCGATCGTCCATGAGATAGAGATCCGCCTGGAAATTGCTGACCTCTTCCCAGCTCAGCTCCTGCCACAACCCGCCCAGAAACTCCATGTTTGGCGATTCCAGCTCAACGAATTGCAGACCCAGGTTGTGGAACAGCACAAGGTCGGATGCGACCTGGGCATTACCAAGGTAAAAGATCTGATCATCCGGGGATGCCGCCAGGGCCAGCAGTCCAGGTTTTTCCGCAACCGCGTCGCGCACAGCCTGACATGCCGTATCGAATGCGGTCTTTGCTGCCTGAACTTCGGCCGTTTTCACATCAGCACCCAGCGCTGCGGCCAGTGCCTCGAAACGGTGGATGGAAATATCGACCGGTTGGGTGGAACCGAGAATGCAGAGCGTCGGCGCGAGCTCGGTGAACCCGGGGATTGTGGTCTCGTCGATGCCCGCCCAGTCGGTTGCGCTTCCATACGTCCACGCGATCCCGACGGAGAGATCCGGCTCCATGGCAATCACGGCCTCGATGGTGATTTCGCTGCCCGTTTGTTCGAGATCGATGAATGGAACATCGGCCAAACCTTCGGGAATTTCGTAAACACCGCCCCAGCCAACCAAACCAACCGGCTTGATGCCATAGGCGAAGAGCGAAAGGCCAGCTTGCAGATCGGCGAAGATTCGGGTCGGTCGGTGATCGGAATAGACGGCCCGGCCGCGGTCATCCAGAAAGCGCCACGAACCATCCGCCTGGTCACCATCGGCGAAGGCTTCCGGGGTGCCTTGCGCGCGCGTGCCAGGCTGGCCAGAGATCATTCCGGCACCAACCCCGAGCATCCCACGGAGTACGCTTCGCCGCTTCATCACCTGTCCTTCCGATCGATGTTGTTCAATTCAGTCCACATATCCTACCTGAATACTCGGATTTTTGGTCGGCCGCCGAGCTGATCTGATCATGACGGTCTCCGGACCAATTCGGTAGCATTCCGCCATGAACCACCCCATCCGCTTTCACGTGCTGTTACTGCCCAATCTGCCCTGGCCGGAACTCCGACGCCGAGCGCTCCACTGCGAAGCGCTGGGATTCGACCTGATCGGGATCGCTGATCACTTCATCGATTGGACCAAACCCGAGGCCGACTGGTTCGAGAGTTGGTCGGTCATGGCCGCCCTGGCCGATGCCACCAGCACCATCCGGCTAACCACCCTTGTCTCCCAAATCCCACTCCGCAATCCGGCCATGCTTGCCCGCCAGGCGCTGACACTCGATCACGTTTCCAACGGCCGCATCGAGGTCGGTCTTGGCACGGGTCTGACCATCGATCCCAGTTACGGGATGACCGGTATCCCGAATTGGGAGATCGGCGAGCGGGTCGATCGATTCGCCGAATACGTCGCTATCGTCGAAACGCTACTGGCCAACGAGCAGTCATCCTTTGCTGGTCGCTACTACCAGATTGATGGTGCCTGGATGCGACCCCGCCCCATCCAGCAGCCCCATCCGCCAATCCTGATCGCCGCGCTGGCTCCCCGCATGATTCGGCTGGCCGCAAGGCACGCGCAGGTCTGGAACAGCCTCTCTTTTAAGGAAGAGCCCGCAGCGCAACTGGCCGAGACTGCGGAACGGATCGATCTCATGCGCAGCGCCTGCCAGGCGATCGGACGGGATCCGCATGAGGTGCGCGTCTCCTACACCTTGTTCGATGCCACAGCGAGACACCGCGGTGGTTCGATTGGCTATCTGGAGAGCACCGATGCATTCCGGGCCCAGGTGGAGCCGCTGATCGCGCTGGGTGTGACCGATATTGGCTTGTACTACCCGATCGATCCGGCTCAGATGCCAGCGTTCGAAGCAATTGCCACCGCCGTTTTCCCGGACCTGCGCAGCCAGGGGTCGTGACGGGGCATTCCGCGGTCCGGAAGACTGATGCAATCAACATGTCGAATGACTGACGACGGGTTCGACGGTTAAGCGATGACCGTGCAGACTGCCCGGCACCAGCATTTCAGCAGGAGAATGAGCATGGCGGCAACGGTGCTTCACATGTCGATGTCGGTCGACGGATTCATCGCGGGTCCAAATGTCCGGCCGGATAACGGACTCGGCGATGGGGGCGAACGGCTGCACGAGTGGTTCTTCGCCGATGTGCCGGGTTCGGTCAATCACGCGGTTGGGCAGGAGTACCGCTCATCCGGCGCCGTCATCGCCGGCCGCGCCACATTCGAACCTGCCGGTGGATGGGGAGGCGATCATCACGATGGCGTGCCGATCTTCATTCTCAGCCGGCATCCCAAACCCGATTGGGCGGCGGATTGGCCGTTGGTCTCCTACATGAGTGATCTGGACGAGATTGTCCGTCTGGCCAGAGCGGCGGCCGGAGACCAGGACATCATAGTCCACGGTTCATCCCTCGCCCAGCGCATGATTCCGGCCGGATTGCTGGACGAACTGCAGATCCATCTCATCCCGGTGTTGCTGGGTGATGGTCTGGCGCTCTTCGATCATCTCGGATTGCCGCAACGGGAACTGGAGCTGATCTGGATGCGCGAAGGCGAAGGCGGCATCGCCCATCTTCGCTACCGGATTGCGCACTGACCGCCCGCTGATCGATCAGTCGACTGGCGCCGAATGCCATTGCCACTGCGTGAGCCGGGGTCGATCAGCCAATGCCGCCCGCCCGGTCGCATAGAGCAGGGTTGCGACCGGATCCGCATCGCATGGCGCATCGGGAAAGAGACGGGGCACCAGAAGCGCTGCCACCTCGGGCGCGACCGCATCGTTTGCCCTCTCCGGATCGAGCGCCATAACGATGTCCCAGGTGTGGAGCGAGACCTCGATCGATCCCATCGCCAGGAACCCTTCCGGATCGGCCACGCCCCAGCTGTGCAATCCCCGCGCGGAGGCCGGCTTGCCTTCGCAGACCAGCGCCAGCACCTCTGCCAATGGACACAGTGAGCTCAGCAGATCGGTGATCGATCCCCGCGGCGCCCCGGCCCGGGCCGCACCATCGAGACCGGTCACTTCGCCAGCAATGTCGTGTGCGTACCAGGCCAGACAGTTGAGCACGTGATCCAGCGTGAAGCGGCAAGACCACGTCATCCGGAACGCCCGCTTCCTCCAGTTCCGATCGACCAGTGGCCCGAGAACGGCGGCGCTGGTTTGTGCCGCTTGCCGAAGCGTGTCGCCGGTGACTGGTTGCCGCTCACTCATCGTCCCTGACCCCCTCATTGCCTGTGCGCTCCATCCTGCCACAACCCGCAAATCGCTGACTGCGATTCCGTAACCCTGCCTGTTCGGAGCAAACTCGTGTCCGGCTGGAACAGTCCACCCAGGCTGCCATCCGTCTCAGCAACACCACCTCACGGACACCCACTGTCGTTTTGTGTCACCACTTCTGCCGCTCTGGAGGGGTTTTGTGCCGCTGCGTCACATGGCTTGGGCCGATTGTGGATAACTTTGCTCCGGATGTGGATAACTTCCTGGAAATGTGGATAAGTCGCCGAGTTTTCCACAATTACGGAGCGTACGGACACGGAAAATTGTGGATAGCGTTGTGGATAACTCTGGCCAAATTGTGGATAGTCACCGTTCCGCCAGTTACGGACGGTGGATAAGTCGGCCAGGAGTGTGGATAACTCGCCAGGTTATCCACAACGGGTGGGAGGTTATCCACACGTTATCCACAGGGGCGAGGCCGTAAAACGCCATTCCCAGGCGGTTTTTCCGGAAGTTATCCAGATATCCACAGCCCCTACTACTACGACTGTTATTTCTTCTTTAAGAAAAAGGACAGTAGTACGTCTGTAGTCGTGACGGGCGGGCAGTTGGCGTGTGTCCGCGCAGGGGCCGTCCATCGATCGAGTGCGGAAGAGGGGCTGAGCTCAGGACGTCGGTCCTGGATCAGGCAACACCCGTTCGGTCTCCTGCTATCAGTGATCGCGCCTATACTCGCCCGCATTGTTGCGCCGTGTGCCGAAGGGAGATCTCATGCCGCTGCCGCCCGTTCCGGATTCATTTCGCCATTTGC
Source organism: Thermomicrobiales bacterium (assembly GCA_033813515.1). Classification (GTDB taxonomy): domain Bacteria; phylum Chloroflexota; class Chloroflexia; order Thermomicrobiales; family UBA6265; genus DASQCG01. The sequence goes on from JAPXRQ010000074.1 coordinate 4,349, forward strand.
TCGAAGAACCCGCCCTGGCCATGCTGGGCACGATCAATCCCGGTGGCGGCGTCGAGGTCAATCCGGTCTGGTTTCTCTGGCACGAGGGAGAGATCCTGCTCAGCGTCGAGGGTGACACCCGCAAGTACCGCAACATGCGACAGAACCCGAATATGGCTCTCTGCATTCCCGATCCGGCCTCGCCCTGGAAGTACCTCGAACTGCGCGGTACGGTGATCGACCTCAAGCTCTACACCGATCTCAGCTTCGTCAACCTGCTCGCCCGCAAATACACTGGATCAGATTTCCAGGAAGATGCCCCGGCGGGTGTCGAGCGCTACCGAGTCACCATCCGGGTCGATCGCTGGACTGGCCAATAGCGCGGGATTCGCCCCATGTACATGCCACCATTTTTCGAGGAAACCGATCCCGCGGTGATGCAGGCGCTGATCGCCGAGTTTCCGCTGGGCGCCCTGGTCACCAAATCGGAGTCTGGTCTGACCGCCGATCACATTCCGTTCCTGCACATCCCGGCCACTGAACGTGATGGCGAGCGCCTGATCGGCCATGTCGCGCGCAATAATCCACTCTGGCAGAACCCCGATCCGGATCTCGAGCCGATGGTCATCTTCCAGGGTGCTTCCGCCTATATCACCCCGAACTGGTACCAGACCAAACGCGAAACGCACCTGGTGGTCCCGACCTACAACTACGCCGTTGTCCATGTCCACGGTCCGCTGATCATCCACGACGATCCGAAGTGGGTGCGGATGGTGGTTGGGCGATTGACCCAGCGGCTCGAGGCGGACCAGGCCGAGCAGTGGAAGATGGGCGATGCGCCGCAGGATTTCCTGACCGATCAGATCAGCAAGATCGTCGGTATCGAGATCCCCATCCGCGCGATGGTCGGCAAGTGGAAGGTCAATCAGAACCGGACCGATGCCGATCGCCTTGGCGCCGCGGCGGGACTTGAGGAGCGCGCCCGAGCCGACGATCTCGCCATGTCCGCGCTGATCCGCAGCAGGCTGGACGGGTAAGGTAGGACGTTGAATGTGGGATGTTGAATGTTGTTGGCCGCTCGTTGAACAACGCCGGTTCCGCCTTCGCTCATCCCTGATCACCTGACCGATCATCCTGGCCGCCGCCCAATCGGGCGTGCGTTTCATAACCTCCGACATTCAACATTCCACCTTCAACCCCTGTCCGTACACCTCGGTACTTTTCTCTGGGGTCCCGGTATGTCCGTTCACGTACCGACGGCACCTGCGCGTTATAGGAAATCCGGGTCTGCAGCCTCAGCATATGAGTGCGGAACGTTTGGTTCCCAATGCTCTCTTCCTGGCAGATCGCCCCCGCGCCTTGCCGAAAGGATCCGCTCATGAACACCCGCGTTGTTCGATTCGTGCTGACGAGTCTCGCCCTCATGGCGCTGGCCCTCAGTATGACCAACCCCCTCCTGGGTGATGCCCAGGCTGCCTCCACTACGCTCCGTATGTCGGCGACGTCCTCGGTGGTCGGTGGCAAGCAGGTCTCCATTACCGTGCAGATCTCGCGCAAGGCCCCAACTGGCGGCGCAAAGGTCACCCTCAAGTCCAGCAACAGCAGCCTGCTCCCGGTCCCATCCTCGGTGACCATCCCGGCCGGCAAGATCGTCGCGTCGCTCAAGGTCACTGCGGCCGGCACCACGAGTAACACCCCGGTCACCCTGACGGCAACCTACTCCGGCTCAACCGCCACCAAAGTCGTCACCGTCAAGTCCACCGGCCTGCAGACCTTCTCGGCCCCATCCAGCATCAAGGGTGGGCAGACCGTCACGGTCAAGGTCAGCCTGAGTGCTGCCGCCCCGGCTGGCGGCGCCAAGGTCACCCTCACCTCATCGAATGCCACCGCCTTCCCGCTGCCCGCCTCGATCACGATCCCGGCCGGCTCCACCTCCGCCAGCACCTCCGTTATCGCCGGTGCGCCGACGGCCAATACATCGATCACCCTGACCGCAACCTGGAGCGGCAAGACGATCAGCCGCAAGGCCACGATCGGCAAGTACGTCCCGCCGAAGACACCAACCCCGACCAAGACGGCCACGCCAGTCAAGACAGCAACTCCGGTCAAGACGGCTACCCCAATGCCAACCGCGACCAATACCGCCATCCCGACGGCCACGTTCACTGCCACGGTTCCGGCCCCAACGGCTACCTTCACCGCGACGGTTCCGGCTCCAACGGCGACCTTCACCGCGACGGTTCCCGCGCCGACCGCGACCGCAGTCCCGTCGAAGGCCTATTTCACGCTCAAGCTGGCCTCCGGCTCAACCCAGATGACTGTCGGCTCCTCGGTCACCTTCAATGTCTGTTACGTTGGCACCCCGACCCAGTGGGAGACCATCATCTTCAACATCTCGGATACCCAGGTTGCCTGGACGCTGGACAAGTGGTCCTACAACGTGCAGCCAGGCTGGAAGGGTTCGGAGCTCTGCACCACGGTCACCATGACCGACAGCAAACCCGGCACGGTTCAGCTGGTCGTCTCCAGCCAGAGCGGCAACCTCGCCACAGTCGCCTCCGACAAGATCACCTTCAAGTAGCACCGCTTCCCGAGCCGGACCTGCCCGTCCGGCTCCTCGCTCTTTCCCAACAACGTCTGAACCGGTGCTGGCTCCCCTCCAGCGCCGGTCTGGATTTAGCGCCATGTTCACGTTCTGTTCATTCAAGCCGTCTACTCTGATTCGCAAGGGACCCGGCAGGGTTCCGATCACACGAATCCAACCATCGCGAGCCTTCCCGCCAGCAGGCTCGCCTCACTTCCCTTCCCACCGCGGACGATTGGCCCCTCCAGTCGTCCGCGTTCCCATTTCCGGGGCACTCACACGACTTTCGGCACCGTGTTCAGGAAACGCTCGATCTGACGATTGTTACGGCAGCGGATCACCTTGCTCCTGTACGCCGCGAGCACCCGCTTCGTCTCGCTCCGGGTCACCTTGTCGTCGTCATCAGGAAGCCGATCAGGAACCGCCCGTCCAAAGTAATAGCGCCGGGCACTTCGCAGAAATGCGCGCAGATTTCGCCACCCGCCGTGGGGATTGGCGCCGCTGCGACCTGCGCTCCAGTGCCGACGGATGATCCGCCACCTCGCCACGCGCCAGGGAACATCCAGCCAGACGATATCGGTCGCACGCTCGATCAGGACATCGGTCCAGCCGAGATAGATCCCCTCGGCGACCCACTGCTGGCGTGCGGCGATCTCCGCGATCTCGGTCACCTTGTCGTCGAGCGGTCGTTTCGGTCCTGCCCCGCCCTCGTACCCGATCTGATCGAGTTCAATCAGGGGCACGCCGATCATCGGAGCAACCCTGCGGCCCAGCGTTGTCTTGCCGCTTCCCGGTCCACCGACAATCAGTATCCGCGCCATTCGCTGCCCTCACTCGCCATTTCTGCCCGGTGAGCGTATACGATTGCAGAACAGTGACGTTGTCGGTTGAGCGGGAGTTCCAACAATGAAGGTCGGTGTCTTCTCGGTATTGCTTTCCCAGCAGCCATTTGCCGAAGCCGTGCGCTATATCGCCGAAGCCGGATGCGAAGCGATCGAAATCGGTTGCGGCGGCTATCCGGGCACCGCTCACTGCCAGCCCCAGACGCTCCTGACCGATGCCGCCGCCCGTCAGGCATTCACTGATACCCTCAAACGGCACAACCTCGAGATCAGCGCACTCTCCTGTCACGGGAATCCACTCCACCCCACCCAGCAGATCGCCACCGAACACGATGCCGCTTTCCGCGAAACTGTCCGTCTGGCCGCGGAACTTGGCGTCGAAACCGTCATCACCTTCTCCGGCTGTCCGGGCGATTCCGATACCGCCACCAGCCCGAACTGGGTCACCTGTCCCTGGCCGACCGACTTCTCCGATCTGCTCGAATGGCAGTGGACCAACAAGGTCGCGCCGTACTGGTCCGAAGCGGCCGCATTCGCGAAATCCCACGGCATCCGCGTCGCAATCGAGCTGCACCCGGGATTCGTCGCCTATCACACCGATTCGTTTTGGCGGCTGCGCGAGATTGGCGGCGAGACGATCGGCGTCAACTTCGATCCCTCGCATCTCTTCTGGCAGGGCATGGATCCGCTCGTCTGCGCGCGTGAGCTGGGTGATGCGATCTTCCACGTGCACATGAAAGACACCTGGCTCGATGAGCCGAACATCGCTCGCAACGGTGTCCTCGACACCCGTCCCTACACCGACGAGAAACAGCGCTCGTGGATCTTCCGCACCGTTGGGTACGGCCACGATCAGGTTTTCTGGCGCTCCCTGATCAGCGAGTTGCGTCTGGCCGGCTACGACGGCGCCCTCTCGATCGAGCACGAGGATTCGATCATGAGCATCAACGAGGGACTTGGCCGGGCAATCGCTTTCCTCAAGGACTCGATCATGACCGAACAACCCGGCGCCGCCTGGTGGGTCTAGCCAGGGTGACGGGTGAAGGCGGAAGGGTGCAGACGGCCTAACCTACCGACAATCACTGGCAGACGTCACCTGCTGTAGGGACTACCTGCGCTCGCCCGAATGGTCACGGCTGGCCCGTTGCTTCCGGCACCAATCGCCACGTCAAACGCCAGCCGCGAACCCGTCGGCCCAACCCAACCAGTCTGTTGCAAGAGAGCGGTCCGTAGGGGCTAGCTGCGCTCGCCCGAATGGTCACGGATGGCCCGTTCCTACCGGCACGAATCGCCACAACAAACGCCAGCCGGAAACCTGCCCATCTCACCCAACCAGTCTGTTGCACGGAAGAGCCCCCAAAACGGACCTATACCAAATCCAAATCAAACTGATTTGAACTGAACGTCTGATGACGCTCCCACTCGCCCTTTCGCACAGAGTGGATCTCTGGACGAGCTGATCTCCGAGGTTGATGCCACCTATCAGGTCAGCGGGGTGCCGGTCGGGGTCAGCATCATTGGCGCGACCTGCACCTGACCCTGGCAAACACAAACGGGACTGCCTCTCACGAGACAGCCCCGATGCCAAATGAAACCCCCGTTATTCCGCCGGGATGCGATAGATGACCAGCAGGAATGTCTGCCCATCAGCCAGATCGAAACTGCCGCTGGCCGGATCGAACTGGGTCACCGGATTGCACCCGGATGGATCGCCGCAGGCATGCACCATCACGAACGCGTCTTCCGGGTTTTCCGAACTAGCCGTAACTGTGTACGTGCCCGCCGCCAGATTCTGCCACTGATAATCGCCACCCAGACTTGGCTGCGGCTGAATCTCGACCATGTCGGCCACGCCCAGGTCCACGCCCAGCGCTGGATCGGTCAGGGTCAGGGTGTAACTTCCGAACGAATCGACATCCGTACAGACCGTTGCGTCCAGTTCATCCGGATCGACCGACGATCCGACCGGACACTCGTACAAACTCACCCCCACCAGTGCCGTTCCGCCAGGCGTTGATCCGGCCGATGGCTTGAACAGATAGATGTTGATAGAGACACTCCCTTCGGCGGGGAGCGAGACCGAAATCGAGTCGCCCGAACGGGAAACCCCGGGCACCACATCGATTGCCATCGAGTCGTAGCCGTCCGGGTATGTCACCAGATTGAGCGCATATGGACCCGGTGCGAGCCCACTCCAACCCCAGACGCCGTTCATGCTCGATGGACCCTGCGCCCCATCCAGACGTCCGCCGGACAGCGAGAAATAGCCCGGGCCGAGATCCGAAGTGGCATTGCAGGTTGTCGTCGTCGCGTCGGCCACATTGTCAACATCCGGGCAGAGATAGGTGACGTAGGTGATCGATCCGGATGCCAGTACCGGCTGGGTCGGTGTTGGCGCGGTAGTTGACTGCGCCCCAATCCCGCCACCGAGATCGAGTTCCGATCCGATGACGGCAATCAGTACCGTCGCCGCGAGCGTCCCGGTGCTGGTCACCACCAGATCGCCCGATTGCTGCCCGGCTTTGCCCGCCGTGAGCTTGACCGAGTTGCCATCCTCGTTCTCGACCGTCACGCTCCCCTTCAGAACCAGGACTGCCGCCGGAGCCTCGCCATTGGCAATCTCCGCGTCCTCGTCCGCCTTCAGCACCACCCGAACGAGATTGATATCGCGATCACCCTCCGGAGCCGCAAACGGCAATCCCGCGAAGAGGACGTCATCCGCGTCCACAGAGGCGTCCGAGATGGAAATCAACTTGAAGGCATCCGCCTTTTCGCCAAGAGCGGCAACCTCCGCTCCTGCTGCGGGAACAAATGCGGTTTCGCCCCTGGCCAGCAAACTGACCCCGCCATTCGCATCCGTCAGCATGACCGCCGCCTTGTCCGCGACGACAAATCCGGGTCCGCCAACCTGCACCGGACCGAGGGCCTGATCCGCCGTTAGCGTCTGCGCGATCCAGATCACGTCGTCAGCCGGCAGCCCGGAGACCCCCTGGGCGACAACCGCGGCCGCACCCGTGGCCGGAGCAATCGGATTTTCCCCAGGGTCACCCTGAGCGAGCCCAATGCGTGCCGGGAGAAGCAAGACGGCAACCAGAACAAGCGTGAGCGCGCGTCGCATCTTTTCCTCCGATCTTTCCATGCCAGATGGCTGGATAGATTGTAGAGAAACAATTGCTGTCGTTCGCAACGATCAAGCGTGTTGGCTCCCTGCATAGCCGCGGTCAATCATCCGCCACAAACATGACAACCGCTCCTCGTAAGCCTGCAGGGGCCCATTGCCCAGCTGTGTTAGTCTATGGAAATCGACAAACAAGATGACAAATTCCGGGAGGTGCCAGATGCCGCGTCGTGCCTTACCCATCGTGTTCGCCGCACTCCTTGGACTCTCTGTCCTCGGTCCGTTCGGTGATCCAGATTCCACCCGGGCGGCCGCGCCAACACTGGTCCAACTCTCCGCATCTGGATCGCAAACCGGCGGCAAACGAATCGAAGTTCGGGTCAGCCTGGCTGAGAATGCCCCGACCGGAGGAGTCACCGTGGCTCTCAGGGCTTCCAACTCCGCCATCCAGATTCCCTCCACGGTCACGGTCCCCGCTGGATCGCGCACCCACCTGATCACTGTCCCCACCTCACCTATCGCGGTTGACAAGGCTGTGGCCATCCCTGCAACCCTGAATGGCGAGATCAGGAGCCGCGGCGTCCTGATCCGGGCGCCACGGTTGACCAGCATCGGGATCCAGGCAGTCATCCGTCACGGTGGTGTCGGCAAGGTGATCGTCCGCATCTCAGGTCCGGCGCCTGCTGGCGGTTTCACCGTCCACGCGAACACATCCCCGCCCGGGCTCCTGCTTCTCGATGAAACGATCGTGATTCCAGCCGGCCAATCAAACATCAGCCTGACGGTGCCGGCGTCACTGCTTCGTCCCGCAGACACCGCGGATGAACGCATGCCACCACAAATCGTCACCGTCACGATGAGCGCCAACGGTCGCTCACTGACCAGGAGCACAATCATCCGGGACCTTGGGAACGATCCACGTCCCACTGCCACGCCAACGCTCCCGGCGACTGCCACGGCCACCCATCCGCCCACCATGACTCCGACTCAAACGCCGACCGTGACCGCAACCAGCACCGCGACCGCGACGGCCACAGCGACGCCAACCCTTACTCCTTCGCCGACACCAACCGCCACGCCGACGCCCAAGCAGCCGTCACTCCTGGTCACGATCATGGATGGAGGGGTGACCGGCGGTTGCCTGGTGCTTTGACAGTTGATTGATGGACCGCTCACCGGCCAGGTGGCGCTTTCGCTGATACCGGAACGTGGATCATGGGGATCTGTGGTGGACGGATCTGCCTTCCCGCTCCTCATGGGTGTGGTTTACGACGAGGATAAGATCATCTCCGCGACTGCCCAGTCGGTCGCCACCAGTGCATCAGTACCGGTGGTCTTTCCATCAACAGCCTGCGATAACCCGATTCTCACCGACCCGGATCTTTGACAGCACGATTCCCGGGCACTTCGCTCGGGAGTCCGTCAATCACGAGTCCGGCCGGATCGGATCACACCTCGACCGTCGCGCCAGTCACGGGATGACCGTCGACACGCCTGTGTGCGCGTGAAAGTTCGGTCTGGAGTGTGAGCGGTCACCAACAGCTGCGCGATATGCACAATGACGCAGGAATATCCGCCCAGCGCGTGTCAGAAGGGAACGAACCCATGGCCTTTGACGGACTCGGAATGCACCTCGGCAACCTCTCCCGCCTCTCCTCGGCCCAGACTCGCTCCATCTCGCCCGAGAACTTCACCGGAGCCAGGGGCGCAGGCGGCATGGCCACGGAGGGACTCGGAGCCGAGGCCGCGCGCGAACTCGGCCAGGGCTGGAAGATTTCGCCCAACGTCTCGATCGACGCCAACGCCACCCGCACCATCGCCGATATCGATGGCCCCGGCGCAATCCAGCACATCTGGATGACCGTCCATCCGACCCAGTGGCGCCGCCTCCTGCTCCAGGTCTACTGGGACAACGAGCCGACCCCCTCGATCAACGTCCCGATCGGCGACTTTTTCGCCTCCGGCTGGTGCGAGCGGGTCAATATCAATTCGCTCCCGATCGCGGTCAATCCGGCCGGCGGGTTCAACAGTTACTGGGAAATGCCCTTCCGCAAACACTGCCGGATCGATGTCGTCAATCTCGCCCCGGAACCGCTCCCTGCCCCGTACTTCTACTACTCGATCGATTACACCCTGACCGAT
>JAPXRQ010000075.1:0-12938 GCA_033813515.1 Thermomicrobiales bacterium
TCAATAGCCAATGGTGCATGGAAACGGCGATCGGGACCGTTACGCAAAACGGGCTCGGAAGCCCGGAACGACCGTTGGTTGGGATACACGCGATGTAGCGCCGCATTGCGATGCGGCCCGGTTGCCGGCGGACCCGGTGGCAGGCGAAGAACAAAGTTCCACCATCAACCGCCGTTGGGGAAAGCGAGGTCACACAAAGGGGTACGACACTACGTCCGGTGGTGGTGCAGGGAAACCGGGTGGGAGCGACAGGTCAGGTGGTGGTGCATGGGGACGCGGTGGTCGTGAACAGCCGCATCGTAATGCGGCGCTACAAGGTTGGGGGTCAATGTTGCCGCGTTCAACAGCGAGTGGTGCATGGGGAGACTCGCGATCGGGATCGTTACGGAAAACGGGCTCGGAAGCCCGGAAACACGACGACCGACGATCGGCTGTACGCAGCCGACGTCAATGCAAACGTAATGGGCCTCGCCGATGGTCTCCGGATTGCAATACGGCGCTACAAATCGGGCGTTGCGGCGGCTATTGACTCGTCGAGGATCCGGATCGCTTCGGCGCAATCGGACCGGTCTACGATCAGGGGCGGACTGATCCGGAAAATGTTCGCGTACAACCCGCCCTTGCCGACCAGCAACCCGCGTTCCTTCGTCTCGTCGAGAATCCTGGCCGCCAATGCCGTCGCTGGTTCCTTCGTCTCCCGATCAACCACAAACTCGATCGCCTGCATCAATCCCATGCCCCGGATATCCCCGATAACCGGGTGCTTCTCCTTCAGCCCCTCGAGTTGCTCGCGGAACCAGGTCCCGACCTCCAGCGCGTTCTCCCGCAGTCGGTTCGTCGCCATGTAGTTGAGATTGGCCAGCGCGGCGGTGGTCGCGATCGGATTCCCGCCGAATGTCGACAAACTCAGCGATTTGATCGCAGAGGCCAGTTCGTCCGTCGCGATCACTCCGCCAATCGGGATTCCGTTGGCCAGCCCCTTGGCAAAAACCACCACATCCGGCTCGACATTGAACGCCTGGAACCCGAAATCGGCCGCTCCGATCCGACCCCAGGCCGACTGTACCTCGTCCGCAATGAACGGAATCCCGTACTTCGCCAGAATCTCGGCCACCATCGGGAAATACTCGGGCGGCGGCACGACAAACCCGCCCACCCCCTGGATTGGCTCGGCGATGAATGCGGCCGGATTGCCACTGGTCACCGTCGTGATCACCTGCTCGACATCCCGCGCGCAAATCATGTCGCAGCTTGGGTACGTCTTCTCCCACGGGCACCGATAGCAGTACGGATTCCCGACGTAGTGCACATGCAGTGGACTGAGCGATGACGACCGCCAGCCCCGCTGCCCGGAGGCGTTGATCGTCGCGAATGACCGCCCGTGATACGAGTGCCGCAGGGCGATCAGTTCGTTGCTGGATCGGTTGAGGGTCGTGATCAGGAATGCGGCCTCATTCGCTTCGGTCCCGCTGTTGGTGAAGAAGACCTTACTCAGCTTCTCCGGCGTCATCGCCTTGATCCGCTCGGCCAATTCAATCTGCGCCCGGATCAAAAACAGCGTCGACGAGTGGATGATGTTGTCCAGCTGCTCCTTGATCGGACCGGTGATCTCCGGAATGGCGTGCCCACTCGACGTCGTCACGATTCCGCCGAAGAAGTCCAGATACTGCCTGCCGGCGCCATCCCAGACATATTGCCGCTCGCCATACCGCAGTTCGATCGGCTCGCTGTAGTTCAGCCCAACGCTTGGAAACAGGCTTTCCCGGTGGCGGCGAACCAGATCGGCCTGGTCGTCCGGCCAGTCGCGTGGAAACGGGATCAGGGGGAAGGTTTGCTCGCTCATGATTCGCCTTTCTACGCCGAAAGTCGCCTGCCGGTTGGTATGATTGCACGACGTAACGCAGCGAAATGAACTGGAGTGATCGTGGCAGCTCCCAACAGTGTGATGAGCGCAGCATATCGGAAGATCGATGCAAAGCTGAAGGCCGGCGAGGTCGTCATTCTGGACGGCGGAATCGGCTCCGAATTGCAGGAAGTCGGTTATCCGGAGAATGCGGATGCGCGCCCGGCGAACTTCACTTGGGGTTCGATCGCGATTGACGAGGCGCCCGACAAGCTGGTCGAGGTTCACCGCCGCTACGCCGAAACAGGCGCCGATGTTCTCGAGACCCACACCTTCTTCCTCAATCGCATCTGGTCGGCATCGCAGGATGGCCGGCTCGATCTCGGTCCGGACGATTGGAAGGAACTTGCGCTGAAATCGGTCCGACTCGTCCGGGAGGGAGCGCGCCTCGCCGGTCGCGATGAGGTCTGCGTCGCCTTTGCCTGCCGCACGCAGGATTGGCCGGCCAACCAGCAGCACATCGCCAAGGGATACGACGGCTGGTACACGCAGCTCGACTACGACAACTACCTGAAGCCACTCGCAGATGTCCTGGCCAATGCCGATGCCGAAAGCAAGCCGGATTGCATCCTGATGGAAATCCAGCAGTGGATTCCGGAAGATCTCGAGTTCCCCGATTACCAGGTCTTCATCGATACCGGCATCCCCGTCTGGATCTCGTACCGCCGCACGATCGGCAAGGTCGTTGGTGTTGAAGGCGAGACGCTCATCGAGGATGGTGATCGCTTCGGCCTGGCCGCGAAGAAGTTCGAGGAGATGGGCGCCGCTGCCGTCATGGTCAACTGCCTCCCCTCGCCCCAGATCAACGGCGTCACCCCATGGCTGCGCGAGTACACCTCGCTGCCGGTCGGCGCCTACCCGAACATGGGCACCTATCTGCACTACGAGTGGGACTGGTCCAGCTGCGAGACCCCCGAGGAACTTCTCGCCTACGCGCAGGGCTGGGCCGATGAAGGCATGCAGATCATCGGTGGTTGCTGCGGTGCCAGACCAGCCCACATCCAGAAACTCGTCGACGAACTGAAGGCGCCCGTCACCGCCTGATCGACCGCTTACCCGACAGGAATTCCATGGCCACTACTCGCCCGACCCGTTCGCCCCGACCATTCAAGAGCACCCTCGGCGTCTGGATCCGGGATCATCGTTCCGCGCGCAGCATGAGCCAGAAGGATCTCGCCGCGCACGCCAGCATCAGCCGCTCGTACCTCTGCGATATCGAGCACGGTCGTGGCTCGGCGCCATCGCTCCATGTGCTGCAGGCCATTGCCCGCGCGCTGGGGGAGGATCCGGCCGAGCTGGTCATGCAGGCCGGTATCGATATGGACCGGGAGGACGAACTCGAGCCCGGATCCCAACGCGAACGGCGGGTCCTGACCATGTTCCGTGCCCTCTCCCCCGAATCGCAGGAGCAACTGGAGCGCTTCACCCGCTTCCTGCTGAACGACGAGCAACGCTGGGTCCAGCCCCAACTCACCCCATTTGCGAACAACTCTGGTTTGCGTTCCCTGCCGCCGAATCCCAAACGCCGCGACTAGATTCATCGGAGATTTCCCGTGCAATTTGCTCTTAGCCCGCGCGAACGCGAGATCCAGGCCATCGGCACCGATCTCGTCACCAAACTCATGCCCTACGAATTGGCCGTCGACGAGGCCAACGATCACGTCCCTGACGAGCTCGAACTCGCCATCCGCCAGACCTTCCTCGCCTCCGGACTCTTCGCGCCGAATTTCCCGGTCGAATGGGGTGGATCGGGGCTGAACATCTCCGAGCAAATGATCCTCGAGGAACAGATCGGTCGGCTGTCGAACTGCCTTTGGAGTGCTCTCTGGCGACCCTCCAATGTGCTGATCCATGCCACGCCGACCCAGCGGGAGCGCTACGTCGATCCCAATATCCGGGGCGGGGCGCGCGGCTGTTACGCAATCACCGAACCCGAGGCGGGTTCCGATGTCTCAAACCTGCAGACCACGGCCATCAGAACCGAGGGCGGTTACCTGCTCAACGGCCGCAAATGGTTCGTGACGGGTGGCGATCGCGCCGTGTTCCTCCTCGTCGTGGCGATGGTGGGCGATCAACCGACGATCTTCTTCGTCGACCGCGATGCCCCCGGCCTGACGTTCGACCGCATGCCCCGCATGACCCACACGGTCGTCTACGGCCATCCCGAGATCACCCTGACCGATGTCTTCATCGCCGACGACATGATCCTCGGCGAGGTAGGCCAGGGCATCTCACTGACACAGGACTGGTTCCGCGAGGAGCGCCTGATGATTGCCGCCCGCTGTCTCGGGGCCGCCGCCCGCTGCATCGAACTGGCGCACGAGTGGGCCGAAAGTCGGGTCCAGTACGGCCAGCCGATCATCGAGAACCAGGCCATCCAGTGGATGCTGGCCGACAGCGCGACCGAGCTCGCCGCCGCCCAGGCCCTGACCTACAAGATCGCCGCCGAGATCGAACAGGGCATCGAGATTAAGATCGCCCACGGGCGCGCCTCGATGGCCAAACTCTACGCCTCCGAAATGGTCGGGCGGGTGACTGATCGCTGCGTCCAGATCTTCGGCGGACGCGGGTACCTGCGCGAGAATCCGGTCGAACGCCTCAATCGCGATTACCGGGTCGATCGCATCTGGGAGGGCACCAGCGAGATTCAGCGTCTGATCATCGCCCGCTCCCTGCGCCGTCGTGGTCTCGACTCGCTCATCGGCAACTAGCCCAATGCCAAATCTGGACGCACTTCTTACCGCGCGCAGCATCGCCATTGTCGGTGCGAGTAATCGGGAGGGATCGTTCGGCTGGCATGTCGTCCGCCAATTGCTCGATTTCGGCTACACCGGCGATATCATTCCGATCAATCCGACCTCATCCGAGATCCAGGGCATCACCGCCTTCGCATCCTGTTCCGCCGTCGGGCGCCCGATCGATTGCGCCGCCATCTGCGTTGGAGACGATCGCCTCGAAGCAGCCCTGACCGATGTCATTGCCACCGGCATCCCCGCTGCCATCATCTTTGGCACCGCTGTCGGCACAGCCTCGACCGGGGGGCCCCTGGCCGACTGGATCACGGCCCAGGCGAGGGACGCCGGTCTCGCGCTGCAGGGTCCAAATTGCATGGGTCACTACTCCTTCGCCAATCGCCAGTTTCTGACCGGGTATCCGTACCATCGCGAACCAGGCGCCGGCGCGATCGGTTTCATCACGCACAGCGGCTCGCTCTTCTCGGCAATCGTCAAGAACAACCGCGGTCTCAACTTCAACTTTGCGATTTCGCCGGGCCAGGAAAGAGTCCTGACCGCTGCCGACTACCTCGCCTGGATGCTGGAACAATCCTCGACCCGGGTCGTCGCGCTGGTCCTCGAAACCGTCCGCGACCCCGACCGGTTTCAGGCCGCGCTGGCCGAGGCCAATCGCCGCGCGATCCCGGTCGTGCTGCTCAAGATCGGGCGGAGCGAACACGGCGCCGCCATGGCGATGAGCCACACCGGAGCCATAGCGGGCGATCAGGCCGTGATCGAGGCGGTCGCCGCCCGGTACAACGTCGTCCTCGTTCGCACGATCGAGGAACTGCTGGACACACTCGAACTCTTTGCCAGTGGACGCCAGTGGGGCGATGGTGATCTGGCCGCAGTTGCCGATTCTGGTGGCGAACGGACATTGATGGTCGATCTGGCCGCCGATCGCAACCTTCCCTGGGCAGCCCTGACGGCGGCCACTGTCCAGGTTCTCGCCTCTACCCTGGATGAAGGATTGGCCGCGGTCAACCCCGTCGATCTTTGGGGCACCGGGCACGACTGGCAGCGCATCTATCGCACCTGCCTCACCGCCCTGCTCGCCGATGAAACCGTCGGCGCACTGAGTTTCGGGATCGATTTCAACAACGGGTCCCGCCTCAATCCCGATTACGCGGCCATCGCTACTGAAACATTTCAGGCGACGACCAGGCCGTTTGCAGTGGTCAGCAATGTCGCTGCCGGGATCGATCCCGATTGGGCCGCCCGCCTTCGTTCCGCTGGAGTTCCGGTCCTGCAAGGCACCGAGACCGGCCTCGCCGCCTTCGCCCACCTCCGCACGTGGTCTCGCCGTCAATCATCAATCGAGACGTGGCAATCGGGATCGCCTGCCGTCGAACCGGGCGACCTGGAACCGTTGGACTACCTTGATCGCCCGCTGGATGAATGGTTGAGTGTCTATTACCTGCAGGCCGAGGGTCTTCTCACCTCGCCGTACGCCCGTCAGGCTAGCAACAAGACCGAGTTGATCAAGAAGGCGAACTCGGTCGGCTACCCGGTTGCACTCAAATCGCTCAAACCCGGTCTGGTCCACAAGTCGGAGGCCGGCGGTGTTGCGCTGAACATCCCGGATTACCGCGCGCTCCACCAGGAATATGAATACATGTCGCGCGCGTTGGGGCCGCAGGTCATGGTCTGCGAAATGGTCGACACCAGCCGCGGCACCGAACTGATCCTCGGCAGTCGCAACGATCCCCAATTCGGACCGCTGGTCACGCTCGGCATGGGCGGTATCTGGGTCGAGATCATGCGCGATCTGATCACCTTCCTCGCGCCAGTTTCGCCGGACGAGGTTCTTGCCCGCCTGCCCGAGCTGCGCGGTTATCCGCGGTTACTGGGAGCAAGGGGAGTGGAGCCGGTTGATCTGCCGAAACTCGCCCGGGTGGTCGCGCACTTCAGCCAGATCGCCCATGCGCGCCGGGACGAGGTGGCCACGATGGAGATCAATCCGCTCCTGGCCGCGGGCGATCAGTTCACGATGCTGGACGCGCTGATCATCCCCGCCGGGGCCGTTTTGCCGTCTCCCGAATGACCGCGTAGACGAACAACAGGGTCAGCACGAATGCGATGATGGCCGAGTTGCGCGCCGAATCGTGAATCACGCTCATCCCCAACCAGAGCAGGAACAGGAAGAGGCCAAGTGCCATCGTCGCCAGCATGATGTGAAACACCCCATGGTCGGCGTCGCGCGTTGGCCGCTGATCCCTCATCCTTCATTGCTCCAGGGATGCACTGCGAATGTTTCCCGCTTGCGCTCGGTCAGCAGCGGCACAACCTTGCCGGCCACAATCGCCTGGCAGTGCGGGCTGTTGAGGTGCGCCTGGAACGCCGCTTCATCGTCGTACTGCTCATACATGACCACCACATTCGGATCGGCCAGATCGCGATTGGCGATGTACATGTGGCAGCCAGGCTCCGCCAGCGACGGGACCGATGCCTCGTTCAGATAACCGAGCACCTCGTCGATCTTGCCGTCCTGTACCCGAAAGCGGGCGATGATTGCGTACAACGGGCAGCGCTCCTGTCATGTGCGTTTGATCAATACCGTGGCAAGATTCTCGCATGGATGACCACAGCACACTGCTCCGACCGAACCGCAGCCAACTCAGTGTTCCGGCCATCGATCCGCGCAAGATCGACAAGGCCCTCGCCAGCGCCGCCGATGCACTCTTCCTCGATCTGGAGGACTCGGTCGATTCCGCGCGCAAGGAAGAGGCTCGTCAGTTCGCTGTTGAGTCCCTGCTTCGTGACGGCTGGGGAAACCGCGATCGGGCCGTGCGCATCAATCCGGTCGAAAGCCGCTGGTGCCTGCAGGACGTGATCGCGGTGATGGAAGCCGCCGGGGCTGCGGTCGATCGACTGGTCGTGCCCAAGGTGCAGACGGCTGGCGACGTGCATTTTCTCGATCGGTTGCTGAGCGGGTTGGAAAGCGACCTTGCCCGCGATTGTCCGGTGCTGCTGGAGGTCCAGATCGAGGATCCGCTCGGGCTGCACAATCTGGAGGCGATCGCATCTGCCTCGTCCCGCATCTCCCATCTGACCTTTGGCCAGGGGGATTTCGCTGCCGCCGCCGGGATGCCTGCCGTCGATATCGGGGTGGACGATGAGTGGGACGCGGCTGTCTCCGGCGATCGCTGGCTGTTCCCGCGCCAGCAGATCGTCCTGACAGCGGTCCGCCATGATCTGCGGGCGCTGAATGGCTCGTATGCCAACTTCCGCGACCACGACGGCTTCCGCGCGTATTGCCGGATGTCCCGCGCCCTTGGCTTCACCGGAACCTGGTGCATTCATCCGGACCAAATCGCGATCGCCAACGACGTCTGGACCCCAACCGCCGACGAGATCGCCCGCGCCCAGGCAATCATCGATGCTCTGGAGAACGCCGGAGCCATCGGTCACGGCGGGACGATGATCGACGAAGCCAGCGTCCGCATGGCCCGCAGGACGCTGAACGCGGGAAGTTGAACCCCCCAACCTTGTAGCGCCGCATTGCGATGCGGCTGTTCCCAACCACCGCGTCCCCATGCACCACCATCTGACGTATCGCCCCCACCGCACCCCGGTGAGCGACCTCGCTCTCCGCAACGGCGGGTGATGGCGGAAACCGTGTCCTACGCCTGCCACCGGGTCTGCCGGCAACCGGGCCGCATCGCAATGCGGCGCTACCTCGCGTGCATCCCATCCGATGGTCGTTCCGGGCTTCCGAGCCCGTTTCCCGTCACGTTCCCGATCGCCGTTTCCATGCACCACTGGCTGTTGAACGCGGCAACATTGACCCCCCAACCTTGTAGCGCCGCATTGCAATGCGGCTGTCCACAACCACCGCATCCCCATGCACCACCACCGGACGTGGCGCCCCACCGCAATCACGTAGATCGACGTTGGAAACCTTGTCCTCCGCCTGCCACCGGGTCCGCCGACAACCGGGCCGCATCGCAATGCGGCGCTACATCGCGTGCACCCCAACCGATGGTCGTCCCGCGCTTCCGAGCCCGTTTCCCGTCACGTTCCCGATCGCCGTTTCCATGCACCACTGGCTGTTGAACACGGCAACATTGACCCCCCAACCTTGTAGCGCCGCATTGCGATGCGGCTGTTCCCAACCACCGCGTCACCATGCACCACCATCTGACGTATCGCCCCCACCGCACCCCTGTGTGCGACCTTGCCCTCCGCAACGGCAGTTGATGGCGGATACCGTGTCCTCCGCCTGCCACCGGGTCTGCCGCCAGCCGGGCCGCATCGCAATGCGGCGCTACATCGGATGGCGACGCCCTTCTACCGCGCCGCAACCTCCCACATTCAACCTCCAACCGCCAACAACAAAAGACGGCCGACATTGCTGCCGGCCGTCTGTTCGATTCTGTGTGATGTGAAGAAGAGACCTACGCCTCTTCGGC
Organism: Thermomicrobiales bacterium; assembly: GCA_033813515.1. Taxonomy (GTDB): domain Bacteria; phylum Chloroflexota; class Chloroflexia; order Thermomicrobiales; family UBA6265; genus DASQCG01. The sequence continues at coordinate 9,090 of JAPXRQ010000075.1, forward strand.
CGCAGCCTCGGTCTCAACCGCTTCCGCAACCTCTTCGGCCGCCGCCTCAGCGACAACCTCTTCGGCAACGGCCTCGGCCGCAACTTCCTCGACCGCCGCATCGCCCAACAGCGCGTTCAGGGCATCGGCATCGGCCTCAGCCTCAAGCTGCGCCTTCCGGGCCGCCGCACGCTCGGACGCCGCCGCACGGGCAGCCTCCTCAACGCGCCGACGATCCTCATCGATCCGCGCCTGCTTGACACCAATCCGCTGCTGTCGCTTGGACGGCCGCGCCTGGCCAGAGGCCGATTCGACCTTCTTCATGAACCGCTCGACCTGTCCGGCCGTGTCCACGATCCGCTGCTCGCCCGTGTAGAACGGGTGGCAAACGCTGCAAAGGTCAATGCGAAGATTCTGCCTGGTCGACCGCGTCTCGATCTGATTGCCACAGGCACAGACGATCACGGTTGGTTCATACCGGGGATGAATTCCGGCTTTCATTGGTTACTCCAGCTATCCGTTAGGAAAACTAGTCGGCCGCGCTGGCGACAGGAGCCGCTGGTGCGTCGACCGGATAAACACTGATGCGGCGCTTGTTCCGGCTGATCGGCTCGAACTTCACGATGCCATCAACCTTGGCGTAGATCGTGTGATCCTTGCCAATGCCGACATTGTTGCCGACCCAGAACTGCGTGCCGCGCTGACGAACGACAATGGTGCCCGAGAGGACGTACTGTCCGTCGCTGCGCTTCACACCCAGCCGCTGCGCATTACTGTCGCGGCCGTTCCGTGTGCTACCGGCGCCTTTCTTATGAGCCATGGCTGTTCAGGATCCGTTTCTAGGCCGTGATGCCCGTAATCGTCAGTTCGGTCAGTTCCTGGCGATGGCCAATCTTGCGGCGGTAGCGCTTCTTCGCCTTGAACTTGAAGACATCAATCTTCTCGCCCCGCGGATGAGCCTCAACCTGGGCCGTCACGCTTGCCCCGTCCACCAACGGCGCGCCCACCTTCGTGGCACCCTCGCCGCCGAGCAGCAGGACGCGATCCAGAACGATCTCGCTGCCAGCGTCACCCGCCAGCCGCTCCACGCGGATGCGATCGCCGACTTTCACCCGGTACTGCTTGCCACCCGTCTCCACAATGGCGTACCCATTGCTCGACTTTGTGTCCGCCGCCTTCTTTGCGCGCGAACGGGCTGGCTTCTTTTCCGCCTCGGCAGTCTCAGCCGCCTCGGTCGTTTCTGTCGACTCGTCTTCCGTCATCGATCGTTCCAATATCAAAGCGTACAAAATCGCGAGTAGCCGTCGTTCAAGGCCCTCGCGCCCACAAGCTGACAGTTTAGCACAGACTTCCCGAAAATGGCACCCCAACAGGCACGAGAATTCCACGCCCTCGCCCCGGATTTGCAGGCACGTTAACATTCAAATGCGGCAGACGTGCGATACCTTGGGGAATGGTCGTCTCATACCCCTCCACATCCCGTCGCCAGGAAGTGCGCGTGGTGAATCCAGTCGAATCTCCCGCTCCGGCGACAACCAAGGCCACGATCCTCGTGGTCGACGATGAACCGTCCCTGCGCGAAACCATCTCGTACGCGCTCCGCCGTGACGGCTTCAATGTCGAAGTCGCCGCCGAGGGCCACCGCGCCCTGACTATCGCCCGCGAACGCAAGCCCGATCTGGTTGTGCTCGATGTCATGCTGCCTGGTCTCGATGGCCTGCAGGTCTGCCGGGCGCTGCGCAAGGAATCCAGCGTCCCGATCCTGATGCTCTCCGCCCGCGGCGAGGAACTCGATCGCGTGCTTGGCCTCGAAATCGGCGCCGACGATTACCTGACCAAACCCTTCGCCATGCGTGAGTTGATTGCCCGCATCAAGGCCAACCTTCGCCGCGTCCAAATCGAATCAGACCGCAATGCCATGCAACCCGCATCGACCAGCGGGATCGCGATCGGCGACTTGCGGATCGATCCCGAGGCCCGCCGTGCCCGGGTCAATGGCGCCGATCTCGCCCTCAAACCACGCGAGTTCGACCTCCTGCTCTACCTCGCCCAGCATCAGGATCGGGTGGTCAGTCGCGACCAGGTCTTGCGCGATGTCTGGGGTCACGAAATGTCGATCGACACCCGAACAGTCGATGTCCACATTCGCTGGCTCCGGCAGAAACTGGCCGAAAGCGGTGGCCAGGTCCCGAGCATCGAGACCTCGCGCAAGGTCGGCTACCGGCTCTCCCTGGCGGATGCCGACTGATGCTGTCGCTTGATCGCCTCGCCCTCCGTGCCTACACCCTCGGCTTTCTCTCGTGGGCAGGCGGTGCGGCCCTCTTTGCCCTGCTCTTTACCTGGATCGCGGGTGTCACAACTCCGGCCGTCGTCGCCTGGTCGATCATCGTTGGCATTTCCGGATGCATCGGACTCTGGCGAGCACACGACGCGGCCGGACAGATCGAACGGCTGATGGCCCATTTCCAGCGCACGATTGACGAGGACAACAACCCCGTCACCTCGCTGGAGGACCTGGTTGCCCGCGGCATAGATGGCAAGCGGCAGGCCGAGGCCGAACGGGACGAGGCGATTGCCGGCCAGCACTATGTGTCCGCGCGCCTGGAATCGATCGTCACCGGTCTCCGCGATGGGGTCCTGATCGTCGATGCCGATCTGACCATCATCTCAATCAATCCCGCCGCCGCGTTCCAGTTCCGGACGACGGTCGAGAGCGCAATCGGGCGGCCCCTGGTCGAGGTCGCGCGCGATTTTGATCTGGTCCGCATCGCACAGGAATCCGTGGAGCGCGGCGCCGAGCAAGCGACGCCGATCGATTTCCGCCGGGCCGGTCGCCAGTTCAATGTCCGCGTCGCTCCGATCAGCGGCGCCGATCCCAGGCTGGCCGTGATCGTCGTGCAGGATGTGACCGAAACCCGCCAACTGGAGAATGTCCGCAAGGATTTCGTCGCCAACGTATCGCATGAGCTCCGCACGCCGCTTGCCTCGATCCGTGTGCTCGTCGAAACCCTTGCCGATGGTGCGATCGATGATCCCGATGTCTCCACTCAATTCCTCAACCGGGTCGTGAACGAAGTCGACCGGTTGAACGAGTTGATCGAAGACCTGCTCGATCTGGGCCGCCTCGAATCGGGCCGCCTGCCGCTCAAGCGCTCCCCGATCACAGTCCGCCGCATGATCGACGATGCGATCGATCGGGTGCAGCTACAGGCCCGGGATGCCCAGATCCACATCACCACAGATATCGCCGATTCGTTGCCCGAGATCGAGGTTGATATCTCGCGCATGGAGCAGGTGATGGTCAATCTGCTCGCCAATGCGATCAAGTTCTCCCCTGTCGGCGCCCAGATCGAGGTCCGGTCGGGTCGGGATACGGAGGACATCTGGATCGCGGTCCAGGATCATGGCGAGGGCATCCTGCCGGACGACCTGCCCCGGATTTTCGAGCGGTTCTACAAGGTCGATCGGGCCCGCAACACCGGAGGGACCGGTTTGGGTCTGGCCATCGCCAAGCACATCGTCGGCGCCCATGGCGGGACATTGAGCGCGGAAAGCGAGTTCGAAAAAGGCTCCGTCTTCACCGTCCGCCTCCCCCTGGAAGCCGCCCTCTCCGCCACCTGAATCCCGCAGGCAAAGGTCACCCGTAGTGCCTGGCCTCCGAGCCCGTTTCCTCTAGACCTCCCCGATCGCCGTTTCCATGCACCACTGGCTGTTGAACGCGGCCACATTGACCCCCCAACCTAGTAGCGCCGCATTGCGATGAGGCTGTTCCCGACCACCGCGTCCCCATGCACCACCACCGGACTCAGCGTCGCAACCATGTGTGCGACCTGGCCTCCGCAATGGCGGTTGATAGCGGAAACGGTGTTC
>JAPXRQ010000076.1:0-12844 GCA_033813515.1 Thermomicrobiales bacterium
ACGTTCTGGTGAGCGAGCGCCTGAAGAAGCCCCACGGCAAGCGGATGTGGCCCGTGCAGGGCGGGATTTGGCATTGATAGGATCGGGCCGAAGGGGACGCCCGACGTAAACGCCGGGCTAGCGAACGCCGCCCCTTCAGGGCGAGGCCAACAACGCGTCGCACCGGGTACCTGGATCAGTTCTGAAGAGACTGCATTGGATAGCCCGGCCATTCTGTGGTTGCCAGTCAATGCAGGTAGTCGTTGTGACCGCGCGGGACTGAAGATCCCGCGCCAGGTATTCCGTCGGTTGAAACCGACACAGGCGGTTCGACAACCCAAACAAGTTCGCAACGTGCATCAGGGTGGGGCGGTTGCGGGTTGATGGTGCGGCGTGGAAACGGGTCGTCAGGCAACGTTATCGCCCTCGGGTGACCTCGACCGAGGGTCGAGCCGGCACACGGTGGTGCCGGGACTACGTTTGCGCGCCTTGAGTCAAATACCCTACGGCTTTAGCGTAGAGCCTCTTACGCCTTGAGCGCCTCCAGGGCCAGCTGCAGGGCGGCTTTGTAGATCCAGAGGTCGCCCCAGTAGGCGATCATGCTGAATCCACGCTCGAGCCAGAGACGGCCATCCTCGACCGACAGGCACATGGCGCCGGCGATCTTGCCGTTGGCTTTGGCGGCAGCGGCAACCCGCTCCAGCGCCTCCGGGAAGCGAGGGTTGTCGAACGCGGCCGGAATACCCATCGACAGGGTGAGATCGAACTGCCCGACCCAGAGCACATCCACTCCGGGCACAGCGGCAATCTCCTCAACGGCTTCGACGCCGGCGACTGTTTCGATCTGGCAGATGCAAAGGCGCGTGTCGTTCGCGTGCGACATCTTGTCGGCTGGAGCGCCCCCTGTGAACTGATCGTGGGCGATACCGAAGGCGGCGCCGCGTTTGCCCTGCGGTGGATAGGTCATCGAGGCGGCGATATGGGCGGCCTGCTCGGCGGACTCGACCATCGGCACCATGATGCCCTGCGCACCGACATCGAGCGCACGAGCAATGTCTTCGTAACGAGAGGATGGAACGCGGACGAGGCGGGTGATATCGGATGCCATCGACCAGCCCATTTGCGCGCGGATCGATTCGATGCTCCAGCCGGTGTGCTCCATGTCGTAGAGCACAAAGGCGGCACCGGCCTCGGCGGCCAGGGCGCTCAGTCCGCTGGTGTTGAACTCGAAGGCCATGGTGCCGAAGACGTTCTCGCCGTCAGCCAGGCGTTGCCTGATTTCCGCTGGTCCCATGCTCCCCTACCCCTTCTGCCGGTTGAAGCGAGGCAGCACACCGGACGACTCCAACTGGCGGCGGTTGACCGTGTTGGCGGGCAGTTCACCGATGTAGACCGCCATGATCGAGTCGGCAACCGATTTCGCCGTGGTCAGGGCGAAGTAATCGGTCCAGCCAAGCGAGTGTGGGGCGAGGATGACGTTGTCCATGGTCAGGAGCGGATTGTCGGGCTGGATCGGCTCCTTCTCGAAGACATCGAGGCCCGCGCCGGCAATCGTGCCGTTCTGGAGGGCGGCAATCAGCGCGGCCTCATCGACGACCGGTCCGCGGGCAGTGTTCACCAGGTACGCGGTCGGCTTCATCATGGCGAGGCGTTCAGCGGAGATGAGTTTCGTGGTCTCCGGGGTGAGGGCGCACTGGACGATGATGAAATCGGATTCACGCATCAATTGATCGATCTCGACGCGGCGGATGTTCGGGTTGTCGAGTTTCGCGTATGGGTCGTAGCCGAGAATCGTGCAGTCGAGGGCGCTGGCGATTCGAACGATTTCCTGGCCGATATTGCCCAGACCGACAACGCCAAGTGTTTTGCCGACGAGGCCGGGTCCCAGGTATTTGGCTTTGTTCGCCCAGGTTTCGCCCGAGCGTGTGAACCGATCCTGAGCCGGGATCTGGTGGGCGAGCGCGAGGACAAGCGCAATCGCGGTGTGAGCCATCGCCTTGCGGACGCCTTCCGGCGCATTGACCGCGACGACACCAGCGGCCGCACAATCCTCGAGGTTGACCGTGTCATATCCCACGCCCCAGCGAAAGACGCCAAGGAGACGATCGTTGCCGCTCAGGCTGTACGTGTCGAATTTCCCGCCACCCATGACGAAGGCATCGATACCGCGCAAGGAATCGGGCTCACAGTTCCCGGTGTTACCCTGCGGGACCTTGACCACTTCGACATCATCCGGCAGCCCGAGAAAATTGCCGCGCAAGGCGGAGAGATTGGGCTCGCCATCCTCGTTATAGAAGGTATCGGTGACGCCGACGACGAAACTGCCCATTCCTACTCCCTTTTGCTCAAAAATGATGCGCTGCGATTTGACGATGAGGCTTGCGGCCCCCTACTATCGGCTGCGGCGATATGCTGAACGACTGCGCTATCTGGAATCCGCTGTGCCCCGCAAACGAGAACACATCGTGCGATTCCTGAGTGCGCTGGTTGTGGTCGTCATTCTCGCAGGTCTGGCCACGCCTGTTTCGGCGCAAACGGCCGACTCCTCCTCCCTGGCATCCATCACCGCCAAGCAATACCTGGTCGCGGATACGGCCACAGGCGAGGTCTTTACGGAGAAGGATGGCGGCGTTCGGCATGGCATCGCCAGCCTGACCAAGGTCTTTACGGCCATGGTCGCGATCGAACGCGCCCCGCTCAACATGCAGATCACGGCAACCAGCGATGACGTGTTCGATTCGACGTCTACGCTGATGACCGGATTTGCGCCGGGCAACACCTACACGGTTGAGGACCTGATCGAAGGAATGTTGCTCGAGTCCGGAAACGATGCGGCCCATGCGCTGGCCAGGGGCATCGGCTTCAAGGAAGGCGACACCTCGCAGGAATCAGTCGATCGGTTTGTCGGCTGGATGAACGACAAGGCGGTCGAACTCGGGCTGGAGAATACGCACTTCGTCAATCCGCACGGGCTGAGCGATCCAGACCACTATTCCACACCGCGGGATATTGGCGTGTGGATGATGTACTCGGTGCAAAACGCGGACTTTCTGCGGCTGATCACCAATCGGCAGTACACGGACTCGCTTGGCGTCGAACACATCTCGGTCAACCGTGGACCAGAATTCATATCGACGTATATCGGCGGAAAGACCGGGTACGACGACGACACGGGCTGGTGCCTGATTGAGCTCGGCCAGCAGGGCGATACGATCCTGGTGTCGGTGACGCTCGATGCGATTGCTCCGGTCGAGTGGTATGTCGATCATCAGATTTTGCTGACGTACGGGTTTGCCTCGCTGGCCGATCGGTTGGCGGCGGGAAATCCGATCGGGACGAATGTGCTGGCGATTCGGACAGTGGAGGAGCCGACCGAGATTCCGGAGGATGTCGGGCAGGTGGCTTCGCCTGAACCTGAAACGCCGGTGGTTCAGACGGGCGATGTGATTGGGCCGGTGAAGGTAACGGGTTCGCCGATCGCCGGGCCCGCGACCGGGACCGGGGTCGAGACAAGTACGGGTGGCAGCGGGAACGGCTGGCTGGTGGCGGTCGTGCTGCTCCTGGCGTTGCTCGGGCTGATCGGCTGGCGGACGGCGCGGCGGAGTGCCTAGTTCCTAGCTTCGAGTTCCTAGTTCCTGGTTCCTGGCTTGCACATCCGCGTGGCGTGCTCTCTCCTCCTCAGGCCCTCCTCCCTATTCCTCACGCACGGCATGGTCTGAGGGGGTAGTCCGGACCGGCGAAAGCGGTACGAACGGTTCGGCGACAATGGGGCGTCTGCTTTTTATGCTGCGATGAGTGATCGGTGTCGGCGCGTGGTCGGCATGGTGTGCCCGTGGACGGGAGATCACCGAAAGCGGGAAGCAGCGTGCGGAAATTGCGAATTGGACGATACCTGGCGCTTGCCCTGTTTGCGTACGTATTGGCGATCGGGCTCTTTGGCCGACCGTTGCCTGCGGCCGCGATGAGTTCAGGCTGTGCGGCGTTTCCGACGTACAGCGGCTTTCACGCGCCGTATTCCATCTATGACCAGGCCTTCAATGCAAACGAGGTAGTTACGTTCACGGCGAGCATGACTCCGTTTGGTGTCGCTTCACGAACAGAGATATGGGTAGAGGGAGTTCGGGTCGCGACAGCCAACGGACTAGCTACCGTAAAGTGGACTGTGCCTTCTACGCGTTCGTATTCAGAGGTCTACTTCACCGTCATACTTTCTTCGGGCACGTATCCGGCAATCAGCGCCTTCAGCTGCTCTGACACTGCTCCGACCACGACCAATACTCCGTTGCCGCCGACCGCGACGTTCACACCAGTCCCTCCGACTGCAACAAGTACGCCCGTTCCGCCGACTGCCACCAACACGCCGACCAAGACCCCAACGAAGACACCCACGAACACGCCTTTGCCACCAACCGCAACCTATACGCCATCAAACACGGCGACCAACACGGCAACGAACACGGCGACGGCGACGTATACGCCGTCCAATACACCGACGGCGACCCCGACCAGAACATTCACCAACACGCCAGTGCCGCCAACCGCGACGTTTACCCCATCGAACGCGCCGACCAACACCGCAACGAACACGGCGACGGCGACCTACACGCCGTCCAGTACGCCGACAGCGACCCCAACCAGGACATTCACCAACACACCAGTCCCTCCGACCGCGACCTTCACGGCAACGAACACGCCGACCAACACGGCCACCCTGACGCCGTCGAACACGCCAACCAGTACGGCCACTCCCCTGCCGCCGACCGCAACCTCCACCCCATCGGCAACGGCCACCCGCACGAACACCAGCACGCCGCAACCACCGACGGCGACCTTCACGGCGACGTCGACAGCGCTCCCGGCGACGGCGACGAGCACCCCGAGTCAGACGTCTGTGCCGCCAACCGCGACCAATATGGCGACCGAAACACCGGTGCCTCCGACGGCGACACCCACCAGCACCGACGTACCCTCAACCGCAACACCTTCGGCAACCAACACCGCCACCCCGGGATCGCCGACGCCGACCAGGACGCCAACGAAAACGCCGACCGCAACGAATACACCGCAACCAGTTGCGCCGGCGATTGCCCTGGACAAGGACAAGAGCAAGTACAACGGCTGGGTCAAGGCCGATCTGCAGGGATTCACCCCGGGCGACACGATCACCATCACCTGGCCGGATGGGGATGTCCTGGCGACGGCAACGGTCGGTAGCAACGGCAAGGTCGCAACCGGATTCCGGACGCCGCTCGATCCGTTGGGCGATTACAAGGTCTCGGTGGCTGATCAACACGGCAAGAAGGCCAGCAGCATGCTCCGGGTGATTCCGCGGATTCTGATCGGGCTGGATTCGGTCGGACCGGTTGGGGATATCTACCGCGTCTATTTCTACGGATTTGCGCCGGGTGACCAGGTTGAGGTTCGGTGGTACGCGGCGAACGGAGTCGATTATCAGGTGGTAACGACGCTGACGGTGGCCGATAACGGGCGAGCGGTATCGACCCGTTTGTACGTGCCGAAGGGATCGACGGTCGGGGATCACTGGCTGGTCTGCAAGGTACTCGGCGTGAATCGCAGTGCTTCGACCTACTTCACGGTGACGCCCGGGACGGCTGCTGTGGATAAGAGTGCGCCGGCTTTCACAGGTTCCGAACACGCAGCGATCGCTTCGGATCGCAAACTTCTGAGTTAGAGCCCTACCGGCTTGATGCTGCACCAGTGACCGGCGGCGAAGAACAACACATTTACCAAATGATCCCGCGCTCGTTCCGAGGGGCAGTGATCGACGACCTCGGCATGTATGAGATTCAGCAGCTTGCCCGTGGTGAACGCTCGGCTGAGGGTGTGACGGCCTGGGTGCATCCGAAGACTATCGGAAACGACATCATTTGGACATCCCTGGGCGGACCGATTCTGGTTACCCAGCAAGGTCGTAACAAACTGGATTCATCTGGAGCATCCGGGCTCTCTTACAAGAGCATTGTCGCTTTTAGTGCCGAAACCCTGACCGAGGTTCCCGGACTCCTGTTGGTATCATTTCCAGTTGCCCATCATTGGTTATCAGAAGACGGGATATGGATCGACGGGTATTCGATTTCGTTTCCGAGAGTCGGGGCCGCTTTGGCTCAAAGGCTGACTGCTTTGGATTTCGTTGATGTCGATCTGCTTCCTTTACGTTTCAAGACGTACCATCCTGACTTCGAACCGACCAACTGGCGATGGCCGACCAACGGCACAGTCTTGGAAATCATTGAGTCGGTTGCACCAACGATCGGAGGGAAATACCAGGAACATGTACCTCTGGACAGATCAGAATTCCGTCGGAAGTCTCCTCCGGGCGTGTACTGGGTGAGCCATACGGACGTCATTGACTGGCTGAGCGGCCAGTTGGAGCGCGGCAACCTGGAAGAGGAGTTCGAAGGACTTTGCGAAATCCTGAACAACTTTGTCTCGGCTTCGGAAATGGTCCCTCAAAACGACGTCCTCGTGGTTGAAGAATTCGTGGGTACTTTTCGATGGATTTGCGAGCGAAAGGCCAGGAATGTACCGGGACAGATTCTGCGACTGGAGGCAGCATGTGCCGATGCTCGCGCGCTGCAGCAAAAACGTTACAAGGAAGCACGCCTCAAACTGCTTGATGACCAACACCTCAGCACTTCGAAACCAGCTCCCGTGCTGGACCACATTCGCCGTCCGGGCCGGCCAATCAGAACCTCGACGATACCCAGACTTTGGACGATTTGGGACTCGTTGGATCAGCAAGTGTCGGGGTGTTTGCTCGACTACGACAATGTGAAACTTGCGAGTGTTGAACATGATGATCTGATCGCACATGTAAATGTCCGAACCCTCGATCACCTGATCTGTCCTTTCTTGTTCATCAGGGACGCTCCAGTAGATGCACTTGCGATTTCGCGGTACGTCCTCAACGAAATGTTCCCGATGTTGGTCGAAGAATCGTCACCTGTCACCGTGGTATTGCCGGATGGATCTCTGATTGATTCGTTCTCGCTGTTAACTCCGTCTGGCAGATATGTTGTGGACCGTACTCTGGGCTCGCTCCTTGATCCTCGATCTGGGTTTGGCATCTCTGATGGTGACTGCTGGGTCGCTGAGGAGCCCGGTCAGGGTCGGTTCCTTGTTTCAGAACGCGTCGCAAATTTGATCAATGAGGAATGCCGAACAGGTGGCCTGGCGCCAATCGCTGAGCCGATTGGACCCTGGGCGGAAGGCGGCCAGACGAGCCTGCAATCCGGGCTTCTCTAAGTCCCTGTCTCTCAAACAACGCTCGGATTGATGGGAAAGGAACGCATCGGAGTACGCGTAGGCGACCACGATTAGTTGGCAAACGCGAGCCCTCGGCATGGGATGGGCAAGTGGGGATGAGCCGTTGCCGTTCATGGCGGGGTGGGGTTTGACATTCGCGCTATTCTTGATCGCAGAGCGAGGAGCAGGCTTCCCGCTGGTTTTGGTCCGCACAGAACGATCGCCAGATTGCTGAGAGGCGATTGCGGAACGGCCAGATTCGGGGCACCACCTGTGAGCTGATCGGAGGACGCCGCACCGGCCAAACCGATCCGGAACGCCCCGATAGCGGCGACTTGAGCGGCCCGATCGCGAATCGATTCGGCCGGAACCAGGGTGGAACCACGTCAGCCCGGCGTCCCTCGATTTTTGGGAGCCGGGCTGTTTGTTGTCTTTCGGAGTTTGAGAAATGTTGGTTGAAGAACAGCGCGAACCGGGATCGGACATGGTCGTCGAGATCGAGAACGAGCAGGATCTCGCCCTCGCTACGATGCGCCATTCCACGGCCCACCTTATGGCCGAGGCGGTCCGCGAAATCTATCCGGATGTGAAATTCGCGATCGGTCCGGCGATCGATAATGGCTTCTACTACGACATGGATCTGGATCACGCGCTGACGCCGGAGGATCTGGCCGAGATCGAGCTGCTGATGGGGCGCCATCGGGAGGCGGCCGAGCCGTTCGTACGGACAGAGGTCTCCCGCGAGGAAGCGCTCAAGATCTTCGCGGACAACCCGTACAAGGTCGAGATTCTACGTGAGCTGCCGGCCGGTTCGGTGATCACGACGTACCAGCAGGGCGATTTCCTCGATCTGTGCAAGGGCCCGCATGTTGCTGATACGGGACAGATCGGGGCGTTCAAGCTGCAGTCGGTCGCGGGCGCGTACTGGCGGGGTGATGAGCGGCGTCCGATGCTGCAGCGGATCTATGGCACGGCCTGGCCGACGCAGGACGAGCTGGATCAGTACCTCCACCGGCTTGAGGAGGCACAGCGCCGGGATCACCGCAAGCTGGGCAAGGAGCTGGATCTCTTCTCGGTCAACGACGAGATCGGACCGGGTCTGATCCTCTGGCATCCGCGCGGAGCGATGATCCGGTATCAGGTCGAGCAGTTCGAACAGAAGGAACAGCTCGCCCGCGGCTACGACCTCGTCTACACGCCGCATATCGCCAGCGAAAAGATCTACCAGACGAGCGGGCACCTCGAGACGTACAAGGAGAACATGTACTCTCCGATGTCGATCGATGAGGTCGACTATTACGTCAAGCCGATGAACTGCCCCGGTCACATCATGATCTACAAGAGCCAGGTCCGCAGCTATCGGGAGCTCCCGGTGCGACTGGCCGAGTTGGGTACAGTCTATCGGTACGAGCGCTCGGGCACATTGCACGGCATGCTCCGGGTGCGCGGTTTTACGCAGGACGACGCCCACATTTTCTGCCGCGAAGACCAGATGATCGACGAGATCGCCGGCGTGATCGACCTCGCGATCTACATGGCCGATGTCTTCGGCTACCAGTTCCAGGCGTACCTCGCGACGCGGCCGGAGAAATGGATCGGTGACGACGCGACCTGGGATCGGGCGATCGAAGGTCTGCGGCGGGGACTGGAGCAGGCCGGCGTCGACTACAAACTCGATGAAGGCGGCGGCGCGTTCTACGGACCGAAGATCGATATCAAGTGGGTCGATGCGCTCGGTCGCGAGTGGACGGGACCGACGGTTCAGCTGGACTTCAACCTGCCGCAGCGGTTCGATGTCAATTACATCGGAGAAGACGGCGAAAAGCACCGCGCGGTGATGATTCACCGGACGCTGCTCGGGTCGATGGAGCGGTTTGTCGGCGGCTTGGTCGAGCACTATGCCGCGGCCTTCCCGGTCTGGCTGGCGCCTATTCAGTTGGCTTTGATCCCGATCACGGACGACCAATTGCCGTTCTGCCAGCAGGTCGCGGCCGATGCCGAAGCAGCCGGGCTGCGGGTGAAGGTGTTTGATCAGAAGGAGCGGATGCAGGCGAAGATCCGCGATGCCCAGATGCTGAAGATCCCGTACATGCTGGTTGTCGGCAAGCGCGAGGTCGAAGCGGGCGCGGTGGCGGTGCGGCTGCGCTCGGGTCAGGATCTGGGCGCGATTCCGGTCGACCAGTTCCTGACCGGCGTCATTGCCCGCGTCGAGAGTCGCTCATTGGAGTTGACCGACGAGGTCCTGTAGGGCCGTTTGTAAGAACGGCGGGTGGTCAGCGGGGCGGGCGATCTGACGATCGCCCCTACGATGGGTTCGTACGTTTCCAGGCGTAAGCTGGGATAGAGGTGATTGGGTGTCGGAACAGGAACAGATTCAGCGCTTGAAGGCCTCGAAGGGCTGGATTTTCGATATGGACGGCGTGGTCTATCGCGGCACCGATCACCTTCCGGGTGTCCAGGAGATCTTCGACGAGCTGGATTACCGGGGTATCCCCTTCCAGCTGGCGACAAACAACTCGATGGCGACGCCAGCTCAATATGTCGAGCGGCTGGCCGGGATGCACATCACGGTGACCGCGGACAAGATTCTGACCTCGGCCATGGCCACGCAAACCTGGCTGATCGAGAACCTGGGTATCGATGCGCGGATTCACGTCCTCGGCATGCCATCGCTGACGACGCAACTGCTGGATGGCGCCAACTTCACACTGGTCGATCCGGATGAGGCGATTCCGGACGCGGTTGTGGTCGGGCTGGATCGGGAGATCACGTACGACAAACTGCGGAAGGCGCACAAAGGCATCGTTGGCGGTGCGACGTATGTGGCGACGAATGCCGATGTGACGCTGCCGACCGAGCAGGGTCTGGTGCCTGGTTGCGGGGCGCTGATTGCGGCGCTGGTCGCGAGCACGGGCAAACAGCCGGTCATTATCGGCAAGCCGGAGGTGCACCTGCTGGAGGCATCGATGCACGCGATGGGGGTCGCGCCGCAGCAGACGGTGATGGTCGGGGATCGGCTCGATACGGATATTGTCGCGGGGCACAATGCCGGGACGCTGTCACTGATGGTGCTGACCGGGGTGTCGACGCGGGACGAGATTCCTGCGGCTCCAATCAAGCCGGATCTGGTCTTCACCGATCTGCCGGCAGTTTTGGAAGCGCTGCGCAGCTGATCGTATTGGATTGGGAACCGGAATCCGATTCCCAATCTAGGTCACATTCAGGCGCTGATATCGGTCCGAATCTCCGTGAGCAGGTCTATCTCGGCCTGCTGCGCGGTGATCACGTCGCGGGCGATGGCTTCAATCTCCGGGGTCGCTCCATGCTGAAGCACCATCTCCGACGCCTGGACCGCCATCGTGTGGTGGGCGATCGTCAGGTCGATGAACGCACGGTCGGGAGAGGATGCGTTGCAGAACGACGCCACAAGGCCAGCGGGCGACATCAGCGCGAGCATGTCTTGCGGCGATGAGGATCCGGTCATCATGTGACCCATGGATTCCGCCATTGCCAGGTCGAATGGTGCTGGGACCGGGCTTCCGAACTCCGTCTGACGGATCTCCCGGAGCAACGTGATTTCTGCACTTTGCGTCGTGCGTATCGCCTTCGCAATTTCGATCAGGCGTGGATCCTGCAATCGCGGCTCAGCGACCGTGGCCAGCGCGATGATACTCTCGTGATGCGGAATCATCATGTCGATGAACATCAGATCCATGGACATCATCGCCGGATCAGCAGATGCTGGGGTTCCAGAGCCTGGCGTTGCGTTTGCCTCAGATGCGATTGGCGTAGCCGGTTCACACGACCAGGTTTGGGATCCGGTTTGTGCAACAGCCGCATGTGCGCTGCTGAACACGAATGAGAGAGCCAGAATTACGGTCAACAGGAATGACGACAACGCGGTGTTGCCAACGCGAACAAACATGGATCGTTCCTTCTAACAGTGCTTTGGGTTGATGAACGAAGTTGCGTCTGTCCCTGGACCTACACGATGTAGACCTGCAGGAGGGCACGTGCCCTGGCCGGCGAAAGGTGCGGGCCGGTGCCGAGGGACATCGTTTCGGACATCTGTAAACGCGACCAGTGTGCTGCTGCCGGTGGCGCATCGATGGAGGTTTGCACCTTGCCGGTACAGACATCTGTGGCTGAAGCGCCTTGCGAACGCCAACGGAATCGGGTCGGCAGGTCTGAATCGAGCGGTCCACACGGTTCGTGCGGGTGCTCGACGTCCAGGACTACATCCGAATGTCTACCCAGACTGGATCCAGAATCGTTGTTCTGCTGTTGATTGGCGTGGTGCGGAGCAATTGGATTTGGGGATGCGTCGGCCGTCATCAATGCCGCGTGCAGCAGGAGCATGATCACGATCAGCGCGTTGACTCGGAGCACATGCGTGACGACCGAAAAAGTCGGTGCGTCTGATCCGTACCTGTCCGTTCGTTGAGCCATCATCTGATCTCCCCGGTCATGATACCCCGGATTGGTATACGGTGACGAAATGCCAAATGTGAGGTTTTTCAATCGAGACAATCAAGTCAACAGTTCCATATACCGGGTGGTGGTATAGGATGGTTTGCTGAGGAATTGGGTCAGGCCAGGATTTCGTTTTCCTGTTTGATCTCGGCGAGCATGGCTTCCTGGGCAGCGGCCAGAAGGGTCTCGGTGGCGCCGATGCCCTGGACGGCGCTGCGAACCATCTCTCCGGC
Organism: Thermomicrobiales bacterium; assembly: GCA_033813515.1. Taxonomy (GTDB): domain Bacteria; phylum Chloroflexota; class Chloroflexia; order Thermomicrobiales; family UBA6265; genus DASQCG01. The sequence continues at coordinate 11,952 of JAPXRQ010000076.1, forward strand.
AAGCGTCATCACATCGCGAAACGAGCGCATCCGGGGCCAAACCGCACCAGTGGCCAATCCCTGCGCGACAGTCACCCACAGGGCAGCCGCATTGGTTGCCCATTCACGCTCCAGAACCTCGCTGATGGCCGGGATCAATCCAGTTTCCGGCCAGAGTCGCGATTGCACGGCTGCCGAGGTCATCGCGACGACAAGTTCGCGGGCTTCATCCAGATTCGGCGCACCTGCCGGCACGCCAAGCATCCAAACGGACGCATCGGAAATACGTGTGCCTGGTCTGCCTTCGGGAATCAGGGCGGAGCGACGATTTGCTCCCGGCCAAAGTCCCCAACTCGCGGATGCTTCCAGGAAGGTTCCGACGGCGGTCGTGCCCGATTGCATGCTGCTGAAGATTGTCTGCTCATCGACTGACAGCGCGGTTTCCGGCGTGGCGCGGGCGGCAAGACGCTTGACCGTTTCCAGTGCGCGGGTGGCCTCGTAGCTGTTCATCGTCGGCATATGCGATGTTGGATCGACGAGATCCTTGCCGAAGGAGAGCATGACATTGCGAAAGCACTGGGCGGCGGCTTCGGGGGTGTTCAGCGGGATTTGGGTCGGGATAGCGGATTGGTCGGGATTGGACAGGAAGAAATCCGACCATGTTCCCGGATTGATCTGGACCTGGTCGGCGTTCCAGAAAAGGCAGGTCAGATCGACCGTCCATGGCCAGACGACAAACGGCGTTCCGTCGATGCCAGCCGCGGCGTCGCGCACCAGGGGCGGATAGGCATCGGCGCCATCTTCTGTGAGATCGGGCACGTCTGTCAGGTACCCGCGACGGCCGAAGAATGGCATCCACTCGTCGACGATCGAGACGACATCGTAGCGGCCGGTCTGCTGGAGGAGATCGATGG
>JAPXRQ010000077.1:0-12710 GCA_033813515.1 Thermomicrobiales bacterium
GGTATCCAGATCCACGCATCCATGGCCATGATCGAGAGTCTGGCGGGCCAGGCGGTGCCGAAGAAGGCGGGCGGATCGAAACCAAGTTTCTGGGCGAGTGACGCGGCGGGACCGAAACGCAGATCCATCATCGACTTGCCAACCATCCAGCTGATCGCAACCGGACTCAGCATGAAGGGAATCAGAAAGGTTACGCGGAAGAATTTGCGGAAGCGAATGTCCTGATTGAGCAGCAGGGCGAGACCAAAGGCGATGGCGTACTGGACCAGCACGCTCAGGACGTAGTAGACGGTGTTCAGGAGTGCGTTGCGAAAGTAGCTGTCATGAATCATGGTCCGGAAGTTGTCGAGGCCATTGAAGTGGCGGCCGGACCGGGATGAGAGGTTCCAGTCAGTGAATGCGACGTAGATGCCAAAAATGGTGGGGAAGACGACCATTGCGACGGTGAAGAGAATCGCGGGGAGGACGAAGAGGGCGCGCTTGCCGTGCTCGCCGCGCATCAGAACCAGTCCGGCACAAAGGCAGACAGACCAGAACAGGTAGGCGTAGAGGGATGGACGCCAGTTGCTGAACTCCAGGCCGCGATTGCCGAAGGTCTGGAGCACCTGTCCGATGACGATAACCAGCAGGATGATGGTCGAGACGATGACCAACAGGCGACCAGTCAACTGCCGGCCAGGGGGCGGGGCAGACGAAGCGAGGTCCGCGATCGATGAAACTGGTGGCGCCTGATCAGTCACGGACGGTCGATCCTTGGTCGGTCATGGGAAATGGAAGTGTCCGCGCCAGAGAACTTCTGACTGGCGCGGATATGTTGCGTGATGGCCGTTGTGATCAGGCTGCCGGTGACGCGACCGGAGTTGCCTCGTCCGATCCACCCATGCCGAGCGCGGCCTGGTAGAGCGCAAGCTGCTGCTCCCGCCCGATCTGGTCGGTGATGGATTCCCAGGCGGCGGCGATGTTGTCGGCGCATGTCTGGGCGTCGACCTGGCCGGCGAATGCCTTGGCCAGTTCGTCTTCGGCAGCACTGTAGTACTGGAAGATGCCCGGAATGCGCGGCTCGATGGCGGCATTCGGATGGTTGTAGGAGTTCTGTTCCGACGCGAGATAGCTCGCTGCGAAATCGGCCGGGTACCCGGTGGCGACCCACTCATCCACATTAAAGTGGCTGTTGCGATACGGCTGGAAGCCGGAGGGATAGGCGACAGTCCAGATCGAGATGTCCTTGCCACCGAGGAATGCGGCAATCGCCCAGGCAGCCTTCTGCTTGACCGGATCGCTATCAACCGTATTCATCACATAGATGCCCCAGCCAAGGTAGGCCATGTTGGGTGCGTGGCTTGGTCCGTCAGCAAGGGTGTCCCAGGCGCCAGTGGACGAGTTGTAGACGTCGTCGGAGCCGGGGAGGATGTCGAAGGACACCTTGCCCTGCACGACGGACTGATCGTTGGTGTAGACGCTGGATCCGACGTCGCCCCACCAGGCGCACATCGAGCCGGTGCCGCCGAGGAACTGGCTGAAGCCGGTCACATTCAGGTCGGCGTTGATCTGATCCGGAGGCGAGAAGCCACCCTGAACGAGATCGATGACATCCTGAATCGCGCGGACGAAGCCGGGATTGTTGATGCGCGGCTTCATGGTGTCGGCATCGAACAACCAGGCCGGATCATCCGGATGCTTGGCGTACGCGGTTGCGCGGCTGGCGAAGAAGTACCAGGAGAAGCCACCACCGGGCTTGCACACGTCCAGCCAGCCATACGCCTGCTGACCGTCCACCTGCTGATCCTTGAGGAACTTCGAGACGGCCTGAACCTGCTGATAGGTGGTCGGCACGGCCCACTCGGTGGTGTTGCCGGCTGCGGTCCAGGCGGCTGCCAGATCGGCGTTGGAGAAGTAATCGCTGCGGTAATTGAAGTTGTGGCAGTCACCATCGATGTTGACGCGATAGGTGTTGCCGTTCCAGGTGCCGACGGGTGGCTGCAGATAGCCGACGTAATCGCTGACGTCGATCTGCTCCTTGACCCAATCGGGCATGACCGAGGTCAGCCCTGCGCCGCAGACATCGCCCTCGTACGGTGCACCCATCTCGAGGATGTCGAAATCGATCGTGTTGTTCGCGATGGCGGTTTGCAGGCGCGGGTTGTAATCGGCCTGGGCGAGGTCAATCCATTTGATCTCGACAGCTGTGTACTCGATGAACGAGTGGAGCAGATTGCGGAAGACGATGTTGTGCAGGTTCTGATTGTTGAGGCCCATGAACGTCAGTTTGACGCCGCTGAACTCGCCCTCGGCGACGTTCGCCTTGGTTGGGCCCATGCAGAGCTCGCCGACCTTCTGCATATCCTGCTCGGTGGGCTGGCCATTCCCTGCTCCGGGGATAGCGAGAATCTGGGCGCGGAGATCATCCTGCGCGCTAACGTTGGCGGCTCCCTTGCCCAGTGCTCCGGCTGCGGCCACGGCGGCGGCGCCCTGCATCACGGACCGGCGGGAGGCGCCGACGTTGAACTTCTCCCAGAACTCCTTCTTAACCGCTGCGTTTCCTCCTTGAATCGCGCAACATTCGGCGATCGATCCAGAGGGCGGGGTTGCGGGCAAAACACCTTCGACAAGTGGAGAGGGACCTGTTGCGATTGTGCCTGGCTGCGTTCCTGCGCGGACTGGAGAGATCGTGCTGATAGTAAGCACGAGGGCGCAACGGTGTCAAATGTTGATGGTAGGCACGATCACCGTCCGACCTCGATCACGTGGTCGAGATCAGGAGGCGGACCAGGTAATGAGGACGGCCAGGAGCAGCACGATGACCATGCCCAGGCCGCCAAGAATCAAGAGGAACATCGGGTTGAAGCGCGGCGGTTTGACCGGCTCGACCACAAACTGCTGCGCAACCGATTCGAGATACTCCTGTGGAAGTCCGGCCGCCAGGTCGGCCGGTATCAGTGACACCGGATCGACCTTCGGCGCGGGAGCAGGCATGGCTGTCGGCATCATCGCCTGCGCCTGCATCATGTCCGGAATCTGCACCATCGACGCCTGGCTGCTGGCTGACTCGAACAGCGAGCCGCCATGCAACTGGATACCGAGCACGGTCAGGAGTTCGCACGCTGGATCGTACTGACGAGCGCGCTGGTAGAGGAGATCGGCTATTTCCGGGCTGTTGCTGGAGATAGCCTCGAACGCTCCGTGGGCGAGATCTTCGGCCGATCCGGCGATTGCCAATTCATAATCATCGACAAATGCAGCCACTGTTGGATATTGGGACTCGGGCTGCGGATCGGACGCGCGGGCGAGGACGGTTACGAGACGGGCCGTGATCGTTTCGAGGAATGAACGCAAGGCGTCTGCGTGCGCGGCGGAATGTTCGGCCGGTTGGGATGGTGACCAGGCGGATCCCTTGAGGAGCGCAATCACCGTCAGGGCGAGATCGCGCTGATCATCGTGCTGCCGTCTGCCGCTGAGACCGAGTCCGCAGAGCATGAAGACATTGTCCGGTCGGGGCACGATTGTTGCTGGACCGACCGCGCCATGCGTGAGCTGGGCGGCATGCATTGTCGAAAGGGCGCCACCGATCTCGCGGACGAGCTGACGCGTGCTCAATGGGGTCATTGTGGTGTTCCCGGCAGACTCGGCAAGCGATGGAATTGCCGGCTTGATGGAAACCCAGTAGAGGACATTGCCGGCGACACCGGCATCCAGCACCGGCTGCAGGTTGGGATGGCGCAGTGCCTTGAGGCTATCGAGTTTGGTTGTTAACTTGGCGAGTGCGGCTTCGTCAGCTGGTTTGGCGATGCAGGTGGCGATGCCGTCGCGCCCGGCGAAGGAACCATCGGCGGTGCCGGATACCCGGAGCACGATGCGGCCGGCCGGGGGCGCTGGTTCAGTGATGCGGCCACGGATTTCGAACAGACCGAGGCGGGCTGGTTTGGTTGGACTTTGGGACGGTGCAACGCCAGCAGTCATGGACTTCACTCCAGGGACAGGGAGATCGGAGGCGCTGGCGCACATGCACCGGCCTTCCCATCAGGGTGGGGGCATGAATGGGTGATGACAATCGGCCAAACGTCCCAACGCCCAGTGGTCGGGACCAGTCGGTTTACTCGTCGTCGGTTGCGCTGTCGTCGTTGCGGAGGGCGAGTTCGATCGCGCTCTTGAGTTGATCGCGCTCTCCGATCACCGTGGCAATCGCATCGGCACGGAGGACCAGATCTAGCATGACATCGACATCGCGCGGACGATCCTGCGCAGTCGCAATAGCATCGCGCAACGAGGCCAGATCGTCTTCCGAGCTCAGACCCTGCAACGCGCCCTGGAGCAAGCCGACATCGGCTCCGCCAGTGATGACTGGAGTGACCGCTCCGGATCGGGCGTCTGCGAGTTCGACGAGTCCGTACTCGAGATCACGAACCAGTTTCAACAGGGAATCGATGCTGGCGTCACCAGACGGGTTGGCTGGAGCGATTGCGGCGACGTCCTCGATCTCCTCGGCCTGGAATGGTTCGATTTCAGGCGCTTCGTCCGTGGCCTCGATGGCGACCGGCTCTTCCACCTCGATGATGTGAGAGTCAGCCTCGACGGCATCGGAATCGTCACTGGCGGTGGCTTCGATGGTTTCCTCGGGTTCACCAAGGGCGATCACATCGTCGGTCTCGGAGACGGCAACCGGCGCGTCGTCGGTCTCGGAGGCGCGCTGCTCGGTGCCGATGAGGGAGGCAATCATCTCGTCGCTGACTGGAACCGCTGTGTTGACCGGCGGCGGTGAATCCCACGAGCCACCTGGTCCCTCGGTCAGGGTCGCCTGGGGCGGAATTGGTTCGGTCCAGCTTTCGTATGCAGGTGGAACCGGCGCCGTTGGTGGGGTGGGCTCGGCAGGACGACCAACCGTGGACGTGGTCGCGAACGGGGAACGCTCGGCGGTGGCCGTAGCGGCCGGTTTGCTTGCATCGGGTGCTGGCATACGGAATCCGCATGAGGTGCAGAACTTGGCGCCATCACGATTCTGGGCGCCGCAATTGGGGCATCGGTTCATTGGTAGTGCCTCACTAGCAGGCTGATTAAGGCTGGATCACACCGCGCAACGACCGGCCGGTGAGCCGCTTGAAGTATCGCACGCACCCTATGGAGATTTGATGAAATGCAGTCCTAATCTGCGGCGACCGAGGTGGTAACCACGGGTCGGGACCCGAGTCGATCGATGGCCGAACCGAGCGGGGTTTCCACAAAATCGGGGCCGACATTGGTGACGGATTTGCGCGGCATCAAAGCCCGGGAGGCATCCTTCTTCTTGAGCAGATTCTTGAGATCCGCCTTGGAGAAGTGATTCTTCGAATAGGTGGTGCCATTGTTGACACGCTCGTTGAACTGCACCCGATTGAGGTTGATGAAGAGTGCGGCGCCGGCGGATCGATCGACGACATCCGCGGGCAGGACGAGCATCTTCTCGCTGCCGTCCGGCTGGATGATGATTTCGGCAACTTCGGCCGTAGTCTCATCCACGACGACCTTCTTCAGGGTACCGACCTTGCCATCGGTCGCGTAGATCGGGCCGTCCTTCTCGTAGCGGACTGTGTTGTCGCGGCGGACGAGCAATTCGGGTGGAATGACCTCGGCCTGCTGCTGTGCGGCGGCGCTGCTGGCGGTGACGTCGCGGCGGGGAAGATCTCGTTTCGAAAGAATGGCCATTGCGGTTCTCCGGCTAGTCCTGCGCGACTCGTTTGACGACGAAGGCATCTCCACCACTGCGACCCTTGACCACGATTCCAAGCGGAATCAGGAGGAGCACGGGCAGGAGGAAGAGCAGTTTGGCGATCGGTGTTCCCTCGGACGGGGCGGCCTGGGCATCAATCTGGACGATTTCGCCGGTGCCTGAATCGACCTTGAGGCTGGCCGAGTCGCCGGATTTGAAGTCGCCTGCATCGGCGGGTTTGTTGTTGCGATTGAGGGTGGCATTGGCGGCGACCGTGAAGGTCTGCGAATCGCCCGAGGCCAGCTTGACCTTGACCTGATTGTTTTCGATGCCACTTTCGAGGGTGCCGGCCGCATCGTTTGGACCAGGTGTCGGAGTTAAGGTGGCGGTTGGCATCGCTTCGGCGGTCTGCGTCTTGGCAGCGGCGGCGGCCGTCTGGGTGGCGCGCTTGGCGTCCTTGGTTGCTTCGCGCTCAGCCCGGGCCGTCTCAGTCATTTCGGCGGCGGCCTTGGCGGTTGCGGTCATCTGCGCGTTCTGGATTGCGACGCCGTCACCCTTCATGGTGATCTTGGTGGTTTCCGGATAGTCGATGGTCCAACCGGCGGAGAACGTGCTCCAGTCGATGTTCTGCTTCTGGAGTTGGACGAAGAAGTCGATCAGTTTCTGGCGCTGGGTCGCGGGCACGGTGATGTTGTAGACCGCTTCCTGGTTGGCGATGGCGGCGGAGATGTCCTCCGGAGTGGTGTAGCCGCCGATGACGATGGTGCGCTGGGAGTCGATGACGAAGGCGCCGGCATATCCGGTGGTCGACTGCCCCAGTGCGCCGCTGATTTCAGTGACGAGCGCGAGCTGACGGAGGGCGAGTTCCTGGCGTTCCGGGGTGGTCTGGCTCGATTCGCACTTGACCTTGTTCCAGGCGTCGAAGATGCCGGTCAGGGCGGTGAGGCCGCCGGCGGGTGCGTCGGATGGGGAGGCGACGATGAGCTGGGCGTCACCGACTCCGGCTGTGACCAGGGCGATTGCGTACATGGCCGGGGTGACCGCGTTGATGTTCACGGTCTGGACCTGAAGTCCATCACCAAGCGGCAAACAGGTCAGGGCGGCAGAGGAGTTGGCGGTGCCGATGTTGAGATCGGGGACGATCTCCTTCATGGCTTCCTTGGTGTCGGCAACGGTGATGACGGTGATTTCGGCGTCGGTCGGATTGCCGAAGTAGCCGAGCAATTCGGCGCGCTGGGCGTCGGAGTTGCTTTCGCCCATGGCGATGAGGGTAGTTGCGGTTTTGGCCGCACCGGTATGGAGGATTGCGCCATAGAGCACAGAGGCAAAGATCAGGAACAGGGCAAGCGCCTGTCCCAGTCGTGATTGCCCGCCAATGGATTTGCGAGTGTTCGAAGACGCGTACATACTCGGCCGGGGTCTCCTGTCCGGGGTTCGGGACGAGCCCAGGATGGTCTCAAAATGAGTCAGTGACGGAGCGGACTTAGCTCGGATTTGATCCTAGCGGAGCCATCGGCAAAGCGGTCTAACCAGTTAGTCCCGATTGACCGTACGGTCTCTCCCAGACCGGGTGGATTGCACTGGTGAGAAGCAGACTGCGACAATTGGCGAGTTATGCCAGACCGTTGTTTGGTCGGAGGAATGTGCGTGCAAGCTCTCTACGGCCGCGTGGCCATTGCATCCCGGACGATTGGTCCTGGTGAAGCTGCTTCATTTGAACTGTCGCAGGGTCAGTTGCTTCAGATCGTGACGCCATCGGGGCGGCAAGTTGCGGAGCTGATCGGGTTCCGCGAGGGCGCGCCTGAAGAGCGAGTTTCTCCGGCAGCGACACGAACAAAGAACAAGTCGATCATGCTCGAGGTGGGCAAGAAGATTTACTCATCGCGGCTGACGCCAATCTTCGAGATTGCCGCCGATTCGGTGGGCCGCCATGACATGCTCTACTCGACCACCGAACCGATCAAACCGACGACGTTTGATCAGGATGGCGAGGAGGCATTGACCCACGCGCTGCTGGAGGCGCTGGCTGCCTACGGCGCGACCATGGATGCCATTGTCGAGCCGATCAACTTCTTCGCGAATATCTCGATCAAGTCCAAGGGTGAACTGTCGATCGATGAATCGCTGGCCGAGCCGAATGATTCGATCACGTTGAAGGCGCTCGAGGATGTTGTTGTTGCGATCGGGAACCGGAAGGGTCTGGCCGGGACGGGGATCGAAGCAACCCCGCTGATTGTGCGCATCTTCCGCTAGCCTGGGTTCGTGTTCGTCGGTCGTGTTCGTGTTCGGCGAATCACCGGCCTGGACATGTGCGGCAAAATCAGGCGGACGGCTCGCTAGAAGAGCAGCGGGATCGCCATTGCCCAGATGATGAGGACTGCGACCGCCACCAGAATCAGTGTCTTGCGGTTGGCGCGGATTTCATCCATTGAGCGTCCAGTATTCCTCGGCCCGGGTGCCGTCGCCGACTGAGCGGGCATACGTGCTCATAGCTTCGTCGATGGCTTCGCGCGTTGAGCCCACGCCGACATACTGTTCGAAGATGGTTGGCAATTGGGATGGGTAGGCCATGATGGCATCGATCTTCTTCGGCCAGGCCGAGGTGACATCGATGACTACGGCCGGGGCAAGTCCGTGTGCGGTCAATTCAGGGTGGCGCCTGGCAGCATTTTCCGGCTTGAGGCTGTACGGCAAATCTTCATAGAACCAGACCTCCCAGCCATCGTTCGCCATGTCCAGGCCCGTCTGAAATGCGAGCTGATGATCGACGTGATGACCAACCGCGAGCGGGGCGTACACGCGCAGGTGGCCCCGATCGTTGTCAGAGATCGGGAGCGCGGCGCGGATCTGGGCAGGAACGCCGGCATCGCCCTGCTTGGGCGTACCGAAAAGCTCCGGATCGCTGGTGTATTGGTCGCCGCGGTAGATGGCATCCCGAAATGGCAGATAGCGATCGCAGGAACCCAGCGTCAGGCTGGCGACCGATTCCTCGTGACGGCGACCGGCGATGACCTGCTCGGCCGACATCCCCCAGTCTCGGTGCATATCGGATGCGAACTGGGTCAAGGGCACATTGGGATCGGGATGATCGCCGAAGATCAGGGCGATCTCTGGCGTCCGACCGTTAGCCGAGAGCAGCGCGGCGACGCCACCGGCCGAGAGGGCGATGTCGTCGTAATGCGGAGACAGGAAGATGTGCCGTTGAGGAGCGATGACGGTTTCGATGGGGGTGGTCATTGGCACAGTCCTGATCAGATCAAACGGCGATCCAGTTGCCTGCAAGTCTATGCGACTGGCAGGGAAACGTGGTCGCGAATGGCGGCCATCATGCGGACGCGGGCGGAGATGGAGGCGAGATCGGCCGGGGTGATGGTTTGGGCGCTGTCGCAAAGGGCCGTGTCCGGATCGGGGTGGATTTCGATGATCAGGCCGTCGGCGCCGGCGGCAATTCCGGCCAGTGCCATCGGTGCGACGAGGGAGCGCTTGCCGGTGCCGTGGCTGGGATCGACGATGATCGGAAGGTGCGTCAGTTCGCGCGCCATGGGAACCGCGTTGAGATCGAGCGTGAAGCGGAAGGCGGGATCGAAGGCACGGATACCGCGCTCGCAAAGGACGACATTGGGGTTGCCCTGGGCGAGGATGTATTCGGCCGCCATCAGCCATTCATCTACCGTCGCCGCGAAGCCCCGTTTCAGCAGAACCGGGACGTTGCGTTTGCCGACGGCGCGGAGGAGCGGGTAGTTCTGCATGTTGCGGCTGCCAACCTGCAGCATGTCTGCGTAATTGGCGACCAGATCGACCTGTTCAGGTTCCATGACTTCGGTGACGATCGGCATGCCGGTGGCGAGGCGAGCGGCGGCGAGGTGCTGCAGACCGAGTTCGCCATGACCCTGGAAGGCGTACGGACTGGTGCGCGGCTTGAACGCACCACCGCGGAGGATGGTGGCGCCGGCATCGCGGGCAGCCTTGGCAGTGGTGATCAGTGTTTCGCGATCCTCAACGACGCAGGGGCCGGCCATGACGACCGGATCGGGGCCACCGATGGTGACATTGCCGACGCGAACGACGCTGCGGGCGCGGGCGATCCGGGAGGCAAGCATGTAGCTCTTGTGTTTGTCGAACATGCCGGCAACACCGGGGAGGCTGGCAATACCGGTTTCGAGATCTCCATCGATCGCGACGACACGATGGCCGTCCTCCCATGTCAGTTCACGGGCGTCGCTGCCGGTGCGGGCGGCGGATTGGGCGATTCGGGTGCGGGTCGATTCCGGCGCGTCGGGATTGAGGGTGATGATCATGGCGGTTCCTCTCAACTGCGGACTGTTCAACGGCAACAAAAAAACCGAGGTATTCGCCCTCGGTCCCCGGTCGATGCTGTGTTGGTTGAAGCGGTTAGTCCATGCATGACTCCTGCTCCACCAGCATCGCCGGGGAGGCGTAAAAGAAGCCAAAATAGAACCAGCAACCCAACGTTGAGGGCGGATTTGCGCCCCGAACGGTGGTCACCGGGCTATCAGCATGGCGAATCGCGTTATTCATGGCGCGTACAGTAGCGGCTGAATCCGGGAACGTCAAGGCTTTAATGCTGGTGAGGGAGCGATTCGGAGATGGGTGCTCAGGAGATGGCTGAGGAGATTATCGGGCGATTCACGGTGCTCAGTGCGCGGCGGGATGCAGTGCTGGCGGATTGCCGGCAGGTTGTGCGGCGGTCGGCAAATTCGATCCGGGCGTCGCATCGCGGTGAACTTGCTGAGGCGGAGACCGAACTGGGCGCCGCCCGGGATCTTGCCTCCGGGCTGGCAACGTTGGCCACCGACCATCCCGAGATCTACTGGGCGGGGTACGTGCAGGATGCGATGAAGGAAGTGGCCGAGGCGACGATCGTGCTCGGGATCCTTCGGGACGGCGCAATTCCCGATCCGGCGTCGGTGGGGGTTGAAGATGCTGCCTGGCTGAACGGTCTGGCCGAGGCAGGGAGCGAACTGCGGCGCGATGTGCTTGATCTGCTGCGATCGGATGACATTGAGGGCGCGGTGGGATTGCTCGAACTGATGGACGAGATCTACGCCGTCCTGGTGACGATCGACTTTCCTGATGCAATCACCGGAGGGTTGCGCCGGACGACGGACGCATTCCGGGCCGTGATCGAGCGAACGCGTGGCGATGTGACGTTGACCCTGAATCAGCGGCGACTGGAAGCGGCAATTACGGCGTTTGAGGGTCGTCTGGGAACCTAATCTCGACCTGCGAGCCTGCGCTCCAACCGTTTGCGGCCATGGTGCCTGCGGTGACTTCGAGCACGTAACTGATCGGCTGGCCCGAGGGGTACCGCGTCAGATTCTCGTCCGAGACATTCGGTTCGGGGCAGGCGTTCTCGGCCGCTCCCACGATCTGACCGTCCTCGATCCAGATGATATCGAGGCAGAAGCGCATCCCTTTCATCCAGAAGGTGCGGTTCGACGGTGCTCCGAAGTCGAAGAGCATACCTGTGCCCTCGTCCAGTCCGTCGCGATACCCAAGGCCCCGCGTTTGCAGTTGCGATGTGTCGGCAATTTCGGCCTGGATGGTGACGCCGTCGATGGTGACTTCTGCAACCTCGGTGGACCACGGATGGTGATCGCGCCAGGAGGGGACCGCCGGTTTGGCGAATGCGATTTGGGGAAGAAGCGTGATAGCAATCAGGATTAGGGCGAGCAAGCGTTTCATGCTGTTTCCCGCGTTTCTGCAAAGGCAACGAGTTCCGCGACCAAAGTATGAACCCCTTCGACCTGGATGTCGGACTCGCGAATGACCGCGGGGGGCGTTTCGCTGGCCGTCACCCCGACCGCCAGGGCGATGTCCAGATCGCCGGCAGATTGCAACGAGTGCAGTGCCAGAAAGCCATCGACATCAGTCAAGTCATCGCCAAGAAAGGCGGCTGAGCGAATCTGATGGTCGAGACAATCCTGCCGGGTGAATTCGCCCTTGTTGATGTGAAGTGGTGGCCGGATCTCGAAGACCATGCGGCCCTCGGTGACAACCAGTTCATGTCTGTTGGCGGTGTCCATGATCAAGGGGCGAATCACCGAGATCGCTTCGGCGGGATCGGCCGTCAGGCGGTAGTGAACCGAGCCGGTGTAGGTCTTGTTCTCGACGATGACACCGGCGGGCAGATCGGGGGTTGCCATCTCGATCTCATGGAGGGCGCGTTGCACTGCATCGACGGCGCGGCGGACGTCGTCCCGGACGATGGGACCGGCCGGTGTCAGAAGTTCGAAGCCATGGTTGCCGGCGTAATCGATCTCGTCGAGGCCGACCATGCGGCGGGCGTCGGCGGCGGCGCGGCCACTGATGGCGACGACCCGGATACCCGAAGCGGCGATAGTCCGGAGCGCGGCAGCGGCACCCTTGGCGACTTTCGCGGCATCGGGAGTTGGGGCGATCGGCGACAAGGTGCCGTCGACATCGGTATAGATCGCCATGGGTCCGGATCTCGCCATATCGGCGAGTCGATGGGCCAGTTCCATGCCTGTTGTGCCCTCCCTACTGTTCGTAACGGTAAACCTTCTCGTCCTCGATATCGACGTAGAGCTCGAGCGTTTGACCGGGCGACTGAATTGTGAGGTGGAAGATGAGGCGATTGACCGGGATGGTTTCGGGACCCATGCGGCGATCGGGCGTGTTCACCCGCACATCGAGCTTGGTGATCAGATAATCGGGTTGCAGGGCCAGGCTTTCATCGGCCATCAGCACCTGCATCAGTTTGTTGAAATCCACGTCTCCCTTGGGGAGCGAGACGATCGTTTCGGGCTTGGCGTTGGCAGGAATCACCTCGGCGGTATCGGCCCGGTAGTAAGCATCGGCCTCGCGTGAGTACCAGGTCGATTGCCACCGGAAACCGGCCTCGAAGAGCTCGCACGAGACCGCCAGTTCGACGAAGATCGAGTCGTCCTTCCAGGCCAGGGCGCGCTCGCCGGAGACATTAACGCCATTGAGCCAGCTATCAGCGATGGCGGGGAGATCCTTGATCCGGAGCGTGCCGGATTCGCAT
>JAPXRQ010000078.1:0-12499 GCA_033813515.1 Thermomicrobiales bacterium
ACCTTCCCCGACGAGAAGGCGCCCATTTCAAGATTCTCGAGCACCGTCATGCGCGGAAAGACTCGGCGCCCCTCGGGACTCTGGACAATGCCAAGCTTCACGATCTCGTGCGCGGGCATGGTGCTGATCTTCCGGTCGTTCAGGCGCACTTCGCCACTGGACGGATGCAGCAGACCGGAGATCGTTTTGAGCGTCGTGCTCTTGCCGGCCCCGTTGGAGCCGATGAGCGTAACCACTTCGCCCTGATTGACCTCGATCGAGATGCCCTTCAGCGCGTGGATGTGACCGTAATGCGTGTGAACCTGTTCGAGCGCGAGCATCGATGTCATGCCGGGGCCTGCCCTTCCGCGACGGGAGCGGGAGTCGCCTGCCGCCCTTCGATCGCCCGACTCGCAGCGGCCGCGCCTTCCTTGCCGAGGTACGCCTCGATCACACGAGTGTCGCGCTGGACTGCGGCCGGCGCCCCGTCCGCGATTTTGACCCCACGATCGAGCACCGCCACGGTGTCCGAGATGCCCATGACCACTTTCATATCGTGCTCGATCAGCAGGATGGTCAGATTGAAGTCGTCGCGCACCTGATTGATGAACTTCGTCATCTGCGTTGTTTCGTTCGGGTTCATTCCCGCTGTCGGCTCGTCCAGCAGCAGCAGACTCGGTCCCGGGGCCAGGGCACGAGCGATCTCGAGACGCCGCTGATCGCCGTACGAGAGGTTCTTGGCCGTCTCTTCGCCTTTTCCGCCCAGTCCGACGTACGCCAGCAATTCCCGGCCCTTGGCGCGTGCCTGCCGTTCCTCTTCGCGGACCGATTTGAGCTTGAGCAATGCGCCCCACGGCGATGAGTGCAATTTGGGGTGCATCCCGATCAGGACATTCTCGAGCGCGGACATGTTGGCGAAGAGGCGAATGTTCTGGAACGTCCGCGAAATCCCCATCCCGGCGATCTGATCCGGTCGCTTGTTGGAGCCGGATCCCTGGATCTTGTTGCCATTGAACGTAATGGCGCCTTCGGTCAAGGGATAGAGACCGGCGATGATATTGAAGAAGGTGGTCTTGCCGGCGCCATTCGGTCCAATCAGGCCCTGGATAGCGCCACGTGGAATCGCCAGATCGACCGCATTGACGGCTGTCAGTCCGCCGAACCGCTTGGTGACCGCACTTGCCTGCAGGACGAATTCACCCGTGGCAGCAGCAGGCTGGCCGGTTTGTGGTTGCGCAACCATCGCTACTGCGACCTCTCAACTGGTGTGGCTTCGCGCTCCACATCAAACATGGATTCGTTCTCCTGGAAGAGCGTGGAGGGGTCGTGCGTTTCCATTTCGGCGCGCCTGCGTTCACTTGGCAACAGGCCGCCGGGCCGGAAGAGCATGATCAGCACCAGCGCCAGGCCAAAGACGAGGAAGCGATCCTGCGTCAGGTTATGGGTCGCCAGCGCATCCCAGCCAATTTTCTCGCCGAGATTGTTCATCGGGTGGGTCAGTTCCTCGGCCAGAATCCGGTCGAAGGCGCCGATCAGCAAGGCGCCGATCACCACACCGTAGATGTTGCCGAGGCCACCGAGGATGACCATCGCGAGAATCGTGATCGACACGGAGAACTCGAACTGATCGGGCGAGACAATCTGGAATGCCGCCGCATACAGCGACCCCGCGAATCCTGCGAACGATGCACCCATCGCGAACGCCCAGAGTTTGGTCTTGACGAGATTGACGCCCATCGAAGCGGCCGCAATTTCGTCCTCGCGGATCGCTGCCCAGGTTCGGCCGAGACGGGAGTTGTACAGCCGCCGGATCATCAACAGCGAGAGCAGGGCGATCAGACCGATCAGGTAGTACCAGACCGCCTGGTTCGAGGCGTTGAACCGGATTTCGTGGCCAAAGACATTGAATCCGTTCGGCTTGCCGACCGGGTTGATACCAGCGATTCCGCCGGTGATTGTCTTGGCATTGCGGAAGACGTTCGGCACGATCTCGCCGAAACCAAGCGTCACGATTGCCAGGTAATCCCCGCGCAGACGCAGTGTCGGCGCTCCGAGCAACACGCCGAAGAGCGCGGCGACCACCCACGAGACGGCCAGTGCTGGCCAGAAGTTCTGCAGGAAATCGGGAACCCAACCTTGCCTGATGAAGTAACTGGCTGGCGACGTCAGGAAGCCCATCGTGTACGCGCCGATGGCAAAAAAGGCGGCGTAGCCGAGGTCCAGCAGACCGGCGTAGCCGACCACGATATTCAGGCCAAGCGCCAGGATGACGTAGACCATGATGCCTTCGAGGGCACCCAGCCGGGTTCGCCCGAAGAGGAGATCGATCGCCGGATAAAGCGCCAGAATCAGGACGCCGATGCCGAGGTACAGATTCTCACGCGTGGCCAGTTTGTCGTTGGAGTCGCCCGAATCCGCGAACTTGGACGGGGCGTTCAGCGTTGCGCTTGCCATGGCTAGACCTTCTCCGTCGTGCTATCGCCCAACAGGCCACCGGGCTTGAAGATCATCATGATGACAAGCACACCGAAGATGACCGAGGGGGTCCATTCTGCGCCCCACCCCGGTACGAACTCTTTCATGTATCCATCGCTGAGCGACCAAACGAGGCCGATGATAAACCCGCCCAACACAGCGCCATTCAGGTTGCCGATACCTCCCAGCACGGCCGCGGTGAAGGCGAACAGGCCATAGCGGAAGCCCATCTGGAAGCGGGCGCTGTTGTTGTAATAGAGAGCGATGAAACCTGCCGCCCCTGCGAGCGCGCCACCGATGAGGAAGGCAAGCGAGATCGAGCGATTGATGTCGATCCCCATCAGCGCTGCCGCTTCCCGATCCTGGGCCGTCGCGCGCATCGCCTTGCCAGAGCGGGTCTTGTTCACGAAATAGCTGAGTCCGATGAGCAGCGGAATGGTCAGGCCGACGACCGCCAGATCGAGCGGCCGAATCCGGACCTTGGTGTCCAGTCCGAACCACTCGTTGAGGATGTTGTAGGTGCGGTATTGGGTCGGGATCAACTGAGGCGGTGAAAACGCCACTGATCCATGCCAGTAAATGCCTAGATTTTGAAGAATAAAACTGAAGCCGATGGCAGCGATCAGCGGCGCAAGTCGGGGTGCACTGCGCAGTCGCCGGTAGGCAACGCGGTCGATACCCCAGTTCACTCCGGCGCTGAAGGCCATCGCCCCAACCAGACCGAGGCCGACGACTCCGAAGATCGCGACCGGTGTGGATTTGCTGGTCACGCCGACCCAGGTGATCAGTGAGGTCGCGAAGAACGCGCCCATCATGAAAACCTCGCCATGCGCAAAGTTGATCAACTCCACGATGCCGTAGACGATCGTGTAGCCGAGCGCGATCAAGGCGATGAGCGAGCCATTGGCCAGACCGATAATCAGATATTGCAGCAGCAACTCAAAGTTCATTGGCGTCCTGAAACAGCTGCCACCGGGCGATTGGTCGACGACGCAATCACAGGCATGCAGCTATTGATTGGGGAGGGCATGCAATTGCACACCCTCCCCGCAACCGGTTCCAGATTTAGGACGAGATGCTCTGCTGGAACGTGATCGCTCCGTCGACAACCTTGGCCAGACCGATAACGGCGCTATCGGTATCGCCAGTCTCGGTGAAGCTCCAGGTCTTGCCGAGCAGGCTGACGAAGCCTTCCGTCGTGATCATGTCATCGAGGATGGCAGCGCGATCCTTGGCGGCGACGCGATCGAGCGACTGGATGACAACAACGGTCGTCTCGTACGCGTACACGGCGTAGGAGTCCGGCGCGTGACCGAGGATCTCGGTGATGCGGTTGACGTAGTCAGCGCCAGCGCCACCAAGCTCGACCAGCTTGTCCGGGGTGTAGCCGGCGAATGTGAGGTAGGCACCCTCAGCCGCATCGCCAGCGCCCTGCACGAACGCTTCATTGATGAGACCGTCCGGTCCGAGGAACAACACGCTCTCGTCCATGACGCTGCGCATGTCCTGCAGCACCTTGGCCGCATTGTTGTCGACCGTGGCGCCAACCGTGACGATTTCCGGACCCTTGTCGGCGATCGAGGTCATCAGCGACTGATAGTCGGAGGCCTTCGGATCGTATCCCTCGAAGCCAAGAACTTCACCACCGAGCTTCTCGAACTCGATCTTGAAGACGGCCGCCACGCCCTGGCCATAGAGGCTCTGGTCGTGAAGGACGTACGCCTTCTTCTTGCCCTGGTCGTTGAACGCCCACTTGGCCTGTGCACCACCCTGAACATCGTCCGCCGGGCAGACGCGCATGTAGTTGCGCTTGCCGCTCGGGAAGTAGATGTCCGGCTCGCCCTCTTCGGTCGCGCCCTCAATGGCCTTGGTCAGACCGGGGTAGGTGTTGGCGTAGGAGATCTGGGCCATCGGCACCGCATTGGTGATCGGGATCGAGATCTTGGCCATGCCGGAGTTGTACGTGGCCATGTAGACCATCGCATCCTCATCGGCCACGACGCGGTTGACGTTCTCGGTCTCCTTGGCGCTGTCTGGTCCACCGTTGTTGGCGGCCGAGCCATCGTCGAGGGCTTCGTACTCAATCGCGAACCCGCCAGCGGCATTGCCGAAGTCGGCCAGGGCCATCTTGACGGCCTGAACCGCGTCACCACCGATGAGCTCGTAGGTGCCGGTCAGCGGCCAGGACGAGTAGATCTTGATCGTGCCGCCAGCGGTGTCGGTGTTGTGGACCGAACCCGGGACGCCGATTTCCATGGCCGTCTGCGGGCCTGTACCCGGCGTTGCATCCTGGGCGGAGACATGTGTGGCCACGACCTGGCCAATCAGTCCGGCGGAAAGGCCGGCCGCGCCCGCTCGCTTCATAAACTCGCGGCGATCGATTGATCCCTGATAGAGGGAACCAATCAGTGCCGCAATGGACTCACGAGGTTGCTGAGACATCCGTCTACTCCTGCGGTCAACCAGGCTGTGCCTGGGTGAGATGAGCGCGTCCCCGAAATGGGACCGTCCAGCACCCAACCTCGCCGGTGCACCTGTGCCCGGAGGTGCGGCTATGGCTAGCCCGCAGTGCCGGCAGATGGTGCGAAAATGGGTACCAAACTTGTGCGCGCAGAATAGTCGAGCGCGGAATCGAGTGTCAACCGAAAAACGGTTCGGCTGAACGCGATTCTGGTGCGGTCTGCACCAAATACGATGCATGAGCGCGGCACAATCGGATCCGCGACCAGTTGCGAGAGGATGAAATCCGTGCGTCTGCTTGGCGAATTGCCCAAAACCGCAGAGGTCGTCGTCATCGGCGGCGGAATCGTGGGAACGGCCTCGGCCTTTTTCCTTTCACGCGCCGGTTTCGATGTCGTCCTGATCGAGCAGGCTGATGCGCTGGCCCAGCGAACGACGGCGGTCTCTGCCCACGCCATTCGCTGCCAGTTCTCCGAGGCAGAGAACATTGCCCAGATGAGCGAAAGCCTCCACATATATGAAACCTTCCGCGATCTCCTCGGCGATCCTGCCGCCCAGATCGATCTCACCCAGAACGGCTATCTCTTCGCCTCCACCGATCCCGCCGATCACGATCTCTTCGCCGAACGGGTGGCCACCCAGCAGCGCCTCGGGGTTCACGATGTCGAACTGCTCGATGGGGCCGAGATCCGGTACCGCTTCCCCTGGATGACGGAGCAGGTCGCGGTTGGCACCTTCCGGCGCGCGGACGGCTGGCTCGATTCAGTCACGGCCGCCGAGCGCTTCGCCACGGCATCGGGCGCAGGCATTGCCCTCAATACAAGCGTCACCGCGATCAGAACCGAAGCGGACCGTGTCACCACCGTGCAGACCGACCGCGGAACCATCGCGACAGAAACCGTGATTCTCGCGGCTGGTCCGTTTAGCCGCGATCTGACCCCGGAATCGATTCCGGTGGCCCTCTGGCGGCGACACCGCCTGGTCGTCGATCCCGACTCCCGCATTCCACAGGACGCCCCCATGACGATTGACGCCAACACGGGAGCACACTGGCGGCCGCATCGGGGTGGGGCCTTGATGGCCTGGGCCCAGCCGGAAGAGGATCGTCCGGACACCTGGCCCGTCGAACGGGATCCCTCCTGGCTCGATTTGATTCTGCGCTCCGATCGTGGTGTTCGCCGTCTCTGTCCATTCTGGAGCGATGTCGAGCCGGATCTTTCCGAGAGCAACACCCTCTTTACTGCCGGTCTCTACACGGTCACCCCCGATCACAAGCCGCTGATCGGCCCGGCCCGGCAGATCGGCGGACTTTGGTTCAACACGGGGTACAGCGGTCACGGCATCATGGGATCGCCCTCGGGTAGCCGTCTCCTGGCCGATCTGGTTGCCGGGAACGTGCAATCGGCCGACAATCCGTTTTATCCGGGCCGGTTTGCCCTTGGTGCAAAGCCGCCGGATGTCGAACGCATCGTCCTCTGAATCAGACTGCAACCAATGACCGACGACCTCCATCTTGACCGACCGATCGACCTGACCATCGCATCGCTGGATGAAAACATCGATGTGATTGAGCGCGACCGTCTCGCTCTCGAACCAGTGCTGCGCTCGCTCAAGGCGGCCGGCTTCTACTCTTACGGCACCTACGACGACCAGCAGCGCTGGACCATTGCCGTCGATGACGAGTCGGGGCGGGTTGATGTCCGGGTTGGAACCGATGGCTATCGGATCGACCTGCGGGGCACATCGCCCGGGCTCTTCGCGGACGAAGAGAATGAATGGAAGCGAAAGGCGCACGAGCGGCTGGTTCGGATCATGCTGCCGAACATCCAGCGTGGATACCTGGCCGAACATCAATTCGCTGCCTGGGACGACGTTGATCAGGGGGTTGGCGTGCGCATCAGTTACGAGCTTCCCTTCAACCGGGCCGAGCAAATCGGTGGGTTCGTGCGGGAGCATCTTCCGGAACTGGAAGACACGCTGGCCCTGATCGAATCGCAGATCGAGATCTAGCGTCCACGCTGCATCGACTCATTCAGGCAAACTATTGCGGGCCGCAACTGGAACGCGGCGTTCTCGTACGGGGGCAACCTATTCGTGTCGCGCTTTCATCTTCCCTCCGCCCTGTTTGCGCCACTGGTCGATCCAGGTGCTCTCGGCGCGTCGCTGGAGACCGATGTCATCGTCGTCGGTGCTGGTGTGGCGGGACTCGCCTTCGCCCTCAGCGTCCCCGAATCCACCCGCGTCATGCTCCTGACCAAGGGCCGCCTGGGCGAAAGCAACACCCGCTGGGCACAGGGCGGCCTTTCGGCAGCGATCGGATCGGATGACAGCCCGGATCTGCACGAAGCCGACACCCTCTACGCCGGCGCTGGCCTGAGTGACCCCGAGGCGGTCCACGATCTGGTCAATGCCGGACCGGATTCCGTCGATTGGTTGCTCTCGCTTGGCGCGGCATTCGATCGCTCCCCCGATACCGGCGAAATCGCCCTTGGTCGGGAAGCAGCCCACAGTCGGCGACGCGTCCTGCATGCCGGTGGCGATGCGACCGGCGCCGAAATCGAACGCGCCCTGGTCGCTGCGGTCCGCTCCCGGGATAACGTGGACATCCGCGAGTTCGCGTACGCAGTCGATCTGCTGGTCGAAAACGGCACATGTACCGGCGCTGTGCTGGAACTCTCCGGTCTTGGCCTCTGCCGGGTCAACGCGCAGGTGGTCGTCCTGGCGGCCGGTGGCGCAGGGCAACTCTGGGCAACGACATCCAATCCGCCCGCTGCCACGGCCGACGGCATTGCCATCGCCATGCGCGCCGGCGCAGCAGTTGCCGATCTGGAGTTCTGCCAGTTCCATCCAACCGTGCTGCAACTGCCTGGGGAAACGCCATTTCTGGTTTCGGAGGCAGTCCGGGGCGAAGGTGCGTATCTGCGCGACAAGGATGGCGAACGATTCATGGTCGCCAAACACGAGATGGCCGAACTCGCCCCGCGCGATGTCGTCGCCCGTGGCAATCTCGAGCAGATGATTGCCGACGGCACAGATCACGTCTTCCTCGATCTTCGCCACCTCGATCGCGACGAAGTCCGGACCCGCTTCCCGTCGATTGCCGCGGAACTCGACAAGCGCGGACTCGATCTCGGCAGCGACCTGATCCCGGTCGCACCGGCTGCCCACTACTTCATGGGCGGCGTTGTCGCCGATGAGCGGGGCCAGACGACACTGCCGGGATTGCTGGCGGTGGGCGAAGCGGCGTGCACGGGTGTCCATGGCGCGAATCGGTTGGCCAGCAATTCGCTGCTTGAAGGATTGGTTTTCGGACGCATGGCGGCCCAGGCGATCGCATTGCAGCCGTCGGCGCCAATAGGCGGCACTCCGCAAGACACGGCCGTCAAGCCGGTCGATGTTCACGTGCCCGCCGACGCCAGGCGCATCCAGACCATCATGAGTCGTTACGTTTCAGTCGTTCGCGATGGCGATGGCCTGGCCACGGCATTCGATGAGCTCGGCGAATTGCCTCCAGGCGCAACCGGAGATCGCGATGCCTGGACGTACCGCAATATGCTGACGGTGAGCATGGCAATCGCGGCTGCGGCCTGGTTGCGCGAAGAAAGCCGCGGTTCTCATTACCGGTCCGATTTCCCGCACCTGAATTCCGATC
This sequence comes from Thermomicrobiales bacterium, assembly GCA_033813515.1. Classification (GTDB taxonomy): domain Bacteria; phylum Chloroflexota; class Chloroflexia; order Thermomicrobiales; family UBA6265; genus DASQCG01. The sequence continues at coordinate 8,567 of JAPXRQ010000078.1, forward strand.
TGGCCGGTAGCCATCTTGTGCTCACCGCCGAACCAGATGGGCATCAGCATTGGACAGTTGGCGCACTTTTCCCCGCGGAGGTGAAATCACGATGACCTGGAATGCTGTCGTCGAGCGATGGACCAATGAAGCGATGCTCTATGTTCCGGAACTGCCGGGCTTCTTCAGCAAGGAGCCGAATGTCGCGCAGGCCTTTTCTGTCGCTTCGGACACCATCGATTCCTATCTGAAATGGCTCGAGTCTGAGGAGATCGCTGCCGATCTGCCGAAAGACGAGGCCATCGTCATCGTTCAGGAACTGTCTGGCGTCGACGGCAAGGGGCCGATTTTCGACCTCGATCGGGAACCCCTGGATGAAGATCAGTTCGAGGCCGCGCTGACCATTGGCCGGGTCACACTCTCGGACCTGCTGTACTCAGCCGACGTAGCGTTTGACGATCATGAAACCGAGGTCCGGCGCATGCTCCGGCACGTCGCCGAACTGGACCGTTGGTACGCGATGCGCCTGAAGCCAGGACTGATGTCGCCTATCGACGATCTCGAATCGGATGTGATCGAATCGGCCAGCTTCTTCGAAGAGACGGTCGATGCCATTTTCTCCGAGCAGGCCTCTCTCGCCCGCACACTGGCCGGCGAGGCATGGACCCTCCCCAAGGTCCTCCGCCGCCGGACCGTCCATTTGCGCGAGCACCTGTTCGATCTGCTTGCCCTTCCCTCCGACGAATGACGGAGACACCGGACGAAATCATCCATCGCTACCTTTCGGCAACACCGGGGTTGATCGCTGATCGGCATCGCTCCGAGGACGTGGCGGCGCTCGGTCTCAGGCGGATGACTCTGCTCCTGGTTGCGCTCGATCAACCACAGCTCGCCTATCCGACCATCCACATTGCCGGCAGCAAAGGCAAGGGGACCGTCGCCTACGTCCTCGAGGCACTTGTCCGGGCCGGAGGTCGGCGGACGGGAATGTTTACATCACCCCATCTGACCAAATGGAACGAGCGCATCCAGATCGACGGTGTGCCAATCGCAGATCGTCCATTTGGTGCCGCGCTCGCGACCGTAGACCGTGCAATGCAGACGATCCAGCATCAGCATCCGGACAATGGCCAGTTCAATGCGTTCGAACTGCTCACGGCTACCGCGTTCCTCCTCTTTCGGGATGCGCAGGTCGAGTTGGGAGTGATCGAAACCGGACTGGGTGGTCGCTTTGACTCGACCAACCACCTGCAACCCAAGGTGACGATCATCACGCGCATCGAAGCAGAGCACACCGATGTCCTTGGCGATTCGCTGTCTGAAATCGCCTGGAACAAGTCCGGGATCATGCGATCAGGCGTTCCCTGCGTCGTCGTCGCCCAAACAGACGAAGTGCTTACTCAACTCGCCGCCGATGCCGAAGCGTTTGAAGCGCCCTTGCTCGTCGAAGGTCGCGACTGGTCGATCAGCGATCCCGGCCTCCGATTCCGGTCACCCGCGCTGCCTGGTTCGGGTAATGCCAGCAACATCGCGGCGGCACTTGTCGCCCTGCGTCACACATATCCCCACCTGATTGAGTCCGACTCCCTCGTCGCGGAAACCGTGGCAGGTCTGCAAATTCCGGGCCGGTTCGAGGTGATCGCATCGTCCGAGTCAACATTGGTGCTGGACGTTGCACACACGCCCGAATCAATCGATCAGGTGCTGCGCAATGTTGAAGACCGCTGGCCCGGCATACCCATCGATTTGGTCTTCAGCGTGCTCGCCGACAAACAGATCGATGCGATTCTCGCCAAATTGCCGGGCAGGATCGTGCGCCTCGTTCTCCCGGCGCAGCGCAATCCGAGAGCAGTTCCGGCCAGTGATTTGGCTGTGCTGGCCAGGCAGCACGGCCTCGATCCGCTTGTCGCCGAATCGACCGCCGAGGCGTTGGCCCATGTTCGACCAGAGGCGATAACGCTGGTTTCAGGCTCGTTCGGGCTGGTTGCGACGGCCCGCGAACTTCTCCGCCCTTCGAATTAGGAATAGACGACCAAGCATTTTCCCGCTCCGGGGAGTAGCATTTCGCGCGGTGCACGCATTTCGCGCCACATGGTGATTGAGAACCAAACGCCTCCTCCCTGTCGTAAACCGCAGTGGGTGGGAGCGATCGGTTTCCAGGTACTGCAAATGGCAGTTATCAGGATTTCAACCGAAGAACGCGCCGATCCGACAGTTCTGGACGATGCCGCCCTGGCCGCCCGCATCGGATCTGGCGATGCCGAAGCCCTGGCGACGCTCTACGACCGGTATGCGCGCGTTGTGTATTCGTTCGCGATTCGCATGCTTTCGGATCCCGGTCTGGCGGAAGAACTGACACAGGAAGTCTTTCTTCGCGTCTGGCGCCAATGTGGCCAGTACCAGCACAATCGGGGCGCTTTGCTGACATGGATTCTGAGCATCACCCACAACATGGCAATCGACGAGATTCGTCGCCAGAAACGCCGTCCCCAGGTGCAGAACCCCGGCGAGGACGACCTGCTGCTGATTTCGGTCGCCGATCACGGACCGGATGTCGAGCAACTGGCCTGGCTGGGCGCACTGCGCGGCCTGGTGCGGGAAGCGTTGGCCGAGATTCCGATAGCGCAGCGCGAAGTCGTGGAGTTGGCCTACTTCAGCGGCCTGACGCAACGGGAGATCGCAGACCGGTTGGACGAGCCGCTAGGCACGGTCAAAACCCGGATGCGCCTGGCCTTGCTCAAGTTGCGGGAACGGCTTGGTCCGCTGGCCAATCACATCGCCGCCACGTCACACGAGATGGATTCCGACCATGACGGCGCATCCATCTAGCGATTGTGCCTCGATTCGGGATCTGATCGAAGTCCACGCCCTTCGTGCCCTTGAACCGGCGGATGCGGACAGAGTCGAGGAACATCTGCTCACCTGCCGGGCCTGCGACGAACTCTCGCGTTCGTACCAGACGTTCGTTCCGCTGCTGGGCATGGCCTCTCCCAGCGTCGGGCCGGCGCGTGAGGTTCGTGCCTCGTTACTGACCACCATTCGCGCTGAACAGGCGCCACAGCCTGCGCGGCCAACCCCGGTCCGCGCGCCACAAGCCTGGCTGCCGGCCAGATTGCGCGCCTGGCGGATACCCCAGGCCCTGAGCGCACCGACGATCGGCCTGCTCCTGCTGCTGGGTGGCATCGCCGTCAGCAGCCAGTACCAGCTCGACGGCCAACGTGATCGTGTCGCCGTGCTCCAGCAACAGAACATCGGACTCTCCTCCCACCTGGAAGCGATCCGGATCGGCAAGGAAACCTACGGCACCGGAGTCCGGGTGATGGCCTTCAGTCAGGCCGCACCAGGATCGCCCGCATCGGGACTGCTGATGACTGGGCCGGATCGGCAATCGGCTTTGATCTCACTCTGGAATGTACCGGCCGCGACCGATTCGCTTCACATCATTCTGGGCAGCGATGGCGAGGAGGATGTGGCGCTCGGGTCAGTCGAGATCGACGCATCCGGCGTGGGATCGGTGCAGGTGACCCTGCCCGCAGCGATCGAAACGTACGATTCGGTCCGCATTGTGCAAAGTCCAACCTCGGCCACATCATCGTCGGCAGATTTACTGGTCCTGGATCTGGCATCGCAATCAGCACCCGTCGTCGCAGCCGATTGACGCGCGGTTATTGTCGCCAGTGCCCACAAACCGGTATCATCCGTTAGTTCACACTGCCCGATGCAGGGTGGTTGGCACGATGTGCCCGTGCCACAACGTCAATCGGTCAGCAGGGAGAGCAGCGGGTGAGTTCGGTAGCAGTCGATCAGGTAGACGTGGACACCGCCCAAACCACGGTTGATACGGCAAACCGTTCCATTGCACAGGAGATGCCAGTCGAAGCGGTTGATCGCTCGGGCTGGCCCCTTATTGACTCTCTTTCCATTGTCATTCCGGTCTACAACGAAGAGGGCAAC
>JAPXRQ010000079.1:0-12420 GCA_033813515.1 Thermomicrobiales bacterium
ACAGTGTCAACATCCAGAAAACAATCCAGGGTGTCGACGACGGTGAGGTCGAATCCGTTCCGCTCAAGAATGGGAACGAAGTGATCGACGCATTGCTTCGGTTCGTGACCTTCCCAGCCACCCCAGGTAATCAGCGCAGACGGCATTGTGTGTTTCCTCTCTGAATGCAACGTTGTGCACGGCGCAGGGTACGCCGTTTTGACCGCGCGTGTCGGATTCGCTATTGGAATCAGGCGCCGCGGACGAGCGCTTCGAAGGCATCCGGGTGGACGTGGAGCGCAATCTGGTGCCGTGGCGGCAGGGCCGATCGCTCAAACCGAAGCCGACCTGTCACCGAACTCATCTCGATGATCGCCTCGATCGAGCGCGCCCCGTGCACGTACTCCGGCGCCAGCAACAGCGCGTTCAACACACCCGCGTCGATACGCAGTTCGTCGCCATCGAAGATCTGGGGAGCGCGTTGGCGAAGGATGGCCCGGATCAGCAAGGCACGACGCAGCACCGCCCCCGAATCAGTCTCATCCCGCCTGTTCGGACCGAGCACATCAACATGCCCCCGCAAGCGGCTGAGGAAGTCGGTCGCCTTGGCGCCAGGGACGGTGACAGCGCGCGTCTTGAAGCTGTCCAGCGTCGCATGCGTGCCGCCAGCAAAGACGAAGACGGCGCTGCCAATTGGTCGCTCGATACCGGCATCCAGGAATGTGCCGTCCTGCATCGGAGCCAGGAATCGGGCCAACCAGCCAAGTTCGCGACCAGCGACCGGTGTATCGAACTCGTCCCAGAAGACCAGAGGAATCCGGTGGCGGACGCTCGAATCCCGCACCCGCTGGAAGGCAGATTGCAGATCAGATGCGTCCCCAAACTGGGCGACATTGAATTCGAGGATGTCGATCGGCAGGCCAGATTCCGACCACTCCCGGCACATCTGCTTGACGGCAAAACTCTTGCCGGATCCCGGAGGCCCGAACACCGCGACATTCAATGGCCGGATCTTGCGGTCAGATTGCAAATACTGCGTGACGATGCTGCGCAGACTGCGGACGCTCTCGATCTCGGTGCGATCGACCGACATCCAGTGCCCAATGCGCTCGATGGGCATGCCCGTGCACGCTGTTTGCTCGCCTTCGATCACGATGCGGCGGGCGAGGAGATCCGGTGTATCGGTTTCGGATGCCAGACTGAGATTCCAGCCGCCACTCGCCAATTCCTGGGCGAACGCGAACTCACTCGGCAGATCTCGGGAAACGATCGGATCGAACGGCACCGTTGGGACAAACACCAGGCGACCGTCGTCCCGCGTTTCCTCGGTCAAGCCCGTCTCGTGCACCGACCGGGCGACGTGCATCCCTCGCGCGACGGCTTCAGCATCCGGGGCAGGATCGGACGACATCGCCTCTATTGCCAGCGCGCCAACCACCGCTGTGCCCTTGCCGAGCGGAAGTCCGGGATGCTTCGCTTCCCACTCCCCTTCCTGATGCAGCGGATCGAAAACGAGGGTTGCGCGCCCGGTTGCCGGGATCAGCACCGAACCTGCCATGCCAAACGAAACGACGGTCAGCGCCGGCATGTCGTTTCCAAAGCGACCGCGAATTTCCTCGCAGACATTGGTTGTCAGTTGCTCCCAGGAGAGTGCCTGGCCGATCGAGGCATCGCCCTTGCGCAAATCCGCAATGCCCAGGTAGAGCGTCATGCGGTCCCGGACCGGAGTCAGGTAGTCCCAAAGCTGGCCAGTGAACGCGGGCGTGGCGGACTTGATGATGATTCTGGCCGCCGCGTCGAGATTGGTTGGCCAGCGCTCCGGGGAATCACGAAAGCCCAGATTGGCATCATCGATGACGACCACCGTGTTCGCATCAACCGTCCCGACCGGGTCTCGCGGCGGTTCGTTGGCCCGTTGCACTCCGAAGAAGCGCGACATCCGGTACGCGACCTGGCGGCTGCCCGGAGCAAGACGGAATGGCCGCCAAACCGAGAAGGTGCGGGTGACCGTGACATCGGCCGGATCGATCAGTTGCTGAGGTTCGATGCTGGGACCGGACACCGAGCCTTCGGGCAGGTGCAGTTGTTCGATCATCTGCGCGATCATCGCGGCGCCGCCCGGAATCGCCGCCATCCCGGCCGTGATGTCCTGCGTCGACTGGTAGGCCACCTGCACCGAATCGGAGTCGTCCGACTCAATACGGGTGAATATCCAGTCGATGGAGACATCTCCGCAAATGAGCAGATGGCGAGGAGCGAGGTCTGCCAACAGAGATTCCCTTCTGTTACCGGGGATTGCGCGAATCAGATCGTGCGCGAATGATAGCGGTCGAGCAATCTGCACCGCCCCCAGTCCTTCGCGACTCTTGGGACGACCGTCAAACCCAGCCAGACTGAACGCTTGCCCAAGCGCAATATACCGGCGACGATATCTCCTGTGATCAAACAGACGTACGCGCGTCTTCCCTTGTGCAATCGGGGAGATAGGGTGCATGGGACGGCAGGCGAATCACCAGATATCAGGTGAGGTGGATCTGCAGACGATCGTTGGGTTCGAAACCGACGAAGCCCTGGCTGCGCGCGCGGCCAGTGATCCTGCTGCCCTGGGCACCCTCTACGAGCGTTACCTCCCCGCTGTCCATCAGTACTGTCGTTATCGGCTCAATGATGACGCGCTGGCCGAGGACACCACAGCAACAATCTTCCTGAAGATGGTCGAAGGTTTGGGGAGAAGCAGCGTGGAGCGGGTTCGTCCCTGGTTGTTCACCATTGCCCACCATGAGGTGGTGTCCGCGTACCGCAGGCGCCGATCGGATGTTGGGCTCGAATCAGTCCGTGACACAGCGCATGGCGGGCCCACACCCGAGGAGTTGGCGGTCGTGGCGGGAGATGTCGCAATGCTTCGCGAGCAACTTGCGCGCCTCACTCCGGCGGAGCAAGACGTCATCGAACTGCGTCTGGCCGGGCTGTCCGGCCCGGAAATCGCTGAGGTGCTCCGCCAGTCCTACTCCTGGGTTGGAACGACACAGCATCGCGCCTACACCCGATTGCGCGGGCTGATGCATGTCTCAATTGAAAGGAGCGACGGTCGATGAGAGATCAATCCGCTCCGGCCATGACCGACGAAATGGTTCGCTTTTCACACTATCTCGATGTGCTGGTCCGCCGTGATCCGGAGGACCCAACATCGCTGCCAACACACCCGATTGAACTCAGTCAATTCGCCATTCGCGTGCATACCGCCGCCTCGAGCGACAGGGCAAGGCCATCGTTTGCGGACGATCTGCTTGCTCAGCTCGTGGCGTCGCAGCAGGAGACAAACTCGATGACCAGCTACGTCGGAGCGTCCTCGCTCCCCACGACACGTCCACTTCCACGCCCGCATGCCGGGCTCACCAAACCAGATCGCTCGCGCATAAAATGGGGCTGGGCCACAATCCTCGGCCTGGTCACCATCGCCGCTGTGGTGATCGCGATCTTGCGGCCATTCGAGCGCCAGCCGGAAACAAACCCGGTTGTGGTTGCACCAACAGCCGACGGCACGCCTGTGGAGGAAACCAACGTGTCGGAAATCTGGCGGTATGTCAGCGAGACACGCTTTTTGTATCCCGCCAATCCGGAATTCGCGCCAAACGGAACGCTGTGGATCGCCAGTCCAACGGAGAACAACTTCCGCATCTTTTCCAGGGATGGCGAGCTTTTGGGTACCTTCGGGGAGCCCGGCACTGGCCCTGGACAATTCAATATGAACCGAACCCCGGGCGATCTGGAGGATTCCATCGCCGAGGCAGACTGGGATAGCGATGGCAACATGTACGTCGCTGATGTGGGCAACCGGCGAATTCAAAAGTTCGATCCGGATCTCAATTTCGTCGCGGAATGGCCGGTGCTTGGCGCCAACAGCGGCCTCCCGTCGCAGCCGTACAGTCTGGCCGTAAGCGCCGACAATCTGATCTTTGTGATGGACACCACCAACAATGCAATCAACGTCTACGACGCAAGTGGGCGACTGCTGCGATGGTTTGGTGAATCAGGGTCGGAGCCTGGTCAGCTTCATGATCTGAGTTCGATGGCCTTCGATTCGCGGGGGTATCTCTGGATTCCTTCCGGGTATACAATCGCGCGCTTCAACGCCAATGGCGACTTCGTTTTTTCGTTCGGTGAGGCCGGATCAGATCCCGGTCAAATGGCAGGACCGTTCGATGTCACCGTCGGCCCGGATGGGAACCTCTATGTCACCGAGACCTTCGGCCATCGAATTCAGGTTTTCGACCCTGACGGGAGATTCCTGACCTGGTTCGCCGATCCAGCGGGTGGCCCAACCGGGATGCCCGCCGGCCTCGCGATCGATGACGACGGTTACGTCTACGTGTCCGATTTCGCTGACGGTGAACTCGTCAAGTTGCGTGTTGCCGTACCGGATCAGCCAGCTCCCGGCACCGAGGCACTCAATGCACAAGGAGTCAATATCACCAGCACGTCATCAAAACCTGGTTCACCGGTGGCATTCAACTGGTCGGCGAAAGATCCGGTGACCGTCGGTTTGCCAGGATCTGTCACGCAAGCCCCGGACGGCACGATTTGGATTGCGGACGAATCCACCTCCACATTCCATCTGTTTGATGCCAACGGCACATATCTCGAGACCTGGGGCGAAGCAGGTGCAGGACCTGGGCAGTTCAGTTTCATTGTCGATGTCGTGAAGGATCAGTTGATCGCCGATGCGAATCAGGTGCTGTTCAAGGAGGACGGTTCCTTCTTCGTGGCCGATCCAGGCAACCGCCGCGTGCAAATGTTCGCTTCAGATCGGTCATACCTCGGCGAGTTTGGCGGCAATGAGCCAAGTGAATCCCGCATTCGGCAGATCGGCCCAATGTTCGCAATCGGCAATGGCGAGTACGGAGTGGTCGATTCTACTGTCGCCGAAGGTGCGACGTTCGAGATGGTGATTGTCGACGAGTCGGGTTCCTTCATCCGCAGAGGTTCGTATGCCGGAATTGCGCCGGTTGCGTTTGGGACGGCCGGCGACTACTGGTCGCGCGTACCCCTCAATTCGGACTGGGAACGCGGTTCCTCTGATCTGGTCACGATTGCCCACTTCGATGCAGACGGTACCGAACTGGCCAGACTGGATCCTGAGAACGCTCACGCAAAGTTCGTCTTCGTCGGACCAGGGGGGTTGGACGCTGCGGGCAATCTGTATGTCGGCAACGATGAACTGACAGAAGTCTCAATCTGGCGAGCGGATGGAAGTCTGGCCGGCACCTTCGATGGAAGCGGAACGGATTCCGGGCTGATTCAATTCCCCAGGTGGATTGCGGTAGATTCCGGCGGAGGGATCCTCATTTCCGACTACATCGGTAAGCGGGTCTTGAAGTTCACGATCTCGACTCCCTGATTCCCGCTTCAATCTGCACTGACTAGACGACGCGTGTACCTTGGGGGCCAGTGCGCTGGTCCCCTTCTCGGTCCCGAACGCAGTCAGGATCAGGTTCGCCAGGGACCCGCAGCCAGACTCATCTATGTCGGTAGCCGCGATTTGATCGAGCGTGGCCCGGCGGGGGTAGGATCGGTGTTTGGTGTTCTGTCCTGCATCCTGGAGCAGCCCTATGCAGCCTGATCGTGTTTTCGCTGTTATCTGTGTCCGCTCGGTCGCCAGAAGCCGATCGTTCTACGAGGCCCTGTTTGGCCGACCGCCAGACGCCAATCCGATGGACTCACTCATGGAGTGGTATCCGAACAACGGCGGAGGAGTGCAAATCTTCCAGGAAGACGAACGCGCCGGGCGGGGGTACGCGACGATTTCCGTGCCCAACCTCGACGATCTGGTCATCGAACTGCAGGAACGCAGTGTTCCGATCGATCCCTACGGCATGACCTTCGATCCCTTTCGCCTGGCCAAGGTCGTCGATCCCGATGGCAACCAGATCACCTTTGCCCAGGCGGTGACCCACTGATGTGAGGGCGGCCTGACCGGCGTACAATGCCGGGGCCGCCAGATCCGGGCGCGGCGTCTCCCCAACGGCACAGGACCACCACCGAACATGCCCAAGCTTTCCCTTTCCGATAACGAGTACTTCTCCCGCCGCAAGACTATTTTCGAGCGGACCGCCGGCAAGCATGTTGATGCCTTCGTGCTCTTTTCGCCCAACAATGTCTCCTACTTCAGCCGGTTCGGATTTGTGCCGACCGAGCGCCCGATTGGCTACATCCTGACGCCGACCCAGTCGATCCTCTTCCTGCCGCGGCTCGAAGTCGAACACGGCGAGCAGGTCGGTCTGATCGACGGCGTTGTCGGCTATCCGGAGTACCCGGGTGATCGCGCACCATTGGAAACGCTCAAGGACAAATTGATCGATCTGGGCCTGCAATCGGCCACACTCGGAGTCGATGTCGACGGCTACATGCGGCTTTATGGCTATCGCGGTCCGAGGCTGAGCGAACTGCTGCCCGATGCCACGATTGTCGATGTGGTCGATGAAATCGAATACATGCAGATGATCAACTCGACCGAAGAGCTGGAACTGATCCATGAGGCGTGCAAGTGGGGTGATGTCGCACATCGGTACCTGCAGGATTTCAGCAAGGTCGGCGTGAGCGAGATCGAGATTGCGCAGAAGGCATCACAGGCGGCCAGCAACGACATGGTTGCGGCGCTGGGGGCCGATTATCGACCGCGCTCCCTCTTTGGGACACCCGCCTTCGCCGGATTCCGCGGCCAGATCGGCGTGGCTTCGGCCAATCCCCACGCTCTTGCCAACAATGCGAAGTTGCAGGCCGGCGATGTTCTTGTCACTGGCGCGGCCGCCGCGGTCTTTGGCTACAGCGGCGAACTGGAGCGCTCGATGGTCATGGGCGAGCCGACGGCCGAGCAGGCGAAGTACTTCAACCACATGCTTGATGCCCAGACGATTGCCCTGAACACGATCAAGGCTGGCATCCCCTGCAGCGATGTCGACAAGGCGGTCAACCGGTACTTCGCCGAGAACGGACTCGAGGAGACCTGGCGACACCACTCCGGCCACGCCAAATCGACCCTGATTCACGAGGCGCCGTTCCTGGACAAGGGCGATCACCGGTTGATGGAAGTCGGCATGGTCTTCACGGTCGAGCCCGGGATCTATGTCGAGGGCCTTGGCGGCTTCCGGCACAGTGACACGGTGGCCGTCACCGAGACCGGCATCACCTGGCTGACCGACTACCCGCGCGATCTCGAAAGCCTGATCATCCCGGTCTAGACGAACCGGCTACCACAACAGACGACTGTATAGCGGGGTCCTCAACCGGGACCCCGCTTCGCTTGCTACTCGCCGCAGGCGCCGTTGGTGCAGAGACCGAGCGGGCAGACCTTGCCGCATTCTCCGCAGTTGTCGCCGTCCACGCTCAGATCGCGACAATCCGGACTGTCGGCCGTGCCGCAGTTGGTCTGGCCCGGACCGCAGGCGTTGGCATCGAGGCAGGTGCAGGTTGCCGGGTCGAGCTGCTGATCATCCGCGCAGGTCGTATCCGGACAACTCGTTTCATCCGGAAAGTTGCACATCTCGCCGCAGAGTGCGTTCGGCCGTGAATCACAACCGATCGTGAAGGAATGACCGGTGCCGCCATTCGGACAGCCCGCCGACTGGCAGGTATAGGTGCACTGGCATCCGCTGTCGCACGACATCGCGTCCGGGGTGAACCCATCCCGCGCCTGGCAGCAGACGCCATCGCAGATCACCCCGCTGGCGCAATCGGAACCGTTATCGCCAGATCCACCGGACGAATTGCCAGAATCGGAATCGCTTCCACCGGTCGATCCGCCGCCGCTGGAGTTGCCGCCTGAATCGCTGGAGGAACCGCCACCGCCGCTCGATGATCCGCCCGAGCCACTGCCATCATCAACGCGCCACGTGCCCGAATCGCCGTCCTCGGCGCCCCCAAAGACACCAGCCGCATCGCCTCGACAAAGGACGAGGTCGATTTCGGCGGTGCCAATCAATGTAAACGCGCCCTGGTCCGAGCTGATCCGGAGATTGATTGCCCGGCCAGTTACCTGTCCAACGACAGCGAAACTCGCGCCGGCATCGGTCCGGAAGGAACCGTTATCGATCGCGCCCTCGTCCCCGATTTCCAGATCCAGCGTGCCGGCCATGGATGTGCCCGCGTTCGGTCCGGCCGAGGTCGTCATCAGGATTGGCAAGCTGCACGTGTCTGCCGCGGTTGCCCGGCGAACACCAAACGCGGTCAGAATGCCGGCCGCAACGCCACTGGCGCCGATACCACGAAGGGCTGATCGGCGGGTGCCCCGGGACGCGAGCGAACGAGAAAACGCATCAAACTGGTGGGGGTCCATAGTCGTCTCCGGGCACGATCAAATCTCACATCGGGGGAATGCGTCAACATCATACTCCTCCACGCCAGCCCGCATCATTTGCGACAGAAACCAGTGGATTTCTGACATTGCCATCGCTACACTGCGACAACCACTTCCGCTGCAGCTCACATCGCACTGATGACCGGCCCGTTGTCCATTTCATGGCAGTGTCTGGATCGTTCCATGCGCATTCCTTGCGTTATTCGCAGCCTTGCGGTCGCGGTGCTCCTTGTCTCCGCACTGGCGATCCCCAAATCAGGGACCGGATCTGCCAACTCCGCCACAGCGAGCGCACACACCACCAACGATGCGGCGGGAATCGATCTGGCCGCGTCGTGTACGTCCGAACGGTTCAACGATCACGACCAGCCGGTGTTGACGTGCTTCGTCACCGTCACCAATATCTCGACCACGCCACTCGAATCGCGCAAGTCCTACCTCATCCTTGAAGGCAGCGATGGAACGATCATCAATCAGGACGATGCCCTGCTTGATCTGACCGACCATGCCGATCAGGCGTTTCGGGCGGGTGCGACTTTGCAGAAGGACGAGGCCATCGAGGGGTATCGGGCGTGGGCGCTGCCGGCCCCATTTCCTCCCGATCTCCACCTCACGTTTCAGAACACTGCCGGTGGACGTCGCGACGAATCGAACGAGACATCCGTCATCTTCACCTCAGATCAGTTCGCGATCACACCGCTGGAGAAAACAAAGGTCGCGCTGGAACGGGAACTTTCCGCGGCCCAAACTGCCGCCGCTCCGACCATCACCCCCGTTCCCACCTGGACACCATCGCCAACGCCATCGCCAACGCTGCAACCAGATGAGGCAACAATCATCGCGCTCCAGACCGATATCGCGGCCGTCAAATCCGGTACGCCCGCCCGCACCAAAACGGCTACTCCACGACCCACCGCGACCAGCACGCCAGCACCCACGGCAACCATTGCGGTCGCCAATCTACCGGAATCTCTTCAGGTACTGGCCGAGGAGGATTCCACGACCAGGTGCGATCACATCGGCTGGAATGCGGTCACGCCCGACTTCGAGACTCCCCCCGATTTCATCGACAACTACGATCACTATGGCGCGTGTTCGGGCGATCTTACCTACGCTGTCTCCTGCACCATTGCCTCAAGCGCGTGGGTCGAAGCAGATCCGCCCCTGGGCGAGTTCTGGATTGCCTGCAATCTGGTGGTCTTCAACCGCGGAGATACCGCGTCAAACATCAATCCGTACCAGTTTGTGCTGTTTGACGCGCGCGGAGTCCAGCACCTTGCCGCTCAGCCTGTCTACGGAAGTGAGGCATCCGACCAGCCCTTCCTCGGCGGGCCGGTTCAACCGAATGACTATCTCCAGGGCATCCTGCTCTTTTCGGCAGCCGAAGGGCAGGAGGAGGGCGCAATCCTCCAACTCGGACAACCCGAGGACATGCGATCCGGACAGGATGCGGTGGTGTTTCTGCTCGATCCACTCCCGTGAGGCCAGGTCAGGTATCCGCCATCAGTTTCAGAGACCAGCGGCAGACCAGAGCCTGTCCATCGACCTGGCGACAATGCGGGCGGCGGCCAATGGATCCGTCTGGGCGAGTTCGGAGACATCTTTCTTGAACGGCTCCGGCATGACCGGGCCGTCGTATCCGATCTCCTGCAACCGCTCCATGAACGGCACGATCTCCAGCACCCCCGTCTCCATCGGCAACGCGCGGGTGAGATCCTGCTGATCGTCGATCGCGATCCCTGGCGGAGCATCGTTGACGTGGACCACCACGACCTGATCGGCAGTCAGATTGGCCATATCGGCGACCGTCTCGTGCGCGGTGTACAGGTGCCAGATATCGAGCAGCAGTCCGATATTGCCGGTTCCGACTGCAGCCGCCAGTTCGAGAATGCCGGCCATCGTGTAGATGCCTTCGTGGGTGAACTGCGCCCGGTACGTCCTGGGTGCGATGAACTCAAGTCCAAGTGATGCGCCGTGCTTGCCGAGAATCTCGCCAATCGGTTTGAGCCGCTCGGTATAGAAGGCAAACTGCTGGTCGTAGGTCAGGTCGTTCGATCCGGGCCGCACACCGCTGGCAAAGCGGGTGATGCCGAACTCACCAGCCAGGCGAACCAGATCAGGCAGCAGGGCAAGATCGCGCTCGCACTCCTCATCGTTGAGCATGGCAACCGGCAGGCCGGCGAACCCTGGCAGAACACCGTGCTGGAAAAGATCGCCGACGATTTCCTGACCGTCCGCGATCACCCGGCGAGCCAGTTCGGGCAGATCGATCTGGATGCAGTCGAAGCCAGTCGCGGCCGCGATATGGACAAGTTCGGGGATCGGGAGGCCGCGAGCCCCAATTGCGCCATTGCCGAATGCCTTTTGCATGGATGTGAACTCCTCTTATTGGACGTATGGATCGCCGAGCGGATCTTCGGGCAGGAACGCTGTTCGTTTCTCTTTAATGGAAAGGTACGCGCCAAATGTGATCTGCAACGCCCGGCATCCCTGTTCAAATGTGGCCATATTCGGAACCGTGCCATCAACCACATCGAGCAAGTGCTTCGCCTCCTCGGTGAAGGTATGAACCGGCGTCACCTTCTGCACCGAGGGTTCCGGCCAGCGGTGCAATTGATGGACGATCCGGTCGTTGTTTCCAGCCAGATTTCCGCTCTGGGCATTTACTTCGAAGTGCCAGTTGTCGATGGTTGAGAAGGCCCAACTGGTGATGATCTGACCGATCGCGCCACTCGCGAACTTGATCGTGAGCATGCCCGAGTCTTCGGTCGGCAGGTCCGGAATCAGGAATCGCTCCGTCATCGCGATCACCTCGGTCGGGCGATCGTTGGCGAGAGCGAGCAGTCGATATGTCGAGTGCCAGCCGGTATCGAGAATCTCGCCGCCGCCCATCTTGGCCGGATCAGCCCGCCACGCCCACGGACTCTCACCCGTACCCAGATTGTGACCGGTATTGCCGAGCCAGAGATCGCGATGCTGGAAGCACTCGATCGAGCGGATCAGGTACGGCGTACCGACCGCACCGAGGGCAAGCAGTTTGCGTGCTTCGACCAGGCTCGGCTGGAACAGCTGATTGTGGGCCATCACAAAGGTAACGCCCGATTCCGAGATGGCGGCGCCAATCGCCCGGGCATCATCGAACGAGGTGCACAGCGGCTTCTCGCAGAAGATCGCCTTGCCCGCTCTGGCCGCGGCGAGAATGGCCGGCGTGTGCAGGTGATGCGGCAGACAGATATCGACCGCATCGACATTGGGATCGGCGATGAGCGATTCGAAACTTGCATGCAGTTCCGCCTTCTCGCAGTGGAACTGGTTCGCAAACGACTCCGCGCGCTCCGAGCTCACATCGGCAATGGCGGTGATTGTTGCGCGGTCCGGAAAGGTGCTCCAGGCGATGCCATGCTGCCGGGCAATTCCACCCGCGCCGATGATGCCGATACCGAGTGTACTCATGGAGACCTCCCGCGTGCGACCGTGCGACCATCAAATTTGGGGGCATTGTGGCACGACAGGAAACGGTTGGGAGGTTCGCGTATGGAGACCGCAGCCGTGCCCTGCGCCCGGATGCGGGTTGACAGGGACTCAGCACCGGATAAGCTGCAATAAGGTATCCCCAAACGATTGAACGCGGCCAGGAGACTTCCATGCGTGCCGGATTCCTTCGCTTTCTCATCGCCTTCCTGCTGATGACCACCGCGCTGACGACCGGCCAGCATGCGATCGCAGCATCCTGTTTCGGCCTGGCTGCGACCATCACCGGCTCTGGCACCATCGCCGGCAGCCCCGGAACTGATGTCATCATCGGTTCGTCTGGTAACGATTCGATCTCCAGCAACGGCGGCAACGATGTGATCTGCGGCGGCGGCGGGAATGATCAGATCCTGCTCGATCCGGGCGCGACAAAGGTCGACGGTGGTGCCGGCAACGACAAGATTCTCGCGATTAGCGGCACTATCACGATCTCCGGTGGCGACGGCAATGACGATATTACCGGCGGCAGCGGCACCGACACGATCTCGGGTGGTAATGGCGACGACAAGCTCCGCGGAATGGGCGGCGATGACACGATCAAGGGCGATGCCGGGATC
>JAPXRQ010000080.1:0-12203 GCA_033813515.1 Thermomicrobiales bacterium
TCGTCGCCCAGCCAACCAATCAGGTTGTCGTCCCCATCACCACCGTCGATCTGATCCGAACCTTCGTCACCGAATATGCGGTCATCCCCGATTCCGCCCAGCAGAAGATCGGGGCCGCTGCTCCCTTCGATGAAATCGTCGCCCGGTCCACCATCGATGCTGTTTTGGCCACTCTCTGTCCGGTGTTCGACGGATTGACCATAGAGGTAATCGTTTCCTTCGCCGCCTCGGATGGTGTCACCGTGTGTCGCACCACTGAGATCCAGTTCCTGATCACCGGCTATCAGATCGTTCCCGTCATCACCCGCAAGGTCGTCTTTGCCAGCGCCGCCGTAAAGGGTGTCGTTGCCAGTGCCACCCCGATGGACATCATTGCCCTTCTCAAAGTCCAAATCTGTTGCATTCGGCGATCGACCGAGATTGTCATTCCCGGAGCCGCCATCGATGACATCGTTTCCGATTGCACCCGCGAGCCAGTCATCCCCGGGCCCGCCGCTAATCTGGTCATCGCCTTGACCACCGACAATGACGTCGTTGCCACCGGACCCGGAGAGATACTGGGCACGTGGTGAGGCCATTTCCAGCAGATCGTCGCCACCTTCGCCGTAAACGCGGTTTGAACTCTTGCTGTAGTCGAGAACGTGATCGTTGCCTTCGCCAAGGACAAGTTTGGCCGAACCCGTTGAGTTTTGGTTGAGTTCTACATAGTCCTCTCCTGATCCCGCAGAGAGCGAAACGTCTTCACCTCCACCCTCGAAGTTATCGTTGCCCCCTTCGCCGTAGGCACGCAAATCCGCTTCGTAGATAATGAAGATGTCGTTACCACTCCCACCGGTTGCTTTCAGGTCCGATGAATTTGCGGTAAGCAGATCATCACCATCCCCGCCGGCGATTGAATCGGGACCCTGCCCGTCATGCTGGGACTGAATTCCGCTTACCAGGTTGTCGTTTCCGCCTAATCCGCGAACCTTGTCATTGCCGTTGCCGCCCTCGCCAAGGTCATTGCCCTCTCCAAGCGTCAAATCGTCGTTGCCCTCTTGACCAAACACACGGTCTGAGCCACCGAGTGTCACGATCTTGTCGTTGCCGCCGCCACCGCAAATGGTGTCGTTTCCGCCATTACCGTTGATCTGGTCTGCACCTGACGAACCAACGATCACGTCATCGCCCGGTGAACCGTTGATGACACCGGAGCCAGTAATCGTGGCTGATTTGCCATCGCAGGTCGCTGCTGCCGATGATGGTGGGGGCGAAGTGAGCATTATGGAGCTCACCAAGACGGCGATCGCAAAAGCACGGAAAGACTGCAACGTGATGATGCCTTGAAGCGAATGCAAGGTGGTGGGCCCCCACGAGATTCGAGCGAAAAAGGACGAAACAGGCTTAGGCTAAGTCTGCGGTTGAAAGTGATTCGGTTTTGACTAACTGTTGGGATTATCACACGTAATCAGCCTGCACCCGGCTGGAGCAGGCCGCGGTGCCCTAACTCCTCCGCTCCCGTGCCGATGAGCGCATTCGGACCGCGCAATGTAACCACTTGTGCTATGCTGACTGGTGTCTTACTCTTCGTAAGCGAGCGCGGTCGTCAGGTCGGCGGCCGACTTCTCCAGGCGTAGCAGGAGCAATTACAGCATGGCTTCCGTTCCCGAATCGCATGTTTCATTGATCAATGAGGGTCAGGTCGTGACATTGGCCACGGTCGGCGCCGATGGTTTTCCGCAGGTCACCGCTGTCTGGTATGCGATTGATGATGATGGCGTGGTCGCGGTTTCGCTCAATCGGGCCCGGCAGAAGACGAAGAATCTGATCGCGAATCCGAAAGCGAGCCTGTTCTTTATCGACCCCGCCAATCCGTTCAAAACGCTCGAGATCCGGTCGGAGGTCGAGATTCTGGACGATGCCGACTACGCGCATGCTGCCAGGGTCAATGCGAAGTACGGGGCCGATCTGAGCACGATGGACGGCCCGGGTGAGTCCCGCGTTTGGGTCCGCTTCCCGGCGATGAAGGTGAATACGTTCGGGAACTGACGAATAGATTGGATCGGGGAGTCATTCGGATTCGTCGCGCAAGAGTGACTCGTAGTCGCGCCCTCCGTAGAAGACACCGATGATTTCAATAGCGGTGTCGCTTACGGCGTAGGCGATGGTCGCTTTCTTCCGCCACGGAATTGTGCGGAGTCCGACGCGCAGATCGTCTCTTGTGACACCAATGTATGGATAATCGAGGAGCGTTTTGCAGAGCTCTCCAATCGAATTCACGATTCGTTCGGCACCATCCGGATATCCGTCTGCAGCGATGTATTCGTCGATCTCAATGAGCTGCCTTCTCGCCTGCTTCGAGAGGATCAACTCACGCTTCATGAAGCCAGACGTGCTTTGCGCTCAGCTCGCAGTCGGTCCAGTTCCTGTCGAAACTCTTCGTATGGCATGCCAGAGCCGGGATCGCGACGGAGTTCATCGTAAGCCGCCACTGCCTCTGTCCGAAGCCAGTGCTCAAGCGCCTCGTCCTGCGCCAACAGCCCGCTCAGGCTGTCCTGGATCACTTCGCTCTCGCTGGCATACATTCCGGACGCGACGCGCTCACTGATCGCATCGGCCAGCTCGGTGGGAAGCGTAATGGTGAGCTGTCTGGTTGTGCCCATGGGTGACCCTCGCTCTCGACAGGATTCAATCATACCTGCGACCGCAACGGTGGAATCAGGTTTGCACGTACCGGCTGAAGAGGCGATCGAGCTCGGTTTCCGGCTGACTGGTCAGGGCGGTGTGCACCGGACCAGGCTGGACGATGGTGCTGGCGGGCGATGTCAGCCAATGCCAGCGCTCCCGCCAGTCGAGTTGCGCAATCGGTCCGGCCGCAGGATCGCCGTGGCAGATCAGATCGACCATGCGCAGATGGGCGTCGATCAAGTCGATCGTTTCCCGATCCAGTGCCGGCCAGAGCACCTGAAGCCGATCGCGATCCAGATGCAGGCGGCAATCGAGCAGCCGCCTCGCCCGGCAGACGACGATAACACCGGTGTTCAGGAACTCGCCCCGTTCGATATCGGGCACGATCCGCAGGACGCAGTATTCGAGTGCAGTGGCAGTCATCGCGTCACCTCGGACCTGGCGGCATCAGCAGCGGCCTCGAAGCCATCGGCCGCAGAGAGTCTGGTGGCAAGCAGATCACGATAGGCTCGTCGGAGTTCGTCCACCGAACCGAACGGCCGGTGGTCTTCGAGCCAATCATCCGGGATCGCGTCCACAAGCTCGCCGATCACGTCCGGAGTGACAAGTGGGCGCAACCGGTTCCCGGCTCCGGCAATCGAGCCGGCTATGGGGAGCAGGACGTGGTCCTTGATTTGCGGGAACGGTGTTCGCGCCCGCGTTTCGATATCGGTCCACGTGTGTTGCAGGTAGAGCGAGGCGCCATGATCAATGAGCCAGAGTCGCTTGTGCCAGATGAGCAGGTTGGGGTTGCGCGGCGTGCGATCGATATTGGTGGTGAACGCATCCAGCCAGACGACTGTCGCGGCCAGTTCGGGTGTGACCAATGGCTCCATGGCCACGGTCCAGGGAAGTGAGCCGGGCAGAAAATCGAGCGCGATATTGAGGCCGCCGCTGGCTGCCAGAAGTTGCTGGATTTCGGGATCGGGTTCCGCTTTGGCGAGAATCGGATCGAGTTGGAAGAAGACCAGTTCCGGGACCGGCAGGCCAAGGACGCGACCGAGTTCGCCGGTGATCAGTTCGGCGATGAGGGTCCGGACACCCTGGCCGGCGCCGCGGAACTTGACGACGTAGGTGCCGAGGTCGTCCGCCTCCATCAGGCCGGGCATCGACCCGCCCTCGCGAAGAGGAGTGACATAACGTGTGCCATGAACAGTGCGCAGGTTGATCATGGAGATAGGATACGAGGAGTACCCGGCGCGACGCAGGCAGTAGGAGGATTTCCGCAATGCACCACCTCAGCAGGCGGTCGATGGTCGCAGGTGGAGTCGGCCTTGTCGCCGGGTTGGCAGCGAACGTGGCCAGGGCGCAGCAGTCGCCGTTCCCGTTGTCGCTGCCCATCGGTCTACCCGGGAACGCGCTTGGGGATGGTTTCATCATTCGGCACGGGTACGCGTGCGAGAACACCTGGTACAACCCGGGGTGGTGGCACACCGGGGAGGACTGGTATCGGCTGGAGGGCAACACAGCCGGAGCCGGGGTGTACGCCGTCGGCGATGGCGAGATCGTGTTTGCCGGCTCCGACTATCCAGGCAAGGTCGTGATTGTGCAGCACGCCGATGACCTCTACTCAATGTACGGGCACCTCGACTTTACGCTGTCTGTCTCCAGCGGATCGGTGCGGCGCGGCCAATTGCTGGGCACCGTGTTGGACCGGACAGACGGCGTTGCGCCGAGTCACCTGCACTTCGAGATGCGCACATTCCTGACGACAACCGAGGTCAACGGCGAATCTCCGCGGTACGGGGTGTCGTGTGGCGTCAACTGCGCACCCGGACCGGGGTATTGGCCGATCGATGCCCCGGAGCATCCCTCCGCAATGGGCTGGCGCAATCCGCTGCACACGTTGGCCCAGGGATTCACGATCGCCGAGCAAGACGGTTTCGGACTCGTGGTCGCCGAGGGAGCGCCAGGACGGATGCCGGTTTGGTCATTGCCAGCGGATCGGGCGAAGGCAGAGCAGGTGGGGGAGGTGGATCTGGTCGCTGGTCAGGACCTCCCGTATGTCGATATTGCAATTGGCCCGGCCGATTCGGTGGGATCCAGCGCCGAGGCCTATCGGCTTTGGTACCGGACGCGGATCGAACCGTATGGGCTGGTTTGGATGCAGGCCGCAGTCGCTGACGACGGCGACACGGGATCGGACGGGCGGCCATCGTCGGTGCGGTTGGTGTTGTTGCAACGGATATCTGCGGCCTGATCGACTGTGCATTGGGTCCGCCACCTACTTGACCGCACATGGTCCGGTTGCTAGTCTGCGGACAGTCTCTTAAGGAAATGAACAGCGCCGGTCAACAACCAGGGGTTTGCCGTGGATGCTCAACGATTTGATGATCTCGCGCGCGTTCTTGCGACGCGGTCGGACCGGCGTGCTGTGCTTCGGCGCTTGGTCGGAGCGATGCTGCTGGCGCTGGTAGCCTGGCTCCCGTCACTTCCGAAACGCCGGCAAGCCGCGGCATTCACGCCGTCGCCTGAGTTCACCACCGCCTCAACAGCAGGATCAGGTCAACGGCTCCATTACCGCACTGCCCCAATTCGGACTCGTCCCACCGCCAAGGGTGCGAACCAGGTGACCGAGGCAGCCACGCCGACACTGACCTTGACGCCGACTTCGGGCAAGATCAAGACGGCCATCACTGTCGCGCTGTCCGGCTTTCGGAGCAGTGAAGCGATCACCCTTAAGTGGTACGACGGCAGCGCGGCCAAAACGGTTGCCACCGGGACGACATCGTCCGGCGGCAAGGCCACGATCACGTTCACCGCGCCGTATGCGTTTCGCGGGTATCACACCATTGAAGCGACCGGGAGTCGCGGAAGCAAGGCGACGGCACGATTCGCGATCGTGCCCAGTTTCACGCTCTCCCCGAAGGCAGGTCCGGCCGGGACCACCGTTAAGGCGTCGCTCAGCGGGTATGCGGCTGGTTCAGTGGTCGAGGTGCGCTTCTTCCCTGGTGCGGACGGCTCTGGAACGCCAATCGTGATGAAGCGCGTCACCGTGTCGGGCTCAGGTACAGGATCGACCGATTTTGTGACGCGACAGTCGTTTGCGCCAGGAAATCATCGCGTCGAAGGCAGGGAGCAGGCTTCGGGACGGCTCGCTTCGGCAACATTCCAGGTCCGATGCTCGGCGGACAGCCAGTGCCCCGCCCCGGCAACGGATTGCTCCCAGGCCGTTTGCTCAAACGGAATCTGTGGATCGAAACCGCGACCATCGGGCACCGTTTGTGATGACAACGAGGGCGCTGTCTGCGACGGACATGGGGCGTGCGTCCAATGTCTGGGAGAGATGGAGTGCCCGGTGCCATCCAACACCGAATGTCAGAGTGCCACCTGTATCGATGGCATGTGCGGATTCGCCAATGTCGATGCGGGCACGGTGTCCGCGGATCAGATCGCTGGCGATTGCCTGACGCAGGTCTGTGATGGCAACGGAGCGTATTCCACCGTTGAAGATCCAACCGACACACCTACCGTGACCGGTGCGTGCAAGGTCGGACTCTGTGTTGGCGGCTCGCCGACGGTTGCGAATGTGCAGAACGGAGAGGCCTGCGCTGAAACGGGCGGGACTGTCTGCTACGAGGGTGAGTGCGTCGCCTGCACGCCAAACACCATTCGCGCCTGTTACGACGGTCCGAGCGGAACGGCAGGCGTTGGAATCTGCAAGAGTGGGACGCAATCGTGCGGTTCGGACGGGTCGGCCTGGGGACCATGCAACGGTCAGATGACTCCAGCCTCGCCTATCTGCAACGGTCTGGATAACAACTGCGACGGAATGATTGATACCAACTGCCCGGCCGTGCCAAATGCCATGGTGACCTGTGCGGGCAGTGGTGGATGTGAGATCGCAACGTGCAACATGGGCTATGCCAATTGCGACATGGCGTACATCACAGGCTGCGAGACCAACATCGCATCGGACGCTGACAACTGCGGCGCATGTGGACACAAGTGCGCAACGGGTCAGCACTGTATGGCCGGCATGTGCTCCTAGCGGGAGTCATCCGACGGCGAGGGAGAACCAGGGTTGAGCCGCTCATTTAGCGAGCGGATTGCGGAGCGCTGGTTCTCCCGGAGGACTGATTTCAGTTCATCCACCGTAAGCACCCGGTCCGCCTGGTGCAACATGGCGTGACAGTTGGCGCAGATCAATGTGAGATCGGCCGCCGTTGGTTTCGCTGTATTGGTCAGATCGGCAAGCGGAACGCGATGGTGATACTGGATGTACCCATGTCCGACTTCGCCGTAGGTGCGACCGAAATCGAACCCGCAGATCTCACAGGCCAGCGATCGGGCAGATTCGCGACGGGATTCCTGTGCTTCCATGTTCTGCTCCAGCATGAGGTGACGTGCGTAACGATCGAATGATGTGTCCCATGGCGCCTGGGGTTCGGCGGCCGCATGGCGAGGAAATTCGGTTCGAAGTGGCGTCGGTGGCGTCGAGACTGGGGCCAGCCATTCGCGGTACTCCAGGCGGATAGCGCGCGCTTCGAGGGCGAGGCCGATCGGATCATCGGCATATGTTTCCATCAGTTCCTTGTCGAGTTTCGAGCCGGCACTCATGCCTTTACTGACCGCGTGCGGATCAAAGGCGCGCAGGTTGGAGATCTTGAGGACGACGCCGTTTGGATTGCGAAAATTCGGGGCGCGTTGATCAAGCGGAATGAGTGGAAGTCGGCCCAGATCCTCGCTAAGGGCGACGACCTCAGGATCGTGATCTTCGGGCACTCGTCTCCCACCTCGAAGATACAACTCGAGGGCGAGAATGATTTCTTCTCGGCGCCAGGGTGGCGATTTGGTTGGCGACATCGGCCATCCGCTTCCGGAACCAGGATGATGTCGCCAGGATACCAGGCGGGAATTAGCCCAGGTTGCGTTCGGTGGTGATCTCGCGGATGGCGCGTTCGATGACCCTGGTCACCTCCTCAAGATCGGAGCGCGAGGTAATGAGTGGCGGCGCGAGTTCGAAACTGTGACCGATGGGGCTGCCGATAACGCCGTAATCGCGCATGCGTTTGACGACCGCCTTGACGGTGTCATCGGTGAATGGCGCCCGCGTGGACTTGTCCGCCGTGAAGTCGACCGCCAGCCACATCCCTACGCCGCGAACCTGGCCAACGATCGGCAACGGCTCGAGCACCTCCTGCAAGCCATCGAGGAACCAGGCGCCGTCGATCCGAGATTTCTCGATCAGATTTTCGCGCTGCTTGATAGTGATGACTGTATTGGCGGCCGCAGCGGCTCCGGCATGGCCACTAAAGGTGTGGACATGATGGAAGGTTGGAATGGCATCGATGATCGACGGGGTGGTGATGACACCGCCCATCGGCGCGTACCCGGCGGTCATCGCCTTGGCGAACGTCATGATGTCGGGCACTACCCCGGCTCGCTCGATCGCGAACCAGTTGCCTGTTCGGCCAAATCCGGTGATGACCTCGTCGTTGATCCAAAGCACGCCGTAGCGATCGCAGATTTCGCGCAGGCGTTGGAAGTAGGCGGCCGGCGCGATCTGGACGCCG
The DNA here is from genome assembly GCA_033813515.1 of Thermomicrobiales bacterium. Taxonomy (GTDB): domain Bacteria; phylum Chloroflexota; class Chloroflexia; order Thermomicrobiales; family UBA6265; genus DASQCG01. The sequence goes on from JAPXRQ010000080.1 coordinate 8,223, forward strand.
TGCGCTTGCATCACCGGCTCGGCGATGATCGCAGCGACCTGATCTGGCCCCTCGTGCAGAATCTGGTGCTCGAGTTGGTCCGCGCAGTAGTCGGCATACGCATCGTCGGAGAGCCCCAGCGGATTGCGGTAGTTGGTCGGTCCGGCGACGAAGGAATAACCGGGATGCGTTGGTCCGCTGTGATTGCGAATATCGAGCCAGTCGGTTGCGCCCATCGCACCCATGGTTGCGCCGTGGTAGGCATTCCACCGGGAGATGATCTTGAAGGCGCCGGGCTTGTTGCCGCTCTGGATTTGGTATTGGCGGGCGATCTTGATGGCCGCTTCGACCGCTTCTGATCCACCACTGACGAAGAGGACGCGGGAGAGATCGCCCGGAGCCAGCCCGGCGATCCGCCTGGCCAATCGGACGGTCGGTTCGGCGAAATTGTTGACGCTCCCGACGTAGTGGAGCGAACCCAGCTGGGCGGCGACTGCCTCGGCGATCTCGGTATTGCCATAGCCGAGACTGTTGGCGCGGGTGTGGGACGACATCATGTCGAGGTAAACGCGGCCGTCGTAATCGGTCAGGCGAACGCCATCGCCAGATTGATAAAGATTGAGGCCGCCGGCGCGCATATCGTCGACCGGGAGCAACGGAGTGATGCAGTACTCCCAGGCTTCAGCCGCCAGTTGGTCGCCTGTGATTGGGGTATCGATCTCTGTCATGCGTTCCCTGCTTCCTGACTATCGGCCTGTCCATCGGCGCCGATCCAGCGTCCGTCTGGGCCAAGGCCGCCCTGAAATGTGAGGTGGTTGGAATTGCCGTCGGCAATGATCGGGCGGGCTTTGGCGATCAGATCCTTCGTAATCTGGAGGTGCAGGGAGGCATCGTGGGCTTCCTTGGAATCCCAGATTTCGACCGCCCAGATCCTGCCGTCCTCGCCGCTGAAGATCTGGTACTGGATTAGTCCGTCGATTCCCGGCACCTCGCGCGATGCCTGGATCAGGATGTCCAGCAATTCGGCGGTGTTGCCCTCGGTTGCTGTGAAGTAGCCCACGTGCCCGTACATCCCGCAATCCTTTCCACTGCTTGACATGCGCTCAGTAAATCGGCATAATAGAACACATGTTCCGAACGTGCGATCGACAAGAGAAACGGAGTTCAGATCATGCCCGGCCCCGATAGCGCTGCCATCACCGACCGTTTGATGCAACCATTCTCCCAGAACCTGATCGAACGCAAAAACGGGATGAACTTCATTCCGCACGAGCACGTCCGCGAGCGCCTGATCGAGGCGACCGGCAACTGCTTCGACTGGACGATCGATCAGGTGCACTTTCGGGACGATGGAGTGACCCGCCGCGCGGTCAACCGGGAAACCGGCGAAGTGCCGCGGCCATGGTCGATGGTTGTCATCGGCACGTTGTCGATTCCCGGGTTGGGGACGCGGGCCGGTATTGGAGCGCATCCGCTCGACGAAGGCTCTGGGGAAGACGCGGCGTACAAATCCGCCGAGAGCGACGCTTTCAAGCGGGCGGCGATGGCGTTTGGGGTCGGGTTGCAGCAGCTCTATATCGAACGCGGTGGCTCGCAGGCATCGCGTCGCCCGCAACAGCGATCGGCGAGTCCGCCTGCTCCACCCGCTCCGATATCAGATGAAGTCTTTGCCGATCAGGTCCGCAAGGCGATCGCATCCCAGGATGGAGCCTCGTTCCGGCGGCTGGCGGAGACTGCCGGAAAGCAAATTCCTCGCTGGCAGATTCTGATCGAGGAAAGCGGATCGACTGCCGCACTAGACTGGATCGCGAAACACCTTGACCGAATCAATCTGGCGACAGCCGACCTGCGTGCCTCGCTGGATGCGCGGCGAACATCGTTGGCCGCCGCCTGAGGCAGGTCTGATCGGGAGGAGAGTGCTGGAGTCCCTGTATTGTTGTCGGTGCGAACGTGACGATCGTTGCGGAAAGGTCCGACACTCATGACACTGATCTCCCAGCATCCCGCCTGGATCGCCCTGGATGAGCATGCCCGCACCCAGGCCGGCGTGACCCTGAGCGACCTCTTCGCGGAGGACCCCGCTCGGGGAACGACCCTGATTGCCGAGGCAGAAGGGATCTATTTCGACTATTCCAAGCAGCGGATCACATCGGAGACGCTGCGGTTGCTTTTTGCCCTGGCCGAGGCCGCCAATCTGGCCGGTCGGACCGCGTCGATGTTTGACGGCGAGAAGATCAACAACACCGAGGGCCGGGCCGTCCTCCATACCGCACTGCGCCAGCCCGAGGGCGCCTCCGTCATGGTCGATGGCAAGGACGTTGAGCCCGAGATCCACGAGGTCCTCCACCGGATGGGTGCGTTCTCGGATGCGGTGCGATCGGGATCCTGGCTCGGAGCAACCGGCGAGCGAATCAGGACTGTGGTGAACATCGGCATTGGCGGCTCGGATCTTGGACCGGTCATGGCCTATGAGGCGCTGCGGGATTACAGTCAGCGCGATTTGGCCTTCCGCTTTGTGTCGAACATAGATGGAACTGATTTCGCGGAGGCAACGCGGGATCTCGATCCGGCGACCACGCTGTTCATCATTTCCTCGAAGACCTTCACCACACTTGAGACCATGACGAATGCGGCGACGGCCAGGGCCTGGCTGGTGGCTGCGTTGGGTGACGAAGCGGTGGCGCGTCATTTCGTGGCCGTTTCCACCAATGCCGAGGCCGTGGCCAAGTTCGGGATCGATACCGCGAATATGTTTCCGTTCTGGGATTGGGTCGGTGGTCGCTATTCGATGGAGTCGGCGATCGGTCTGAGCACGATGATTGCGATCGGGCCGGAGCAGTTTGCCGAGATGCTGGCCGGTTCCCACGCGATGGACGTTCATTTCGCGTCGGCTCCGATGGATGCCAACTTGCCGGTGCTTATGGGTCTTATCGGTTTGTGGAATGGTTCGTTTCTGGGCGCTGACACGGTCGGCGTCATGCCCTACGACCAGTACCTGAAGCGGTTTCCGGCCTACCTCCAGCAATTGACCATGGAGAGCAATGGCAAGAGTGTGACCCGGGATGGCGAACGGGTGGATTACCAAACCGGGGCGATCTACTGGGGCGAACCGGGCACCAACGGCCAGCACAGTTTTTATCAACTGATCCACCAGGGCACCAAATTGATCCCGGTCGATTTCATCGCGTTTGCCAATTCACTGAATCCGCTTGGCAATCACCATGACCTGTTGAATGCCAATGTCTTTGCCCAGGCGGAGGCGCTTGCATTTGGCAAGACGGTTGATCAGGTGCGGTCAGAAGGCACACCCGAATGGCTGGTGCCGCACCGGGTGTTCACGGGCAACCGACCCAGCACCACGATGCTGCTGCAGCGGCTGACTCCGAGAGCATTGGGGTCGTTGGTCGCGCTTTACGAGCACGCCGTGTTTGTCCAGGGCGTGATCTGGGATATCGACAGTTTCGATCAGTGGGGCGTGGAGCTGGGCAAGGTCCTGGCGCTGCGCATTGCTCCTGAACTGACGGACACCGCGACACCGCTCACCCACGACAGCAGCACCAACGCCCTGATCGAGCGCTACCGGTCCTGGCGAACCCTGGAATCCTGACGGCATGCGGCCATTGATGCCATCCGGTTGAACTATCGGAAGGCGTTGCAGACAACAACATGAAGTTGCTGATCAGGTGCGTGAATTCGGAGTGGTGAACCGGTCAGTCGCTGCCGGCGAGCTGGACGATTTTGTACGCGCAGACGTGGCCGCTCTTGAGGCGGTGCGCGACGCGGGTCACTGATGCGTCAGGCAGCAGGGCGCGCAGGAAGTCGATTTCCGTGCTGCAGGCATGCTGATAGCGCTGGGCGATGGCGAGAACGGCGCAATTGTGCTCGGTCAGGCGGAACTGGCCGTTGCCGAGGTCGGTGAAGTCCGCGAGGTAGCCGTCTTCATCCAGAATCCGGGCGATTTCGGCGACGCGATCCGGAAATGAAAGACCCTCGGTTCGGATC
>JAPXRQ010000081.1:0-12191 GCA_033813515.1 Thermomicrobiales bacterium
TGACCTTATGCCGGGCCGAAACCCGGGGTTCACCGTACAGGGCGCGCAATTGCTCGATCGAGGTGATCGTTGTGTCGGATGCGGTTGCCGAACGCATGCACGCCCTTTCGTGGATGACCTAAATGTGGATCGCGTGCCCGAGCAGATCGTGCGCGGCCTCGCCAATGACTTCCGAGACCGTAGGGTGCGGGTGGACCGAAATCGCCAGCTCATACGGCGTGCTTTCCAGCAACCGGGCCAGCCCGGCTTCCGCGATCATCTCGGTCGCGTGAGGACCGATGATGTGAACACCGAGCAGGTCGTTGGAGTCGGCATCGGCCACGATCTTGGCAAAGCCATCGGTGTGTCCCTCGATATTCGCCTTTGCGTTTGGCTTCATCGGGAACTTTCCGACCTTGACATTTAAGCCCAGATCACGCGCCTGCTTCTCGGTGTAGCCGACTGAGCCGACTTCCGGAGTGCAGTACGTGCAACTTGGCGAGTTGAACGGATTGAGCGGGAAGGGATTGAGCCCCTGCATGTGCTCGACGGCGATGATGCCGTGATGCATGGCCGTGTGGGCGAGCATCTGCTGTCCATTGACATCGCCGATCGCGTAGATGCCGTCGATATTGGTGCGCAGCATGGAATCAGCCTTGATGAAGCCATTCTCGACCTCAATCCCGACCTCCTCGAGTCCGATGTCCTGGATGCAGGCTTCGCGACCAATCGCGACCATCAGCGATTCAGCCTCAAGCAGCCGCTCCTTGCCTTTGGCATCAACCGTACGGACCTTCACCTTGCCATTCGAGACATCGTAGTCCTCGGGGTTGGGGCGGGCGCCGGGGATGATGTCCATCTTCTGGCGCTGGAGTGAGCGCAGCAGGGCGGCCTGGATCTCTTCGTCTTCCTGCGGGAGGACATTGCCGACGAGTGTGGTCGGAGCGCCGTAGCGGTGATAGACGGTGGCCCACTCAAGGCCAGTTGCTCCACCACCACGCACAATGATGCTCTTTGGCATCTCGGGGAGGGTTACGGTGTGATCGGACGAGATGATCGTCTTGCCATCAAACGGAAGACCCTTGATAGCGCGCGGCCGGGAGCCGGTGTTGATGATGATCTTGCCGGCGGCGATCGAGAATGGGGCGCTGCCGTCGTTCGGAGTGACGCCGACCGTGTTCTTGTTGATCAACTTGCCGCGGCCCATAAAGACCGGGATCTGGTGCTTCTTGTCGAACAGGTAGGTGAGACCCTTGAACTGCCCGCCAACGATGCCCTTGGACCGATTTAGGGCCGTGTCGTAGTTGAACGAGATATCTCCGCTGATCTCGACACCAAATTCGGCCGCCCGGCGGACATCATCGAGAATATCGGCCGACTTCAGAAAGGCCTTGGTCGGGATGCATCCCCGGTGCAGGCAGCAGCCGCCCAGGATGAGTTCTTCGACGACCGCAACGGAAAGGCCGAGTTGTTTGGCGCGAATCGCCGCGACATAGCCGCCGGTGCCGCCGCCAAGGAGAACGAGATCGAATGAGTGCGTAGGTGCCGCAATTTCCGCCATTGTCTGGCTGGACTCCTTTGTGGGGTAAACAGATGCCGTCTGCCGACGCATGCACGCGGAGAACAGGCCCGGTTTTGCTGCTCGCAAGTATACCGGGGGCAATCACTGCCCCGGGGACACGTGTCAGGCGCTGACTGGCGAGCAAATCTCGATCAGGACCCCGTTCAGATCGCGAACGTAGGAGACGATCTGTCCCCATGGCATCGGGTGCGGTGCGGTGACTGCAGTCGCCCCGGCAGCGACTGCAGCCCGGAAGCCGTCCTCGACATCCTCGGTGACAAAGGCGAGTTCGATACCAGGAGCCGGGGCATCGGCAGTGGCTGGCGAAATTTCTATGCCAAGAACGTCGGCCATCGAGTGGTGCGCGAACGAGAGCGTCGTATCGCCTGAATCGAGTTCGCCGTAGCCTCCGTCTTCGGACACAAATCGGCGCCGAAAACCAAACGCCGTCTCGTAGAACGCGATCGCCTCGGCCACATCGGGAACGTAGACAATGGTGTATCCGAAATGCATGGCTGCTTCTCCTCTTCGTGCGTCTCGCCGTTGTGGAACAAATGTACTAACCTAGGGTCCGGCGTGCAAGTCCGGCCCACTCACTGCTGTGCGAGACTTCGTCGACGATCACGACCCTGAGGACCCCGCATGACCGAAACAGGTCAATCTCGGCCAGCGACAACCAATGACCGCATGCTGCTTGTTGCCCTGGGCACAGCGACATTTCTGGCTGCCCTGAACTTCTTTGCGATCTCGCCCTTCACCACCGAGATCGCGGCCGATCTCGACACGTCAGTTGCACTCATCGGCCAGATCACCATGTTGATGATTCTGACGAGTGCCGTTCTTGGCCTCGCGATCGGACCGGTGACCGATCAAATCGGGCATCGGATGCCTCTGGTCGCCGGAATGGTCGCGGTCGGTATCAACCTCATCGGCCTGAGCCTGGCCACCAACTACTACCTGATGATTGCGCTGGCTATCGTCGGTGGATTTGCGGACGCAATCGTCTTCAGTCTCCCGTTTGCCATCATCAGCGCCCGCCTTGCTCCGGATCGGCAGGCACGCGCTGTCAGTACGGCCTTCGCCGCCCTCAGCGCCGCTCCAATTCTGGGCACGCCACTCCTGACCTTTGTCGGCAGCCTGGGGAGTTGGCGAACGGCCCTCGCGGTGGCCGGCGTTGTGGCCGTGGCGGCCGCGTTCTTCGCCTACTCCGTGATTCCGCCTGATACCCAAACGACACATCGCTCCACCATCGGTCTCCGTCACATTCTGGATGCCTATCTGCCAATCTGGCGTGATCCCAACCTGTCTGGTCTTATGATCTCGACCCTGCTCCGGTCAGTCACCTGGATCGGCGCGATCACATATCTGGGGGCGCTGTTCGATGAGCAGTTCGGTCTCAGCACGCGGGCCGTCGGCCTGATTTTCACGGTGACCGGGATCGGTGCGATTACCGGCAGCATGATCGGCGGACGATTCCGTGGCATGCCCCTGCGCAACCTGGCATTGGTTGCGTTCGTGGGGATCGGTGTCTTCACCTGCGTGGTGTTTGCATCCGATCAGCGCGCTTTGGCGATTGTCGGTGTCTTCCTGGCCGCATGCTGCTCGACCGTCGGCAATGTCACGTCCGGATCGCTGATCATGCGCGAATCACGAGCGGGCGCAGGCACAACCATGGTCCTTAACGGCACCATGATCAACTTTGGCTCGGCGCTCGGTGCAGCATTGGGCGGACTGTTGCTGCATCAATGTGGCTACCGAGGAATCGGAATCGGTCTCCCGATCTTTGCCTTTGCGGCCGCGGTGATTCTGGTTCGAACTGCTCAATCCGCGAAAGAAAGTCCGGCTGCGCCTGTCTGATCTCGTCCACCCTGAATGTACGCCCTGGCAAACGCGATGGCATCCGGCATTGTGGTGAACAGGCGGTGTTCGAGATCAAGCCGATTCAGTAGTCCGACCGATGCCAACGCGGCCCGGTGCCGTTCCTGTACCCCTTTCAGAAGCACCAATTTGCCTTCATCCTCCAGGGCCTCAACGATTTCGGTCAGCGCTTTTGCTCCGGAGGCATCCAACAGTCCGAGCTGCGACATGCGGAAGATGACGACCTTTGTGTCGGTGTTGGTTGCGATCAGATTAATGAACCGCCGTCCCGCGCCGAAGAAGAGCGATCCATCGAGCCGGTAAACCATGATCTGTTCATGGAGCAGTTTGAGTTCCTCCTCGGAATCGATTTCGACGTGGCTCGTGAGATGCTCGGCAGCAGCGCCACTTTGCAAAGCCATATGTCGCAGGGCAAGAAGTCCAGCTGCGATCAGGCCGAACTCGACCGCCTTGATCAGATCGAATGCCACGGTGCAGAGCGCGGTCAAGCCCATGATCGCTGCATCGGACTGCGTCGATCGGAAGACGGCGATGACGTTGTGCCGCTCTATCATGCGAAATGCGGTCACCATCAGGACGCCGGCCAGGGCCGCCAACGGGATGTAGCTGACCGGTTTGCTGCCGAAATAGACCACGCCGAGCAGGATGACGGCATGGATCGCGGCCGACATTCGGGTCCGGGCGCCGCTCCGAACATTGACCGCAGTTCGCGCGATCGCGCCCGTCGCAGGCATGCCGCCGAAGATTGGTGATGCAATGTTCGCCAGACCCTGACCGAAAAGCTCGCGATCTGGATCGTGCGGCCTGCCATCGGTCATGCCATCAGCGACCTTGGCCGACAGCAGACTTTCAATCGCAGCCAGCAGGGCCACCGCAAATGCGGCCGAGGCGTAGGTCGGGATATCGCCGAACGACATCGAGGGTAGTGTTGGCGCCGGTAGGGAACTTGGCAGACTGCCAATCTGGGACACGTCAAGATCGAGCAGAACGGTAGCGAGCGTGGCGACAAGAACGGCGATCAGCGAGTTTGGCAGGGCGGGCCTGATTCGTTTGACCCCGATCATGATGGCCGCAACCAGCAACGTGATCAGAATCGCGGCGATATTTCCGTTGCCAAAGGCATCGCCCACTGCCTTGGCCGCGACCACGGCCGTCCGCTCGCCATCAGGTTTTGGCACGCCGAGCGCATTGGGCACCTGTTGCAGAAAAATGATGATGGCAATGCCAATCGTGAACCCTTCAAAAACGGGCCAGGGAATGAACTCCAGATAGCGTCCCAGCCGAAAAAGTGCGCAGGCAATGATCAGAATGCCAGCGAAGATGCTAATGATGAATACCGAGGACGGACCCTCTTTGAGCACGATCGGGACAAGAACGACGGTCATTGCGCCAGTCGGACCCGACACCTGGACGTTGGAACCGCCGAAGATCGCCGCGACGAATCCGGCCACAACTGCCGTTACCAGTCCGGCCGCCGCCCCGAGGCCGGTGGTGATGCCGAAGGCCAACGCCAGTGGTAACGCAACAACGCCGACCGTCAGGCCGGCGATAAGGTCGTTTTTCCAGAATGTGCGCAGGCCGGTGTAATCCGACCGTCGTGGCAGAAGGCCAGAGACAGAATCCACGACGTTCATAGGTCAGTTGTGCCTTCTCAGGGGACCAATCAGCGGGCAGAATCTTCAAGGACACGATTCCCACCTTGCTGCAAGTATGCAAGGTTTTTGTAGTGCACGCAACATAACGGGCCTACTCTCCGGCAGGTCGTCGACGGATTCAGACACGTTGTCCGGGTCTACAGAAGTGGGGCGATTTCAATCAATGCCGCACGCAGGGCTGCAGTCGCCTCGTGCGTCGATGCGGTAATCCGCAGGGTCGACTCAACCCCGGGCTGGTTCGGCATCTCGACCACAATTCCGCGCATCAGCAATTCAGCGCGAATGGTCGAGGCATCACCCCGCTCGATTTGGGTCAGGACGAAGTTCGCCCAACTCGGCAGTGGTTGCAGCATGTTGAGTTTGCGCAGCATGCGGAAGAGACGGGCTTTTTCATCGCGGACGCGGTTGACCGTGCTTTCGACCGCGCGCAGATCATCGAGCGTGGCGTGCGCGGCCATCAAGGCGGCGACCGGCACCGGCACGAGTTGCTGATCCCGCATCCGCTGGATGATTGCCGGCGGCGCGATTACGTATCCAATTGGGAGCGAGGCCAGTCCGGCCCATGTCTCGAATGTGCGCAGGATGGCAACCCGATCAAACTCGCGAACGAGCGGAAGCAGTGTTCGGGCGCCATATCCGAGGTGCCGCTCATCCACCACAAGCAGGTGTGACCGGCGGATCAGGCGGACGGCTTCCTGCACGGTGACGGGCGAGCCGGTGGGATCGTTCGGATTCTGAATAATGCTGATCGCACTCGGGGGGAACGCCGGTAGTCCCTCGCGATCAAGATCAAGCGCGAAGCGACTCGACCGCGGAACCAGGGTCGGCGTGATGCCCAGTTTCCCGGCCAGGTTGGCCACGCCGGGATCGGTCGGCGGGAAGAGCACGAGGTTATCCACCTGCGCGTAAGCCCGGAGCACCAACGCCAGAAGATCTTCCATGCCGCTGGCCAAACCGATCCAACTCGCCGGAACGCGCTCCATATCCGCGATACGCTCGACCAGCGAACTGGCCAGTTGGCGGACCGGAATGCGGCCGCTGTGTTCGTTGGACAGCACCTCATAGACGCGCAGACTGGGGCCGTACGGATTCCCGAGCAGGTCCATGCGATGGGAGATCAGGTCGGTTTGGTGAGAAGAACGGGAAAACGTCACGCGATCGCACTCATGTCTGTTGATTGGCGTTCGCGGATCAGATCGTCAACATCAAAATACTGAATCTCGCGCACCACATTCTTGGCCGTGTTCCGAACCAGCGTGCCGCCCGGTGTCCGCCCATGGGTGTTCCCCCGATGGGCATGCCCGTGAATCACCAGATCCACATCGTGCCGATCGATGACCTTGGCCAGTTCGCTGCTGCCGAGCAGGAAGAACTTGAACTTTGGCTCGGTCTGCAGGGTCGTCAGCGTCGGCGAAACATGGGTCACGACGATCTTCACATCGGTCTCGAGCGAATCGAGCGCCGCATCAAGACGGGATGCCTCACGCCGACTCCGGACTGCGAGGGCCTGGGCCGTGCGCCTGGGCAACGTATTCGGGCCCTCGTGGGGCCAGAACCCGCCACCTGATCCCTGTACGCCAGCAAATCCGACCCGCACCTTGTCGCCGGTCTCGAAGGTGCTGCCATTCAGGAATGTGACACCGGCCGACTCGATAAGCTCCCGGAATCGTGCCGGACGAGGCGTGCGCCGGTCATGGTTGCCAACGACAGCGACAATCGGCACCTGCACAGTCCGCAGCAGGTTGGCGGCGCGCTCGGCCTGATTGATCAATCCGTTGTTCGTGATGTCGCCCGCGATCACGAGAATGTCCGCTTTTTCGTGCAGCCCGGCGAACTCGGTCGAGATGTAACTCGAGACCGGCCCCCAGATGTGCAGATCGCTGAACGCGGCAATACGCATGCAAACTCGCTCGATGACAGGAAACCCAAAGACAGCGGCGGCACTGTCGGGATAGCCAAGTTTACCCCACCACAGGCACGAGACCGGTGACTACTGATGGCCTGCAGATCCAAACTGGGCCGAATCGCTATACTTTGAGGCGGATTTTTGGGCACATTCCCCGGAGGCTGTCAGCAGAATGCCATCAACGCGCGTGCACAATCTGGTGTGGGCGCTGTTCCTTGCTGTCTCGGCATTCCTGCCACTCTCCCTCCCCTCGTCCGCCCAAACCCTCGCCAAGGTCCCGGACGTCACCGCGCAGGCAGTTTATGTCTACGACGCCACCGCCGATCAGGTCCTCTCCGCCAGCAACGAAGACGAGCGCCGCGCCCCCGCCAGCACGATCAAGATCGTCACCGCGATGGTGGTCATCGACAATGTTCCGCTCGACTCACAGGTCGTGGTCGATGCCCAGGATGTGACCGATCCCGAATCCGGCGAATCGACCATGGGACTTGTCGCGGGCGACACCCTGACCGTCGACCAACTGCTTACCGGGCTCCTGCTTCCGTCCGGGAACGATGCTGCGCGAACCCTCGCCCGCTTTGTCGGCACCCAGTTGCTCAACGGCGACAGTGGCGATCCGATCGAACGGTTCGTCCAGGCCATGAACGACAAGATTGCCGCCGCCGGACTGACCAACACCCAGGCGACCTCACCAGACGGATTCAGCGATTCCGACGACATGTACACAACAGCCTCGGATCTCGCACATCTGGGTGCGCTGGCCATGGGCTACGAGGAAATCGCATCCATCGCCAAATTGGCCACCGCCGAGGTGACCTCGATCGGTCCCGAGGCGCATGTCATGGGTATCAGGAACACCAACCAGTTCCTGCCCGACAGTGGGTACGACTATGCAACTGACGGTGTGATCGGCCTCAAATCCGGATCGACCACCAAGGCCGGCGCCTGCCTCGTCCTGGCCGAACAGGAGCGGGGTGGCAACCTGGTGATTGCGGTCGTTCTGGGCAGCGATCTTGCCTACAACGACGAAACCGGGATGATCAAGGTCGATGCGCGCTGGGACGATATGCGCTCCCTGCTGGGCGCCGTCGACGACACATTCGCCTGGCTCAATCCGGAATCCAACAATGATGTTCCGGGTCTGAAAGACGAGATGGCGGCCTGGCAGGTTTCCCTCGTGGACGACTCGGCGCTGATCGTTCCATCGGACCAGGCGAAGCAGATTACTTATCAAATGCAACTGAATGCGATCGGTCCATCGAAGAGTGATGCGGGCCGCGTGCTATTCTTCGCCGGTTCGCAGCAGATCGCCGAACGTCCCCTCGTATTTCGCTAGTCCCTCCAAACTGGAGTCCATTTCGTGGAACGTCTGCAACGTATCCTCGCCGCCCGTGGGGTGGCCTCGCGCCGTGCCGCCGAGCAACTGATCCTCGATGGCCGTGTCGAGGTCAACGGTCAGATCGTGATCGAACTGGGCACGAAGGCCGATCCCGATCACGACGAGATCCGCGTCGATGGCAAGATCATCCGTCAGCAGGCCCTGCGCTACCTGATGCTGAACAAGCCGACCGGCTATATCACCACCACGAGCGACGAACGCGATCGCTGGACGGTGATGGACCTGATTCGGGTGCCGGAGCGGGTGTTTCCGGTGGGTCGTCTCGACCGCGACACGGAAGGGCTGCTGCTCTTCACCAACGACGGCGAGATTGCGCACCGGATCATGCATCCCCGGTACGGGCTGTCCAAGGAATATCACGTCCTGACCAAGCCGCGACCAACCCCCATGCAACTTCAACGTCTCCGCGAAGGTGTTGTAATCGAGCGCAAGCGCGTCGTGCCAGAAGAGATTCGCCTGCAGCGCGAAACACTCGACGGTACGGTCCTGACGATCACCGTCCATGAAGGCACCAATCACCTGGTCCGCCGGATGATGGAGATCGCCGGGATCGATGTGCTTCGCTTGCGGCGGGTACGTATCGGACCGATTGCAATGGACAACCTCCGCCTTGGAGAATGGCGTGACCTCAGCCCGGGTGAAATCGCGACCCTGACCGAGGCGTTGCACCTTTCCGACGAGCAGGTCGCAAAGCAGGCCGCTCGTCCGGTGCGCACAACCCAGGGCGGCACCCAGAATCCGGCCAATCCGCTCTGGCGACGACCGACCCCGCAGAAGAAGCGCCTCAAGCCGGGTCAACGGCGCAGCGATTTTGAAGAGACCGACGAGCAACAGGTTGCCGATCGCCGTCCGGACGGGGAAAATGACCGCAATGAACGCAGTAAACGACCATCCCGCGGCGCCGGAAACAATCTGCGGCCGGAACGTGATCGCGATCGACGGCCCGGCCGGGTCCGGGAAGACAACGATCGCAAGCCTTCTCGCTGAGTATCTCGGCGCGGTCTATCTCGACACCGGCGTCCTCTACCGGGCCGTCACCCTGCTCGCTCAACGCCGCAACCTGAACACAGACGACGGTCCTACATTGGCCAGCCTCATCGAAAGCGGTGCGATTGCGCTCGAGTCAGCCGCAGTACCCTCCGGTCGCTCGCTGGCCGTGCTGATCGATGGCGAGGATGTCTCCGATCACCTGCGCACCCCTGAGATCGATCGCTCAGTTTCGGCCTACTCGGCACTGCCTGAGGTCCGCGCCGCACTGCTCCCCATCCAGCGCGAGTTCGCAGCCGAGCGGCGAGTCGTGATGGCGGGGCGGGATATCGCCAGCGTCGTCTTCCCGGATGCCGGAGTGCAGATCTACCTCGATGCGTCGCTGGAGGAACGGGCGAGACGACGTTGGCTTCAACAGCAACAAGCCGCCAATCCGATGTCGCTTGAGGCGGTGCAGGCCGATTTGGCCAGACGCGACGAGATCGACAGTTCCCGCGAGCATTCTCCTCTGACACGAGCCGATGAAGCCGTGCACGTCCAGACCGATGGCAAGTCGATCGCCGATGTCGTCACCGAGGTTGCCGCGATTGCTGAGGCGGTTCACTGATGACAACCACTGAGCGTGATCCGCTGAGCAAGGAAGCGATTGAGCATGGCACGATCCGTGGCACCTGGCGCAGGATCGTCCGCAAACCAGTGCTCGGATTGTTTCGGGTTCTCTTCGGGCTTCGGCTCAAGAACATCAAGCGGGTGCCCCGCAATGTCGGCGTGCTGGTCGTCGCCAATCACATCCACAATGCCGATCCCATTCTGCTCACCGCCGCCTATCCCGATCCGATCCACTTCATGTGCAAGAAGGAAGCCTTCGGATATCCCGTTCTGAAGCAATTGTTGAATTGGGTGGGAGCATTCCCGGTCGATCGCGGCCGGTCTGATCGATATGCGATCAAGCGGGCGCTGGCGGCTCTGAACAACGGCATCGCGGTCGGCATGTTTCCGGAAGGGACGCGCTCACGGGTCTTCGCCCTGCAACCGGCCCATCCCGGCGCCGGCATGCTCGCCCTCAGTGCCGGTGCCCCTGTCCTGCCAGTGGCGGTGACCGGTACCGAGCGTCTGCCGTTCAATGGGTCCAAAGGCAAGGCGACCGGAGATCTCTCGCGTGATCCTGGCCATCCCGGCAGCCAGATTTTGTTCGGCGAACCGTTCCGCATCCCGCGCGAGATTGATGGCAAACGGGTCACAGCCGATGAAGCCACCGAAATGATGATGCTGGAGATCGCCCGATTGCTCCCCGAGGAGTATCGCGGGGTCTACGCCGAGAAGCTCGCCGCCGAAACCACCCGCCGCGTCCTGCCCATGGACACACCCCGGAAGTAGTGCTCCAGGTCCCTGCAGTGTCCGGTGCCGAACGTGCCTGGGCTGGCTAACGGAGCGCGATCCCGTCCGGAGCTAAAGGTCCGGCCTGCGTCAAAGAAAGTCCGCTGAAGGGACTGGACAGGGATCGCTCCAAGGGGATTTCTTTTCCAGTGCCTTCAGTAACCGTGTTGAATGTCAACGATTTCGGGGGTTACGGCAGGAATTCTCCGCGGCCGATCTTAGTTTCGTGCCAGGTGATGTTGTCCCGGAGCATGGCGTTGAGGACGCCGAGCATCTGGCGAACGACAGCAATCAGGGCGACCTTGAATGGTTTGGTTGCTCGGAGCTTGAGGAAGCGGGCTTTGATGGTCGGATCTTTACGAACCGCAGTGATGGCCATCATGTACAGCGCTTTGCGGACGCGGCTCCGTCCTCCCGAGATGTGGCGAGAGCGATCGCTTGCGCCGCTCTGCCGGTCATATGGCGCAACGCCCACAAGAGCTGCAGCAGTCTTGCGGGTGAGGGTGCCAAGCTCCGGCAGCAGACCGATCAGCACGCTGGCGGTGGTGTGGCTGATACCTGGAGCGGAGATCAGGATGGCATTGCGTTTGGACGCGTTTTGATCCTGTCGGATCGTCGCCTTAAGCATCTGGTCAAGGCTTCTGATTTCGCCTGCCAGGAACGCTATGTGCCGCTCAATCGACGCACGTTCCCAGTCACGGCTGGCCACATCGAGGCGTGTTTGTTCGGCGGCCTTGGCGGCGACGAGATCTTCCCGGCGCGTGATCAGATCAGCGACCAGGTCCTCGGTCTCCGACGGCAGCGGCCGCGGAGTTGGTTGCACTCTGGCTCCGTAGTCGGCAAGCACCCGCGCATCGGCGGCATCGGACTTGAGACGTTTGCGCATGCCTTTGGCATAGTGCCGTGCCTGGTAGGGATTGATGGCCGCTGGCTGCCTCCCGGCCGCCGTCAAGGTTGCGACCAACTGCCGGTGATAGCGACTGGTTGGTTCCAGCACAATCAGCGCCTCTGGTCGCTCGCCGACCAGCTCCAGAATGCGCAGATGACCGGCTGGCGTGTTCGCAACCCGAAGAGTCTCGGCCGTATCCGAACGAGCGAGATCGAGAAACTGCTTTCCGATGTCAATGCCATAGGCAACCGGAAGATGTGGGCTCATGCGGTCCTCCAGACCTGGGTGAAGTGGTAGGCTGGAGACGGCGTCGAACCTCGTCCTTGTGAATGCGGGCGTCTGTCTAATGGAGCCCAGGTAACCGTTCGAGGGTGGGAGACGACGCCTCCACACTCAATCACCGGGATCGAACTAAAGGACGGTCGTCAAAGACCACTGCACTTCTCGATCGCCGGTGACTGCGTGGATCACCTTACAAAAAAGTGACACCCTCAACATACAAGTGCACTTCGTATGAGAAGCCTGGACCTTTAGCTCCCGGCGACCAGCACCGGGTTGGG
>JAPXRQ010000082.1:0-12080 GCA_033813515.1 Thermomicrobiales bacterium
TGGCACCGAACTCGAGTACCAGCCCGCCCGCGATGGTGTCACCGTTTCGATTCATCGCACCGTCTCGGATGGACTCGGCACCGTGCTGATCGACGAGGACTTCGTCGCCGCCTACCAACCTGAGGGTCCGGTCTACCGCATCAGCAGCGACCTCGCGTCCTGATCACTTACGGATAGCGGTCGAGCCGGGCAACCTGCCACAATGTCCGGTAATGATGCAGACACAAACCATCCCCACCGCCCCTGGTTTCGATCTTGCCCAAACGGTCGCTCCCATCGCTTGGGGGAGGGGACGATGGCCGAATCATGACTGGCTGGATAGCACCCTGATCACGGTTGCCCAGGATGAGGTCGGCCCGATCGTTCGCCTCATCCGTCAAGCCTCCGGAGCGATCACAATCTCTACCGATCGCTCCGGTCTCGACCATACACGGTGGGCTGAACGGGTCCTCGGCATCAATCGCACGCCGGTCATCGCCGGCGACCCCGTCATCCAGAAAATTGCCGCTACCTGGCCCGGGATGCGTCCCTGGTCGAACGCCTCACTCGACGAAGCCATCATCACTGCGATCATCGGCCAGTCGGTCTCGGTTCAGGCGGCAGCTGTCTTCGAGCGGAAACTTTGCGCGCTTCTCAATCCACCACTCGAGATCAACGACCGCCAGTTCTACCCATTCCCCACCATGCCCCAACTCGCTGCCGCCACCCCGGACCTCATCCGTCAATGCGGGGTCACCACCAGGCGCGCCATCGCCATACATGTCATCGCCCAATTGGCCGTCGATGGCAAGTTGATCGCCGAGCCGGACCTGGCCGCCCACGACGACGCTGGTATTGCCGCCCTCATGACGCTCCCGATGGTCGGTCGCTGGACAGCCGAGTCCATTCTGCTTTGGGGTTTCGGCGCCGATGATGCACATCCAACGGGCGATGTCGCCCTGCTCCGCGCCGCCAAACACGCGTACGCCAATCCCGATCTCACCCTGAAGACACTTGACCAACTCTCGGAGCAGTGGCGTCCGGGTCGCTCATGGGCCGCACGCTGGCTTTGGCTCAACCTTTTTGGCCCCGCCCCGTCCTGATTTCGCCTATGCGCACGGGGTATACTGCGCCCGCCTCCAGCGTTGTGCAGGCGATCCGCGTCTGACTCCCGTTCGTCCCAACAGGGCCCCTCATCGCATGCCACACATCGATATCGAACACATCATCCGCACCGTCGGCTACATTGGCGTCTTCCTTGCCATCTTCGCCGAAACCGGTCTCTTCATTGGAATCGTTCTCCCTGGAGACAGCCTGCTCTTCACGGCCGGGTTCCTCGCCAGCCAGGACTATTTCCAGATCGCGTTGCTTTGTACGCTCGTCTTTGCCGCCTCAGTCCTTGGCGATAACACGGGCTATTACATCGGCCACCGCCTCGGGAAACGTCTCTTCACGCGTCCCGAATCTCGCATCTTCAAGCCCGAGTACCCCATCAAGGGACAGGAATTCCTCAACAAACACGGTGGCCGCGCCATCCTCCTCGGCAAATTCATGCCAATCGTCCGCACCATGATCCCCATGGTCGCCGGCGCCAGCCAGATGGAATACCGCAAGTTCCTGCGCTTCAACCTGCTCGGCGGTCTCGTCTGGGCAGTCGGCGTCACGCTCGCCGGTTACTTCCTCGGGAGCTACATTCCCGGTGTGGACAAATACCTGCTTCCGATCATTGCGCTCGTCATCCTCATCTCGATCGCTCCGTCTGCAATTCACATCTGGCGCGAGAATGGCGATGAGATCAAGGCCGAGGTGCGCCGCCGCTGGGATGCCCGTCGCTCACCACAGGCTTAGCACGGCCGTCACGGCTGCCACAACACCGGTCACAATCAACAGGCGCAATGTGATCATCCTGAACTGGACCGGATCAACCCGCTTCAACAATCGCTGACCAATCCGCCTCCCACCCAACGCAAATGGCAGGAGGACCAGCGCTATCGTCACCTCACGCCAACCCACCTTGCCGGTCCGCGTTACCAACGCCACACCGATGATGTCGATGACGAAGAAGTAGGCGGTAATCGACACCCGGAAGATCCGCGGAGTTAACTGCTTGTCCGACAGGTAAATCACCGCTGGCGGTCCGGGAATCCCGCTCGATGTGCCCAGCACACCGCTCAGGAATCCGGACACCACCGGTGCGATCCGACTTCTGATCCCGGGGATAATGAATCCCCGGCTGATGATCACCGCGAAGACAGTAACGGCCACCCCAACGATCAGTTTGATGACTGCCGGATCACTGTGCTGCAGAATCAGCACTCCGACGATCAACCCGGGAATCGCCGGCACGATCATCGCCCCGATCATCCGGAACCTGGCCATCCGCCAGTCCTCGACCAGAATCGGAAAGCCGGATGCCACGCCGAGCCCTTTGGAGAGCACAACGACCGATGCCGGCGGGAAGAGCATCAGCAAAACCGGCACAATCACCAGACCGAATCCAAAGCCGGTCAATCCGCCGATCACCCCGCCAATCAGGACGGCTGCAATCGCTGCGATCAGCTGCCAGGTCTGCACGTCCAGCGTCCGCCAGACCGATTGCACCGCATCAACCACGGCCGACGCACTCCTGTGGTGGTGTGAATCGGACGTTATCCGACGATGCGATCCCGGGTGTGGCGACCGAACAGCATGGCATTGCGCTCGGCAATGGTCGGCATCAGCGAGCCTTCGGGGTCAGAGTCGTACTCCGAATCGACTCCGTAGACCGTCTCCCGAAACCGCAACTGACCAAGCAACCGGCTGATCTCGTCGTGCTGTTCGGGTGGCAAGATCGATACCGGGTGCCCAAGGGCGACCCAGCCGATCGGGACGACCCCATCAGCCGGCAAGTGGGTGTTGACTTGGACGATGCCATTGATCCGCACAACAGCGCGATCGCCGATGACTGATCCCGGAAAAAGCGAGGCACCAGTCGCGATAAACACCTTGGCGCCAATGCGTGTCCCGTTCAGATGAGCATGCGGCCCAACAAGACTGAAATCGCCAATCAGGGTGCCGAAGCGCTGCCTGCCCCGGACCACCGCGTTTTCCATCACAGTCACGCGCCCACCAATTCGGACCGGTCCACCATCGGAGGTGATCACCGCTCCAAACAGGATGCGGCTCTCGGCGCCGATCTCGACATCGCCCGAGACAACCGCATTTGGGGCGATGTACGCGCTCGGATGAATCCGGGGAATCTGCCCGTCGTGCTCGATGATCATCAGGCCGGCACCTCAGGCAGATCACGCATCGCCTCGGCGATCGCCTCAGCCGGATACTCGTAGTCCTGCAGCGAACCGCTCAGATAACTGTCGTACGCCGCCAGATCGAAGTTGCCGTGACCGCTCAGTCCGAACAGGATGGTTTTGGTCTCGCCCGATTCCTTCGCGGCCAGCGCTTCGTCGATCGTTGCCCGAATGGCGTGCGTGGGCTCGGGTGCCGGCAGAATGCCTTCGGTGCGGGCGAATTGAATCGCCGCGTCAAAGGCCGCCAATTGGTTCACGGCCTTCGCCTCGATCAGCCCTGAATCGAGCAGATTGCTGACGAGCGGCGCCATGCCGTGATACCGCAGACCACCGGCATGAATTCCGGCCGGGACGAAGCCATGACCAAGGGTGTGCATCTTGACCAGTGGGGTCAGCTTCGAGGTGTCGCCGAAATCGTAGGCGTAGACACCCTTTGTCATGGTTGGGCAGGCCGCCGGCTCAACGGCGACGATCCGAACATTCTTGCCTTCAAGTTTGTGCCTGATGAACGGAAAGGTCAGCCCGGCGAAGTTCGATCCGCCGCCAGCGCATCCAATCACGACATCCGGCCAGGCATCGGCCATATCGAGCTGCTTGAGGGCCTCTTCACCGATCACGGTCTGATGCATGAGCACGTGATTCAGAACCGATCCAAGCGCGTATTTGGTGTCGTCGCGCATGGCAGCATCTTCCACGGCCTCGGAAATGGCGATCCCGAGCGATCCCGTCGAATCAGGATTGGCAGCCAGAATCTGTCGCCCGGCGTTCGTGTCCGGACTCGGCGACGGAACGCAGGTTGCTCCCCACGCTTCCATCAGCGCGCGCCGATACGGCTTCTGCGCGTACGAAATCTTGACCATGTAGACCTTGAGCTCGATGCCGAAGAGCTGGCACGCCATTGCCAACGAGCTTCCCCATTGACCAGCGCCGGTCTCGGTCGCAATCCGCTTCACACCTTCCTGCTGGTTGTAAAACGCTTGCGGAACGGCGGTATTTGGTTTGTGACTTCCCGACGGACTGACACCTTCATATTTGTAGAAGATACGAACCCGCTCTGGCAGTTCCAATGCCTGCTCCAGGCGATGCGCGCGATAGAGCGGAGTCGGACGCCACAGCCGGTAAACATCCAGCACAGGATCCGGAATATCGATGTACCGGTCCGTCGCAACTTCCTGCTTGATCACTTCCATTGGGAAGAGGGGAGCGAGATCGGCTGGTCCGACAGGTTGCAGCGTTCCGGGATGCAGTGGCGGCAGGGGAGGATTCGGAAGATCAGGGGCGATGTTGTACCACTGGCGTGGCAAATCGTCTTCGGTCAGAACGAACTTGGTCGTGCTCATGTGTGCGTCCTTGAGCGAATCGGCAAATGAGTCTGTCTTTCGCGAATTGTATCGAGTTGTCAGGTCGCCGACTGCAGCGCGGACCGCTGGGCCTCAAACAACTGAGCCAGTCCAATCGACGACAGCGAGAGAATCTCCTGCAGCGTCGCTGGCGAGAATGCGGCCCCTTCGGCCGTCCCTTGAATCTCAACAAACGCGTTCGCGTCGGTCATGACAACATTGAAGTCGACATCCGCTGCCGAATCCTCGGAGTAGTCCAGGTCGAGCATCGGCACGCCCTTCACGACACCGGCACTGATCGCAGCGATCTGGCCGAGCAGCGGGTCTTCCCGGATTCGCTTCTGTTCAACGAGCTTGCGAATCGCCAACGCCAGCGCAACATACGCACCAGTGATCGACGCACAGCGCGTGCCGCCATCCGCACTCAAAACATCACAATCGAGCAGAATCTGTCGCTCACCAAGCTTGTCCAAATCGATCACCGCACGCAGCGATCGACCAATCAGGCGCTGAATTTCGACCGTGCGGCCGCCCTGCTTGCCATTGACGGCCTCGCGCGGTGTCCGCTCTTTCGTCGCCCGAGGCAGCATGCCGTACTCAGCCGTCACCCAGCCGCGACCGCGCTGCGTAATCCACTTCGGGGTCCGTTCCTCAACCGATGCCGAGCACAACACAACCGTCTGCCCAATCGAGATCGTCGCCGAACCCTCTGCTGCGGGCATCGTTCCTGTTTCGATCGCGATTGGTCGGCTCTGATCCAGCAACCGGTCGTATGAACGCTTGACTGGTTGCACATACGTCGTCATGACTGCTCCTTGGTGGGCGATGGCAAGGTCTGCCTGTAAATCTCGCGGATTCGGTCCATGCGCTGGCCCAATTCCTGTTCGAACCCGCGATCGGTCGGTTGATAGTAGTGGCGTTGGCCGAGCGATGCCGGCAGGTTCTGCTGTCCGATCACGCCGCCTTCAAAATCGTGCGCGTATCGGTAGCCCTGCCCGAATCCCAGATCCTTCATCAGACCGGTGGGTGCATTGCGCAGGTGATCGGGAACGGGATCATTGCGGCTGGATTCGACATCCGAGCGTGCGTTTCCGTAGCCGACGTAAATCGCGTTGCTCTTGGGTGCAAGTGAGCAATAAACAACCGCTTCAGCAATCGCCAATGCGCCCTCAGGCATCCCCAGGAAGTGCACCGCCTGCTGCGCTGCCATGCAGATTTGCAACGCTTGCGGATCGGCCAGACCAATATCCTCGGTCGCGAAACGAATCACGCGCCGAATGACATAAAGTGGGTCATCACCGCGCTCCAGCATCCGCGCCAGCCAGTACATCGCTGCGTCTGCATCGGATCCGCGCATGGTTTTGTGCAGCGCCGAAATTGCATCGAAATGGTCGTCGCCGCTTTTGTCGTAGGTTGCCGCCCGCCGTTGAGCCGCATCCGCCACCATTTCGAGCGTGATCTCGTCCGTCGCCGCGGTCGATGCATATTCCAGAGTGTTCAGGGCAAACCTGGCGTCGCCATTCGCGAAGTTCACCAGGTGATCAAGCGCGTCATCGGTAATCGTCAGGTGGTACTTGCCCAGCCCTCGCTCTGTATCGTCCAGAGCACGCAGGGCGAGTTTGCGGATGTCTTCGTCACGCAAAGCCTGCAGCACAATCACGCGTGAGCGGGAGAGGAGCGGGGAATTCACTTCGAAGCTGGGATTCTCCGTTGTCGCACCGATCAGCGTCACTGTCCCGTCTTCAACGTGCGGCAGGATTGCATCCTGCTGCGCCTTGTTGAATCGGTGGATCTCGTCGATGAAGAGCACCGTCCGCTGCCCGCTCATCCCCAGCCGGTCCTTGGCCTCCTTGATCGCCGCGCGCAAATCGGCAACACCAGACGTCACCGCACTGAGCTGAACAAATGTTGCCTCGGTGGTCCCGGCAATGATTCGGGCCAGCGTTGTTTTGCCCGCGCCCGGAGGACCCCACAGGATGATCGACGAGAGGCGGTCTGCCTCGATGGCCTTGCGTAGCAACGTGCCCGGACCGACGACCGACTCGTGCCCCACGAGCTGATCAAGCGTCGCCGGCCGCATGCGGGTCGCCAGCGGAGCCCGACGCAAGGTCTCATCTGCACGACGGGCCTCAAACATGTCCATCGTCATCAGAAATGCCTCGTCTGTCGGTCGTGAACCTGCGTTAGTCGGATTCGAGTTGATCGATCTTGGCGTTAAGCTCGGCCAGCCTGGTCTCGGCTTCAGCCTGGGACGTGATTCCGAGATCACTCATATCTTCCAGCAGTTCCTCAATGCGATCGAGTTGATCGTACAGATCGAACAGCTGCTTCTCGGTTTCGCCCGTCTTCGCCATCAATCGCCGCCTAAACCGTGAACGCGAGAACAATCATGCCGATCAGGAAGATACCGGCATACTCGAACAGATCGCGTTCACGAACAGATCTGCCCGCACCGCGCGCCGTGCACATCGACGCGAGGATGTAGAACACGATCAGAAGGGCCGCTCCGCCCGTCCAGCCATAGGTCGGCCACCACGACACCGCCAGGAGCGCGAGCACCATCACGCCGCCCGAAAGCAAGCCATAGAGCATCCGCACCGGGATGGTCAGATCAGCCTGATCGAGATACTCAAAGATCAGGGCTGCAGTGATCAGGAAGACCAGCGGCCCGCCAATCCAGCCCGACATGCGGTTCATGTAGACAACGCTAAGACCAAGGAATGCGATCGCGTGGACCACAACCGTATGGATCAGCGCCGCTGTTCGCTCGGTCTCCTCGTGCACATCCTCCATCAGGTCGCGCGCAAAGAGTCCGCCCGCCACGCCAAAGAATGCGATCAGTGGACCAACAATCAGCATCATGCGGTTGTGATAGGTGGCGACGAACAGAAGCGCCACACCCATCGATACCGCCGGTATCGCCCATGCACTTGGGAACGGAGCCGGCCGAGCGTCCTGCCCGAGTGAGACGGCAACCTTCGTCGCCACTCCCTCGGCATATTGTGCGCCGAACCCAATAAGCGCGACCGCCAG
The DNA here is from genome assembly GCA_033813515.1 of Thermomicrobiales bacterium. Taxonomy (GTDB): domain Bacteria; phylum Chloroflexota; class Chloroflexia; order Thermomicrobiales; family UBA6265; genus DASQCG01. The sequence continues at coordinate 7,640 of JAPXRQ010000082.1, forward strand.
CACCGTCAGGCCCCAAAAGAGCGCACCTGTCGTTTGCGTCATCGGCACGCCGGTGAACGACTCTTCGCCACCCGACGCGAAAATGGCCAGCGCGAACACAACCGCCGCCGCAATGACACTGACAATCAGGCCGCGGCCATATGCAGGAGGATGCACAGCCTCAAGGACCGTTCCGCCAGTCTGGGACGGGTCCAGTCGCGGATCTCGGCGTTCTCCAGCGTGCGTCACATCCTGTTTGTTTGCAGCGTCGCCAGACAACGAACTCATCCCCGCTCCTTTCGCTGGCATCCTAACCGTTTCTCAGCAAATTGCCCAATAGTGGAACGACCGCGAGGCATCACCAATCAGGCGCGAACCTCGTTCCAAACGGCATGGATGGCATCGACCTCGATCGCACCAGCCCGATGAACGATGAGCTCCTGTCCTGCAAAGCCGATCACGGTCGATGGCACGCCTCCGTAGGCCCTGCCGCCATCCAGAATCCCCTCGAGATGAGCGCCGAGTGCTGCAAAGACGTCCTGAGCTGAAGTCGCAGGATCCTCCCCGCTCACATTCGCTGATGTGCACGCGACGAGTCCACCGGCCTTTTCTATTACCTCGATCGCCAGACGGTGGTTCGGCATGCGCACACCAACCGTGCCATCCGCGGCGACCAGCGCTGGCGGAGTACCCGGAGGCGCCTTGATCGCGACGGTCAACGCTCCTGGCCAGAACTGATCCAGCAGCAGCGCCACATCTGCTGCAACCGCAATCCCGGCTCGATCCATCGCTTCAATAGAAGAGACAAGCACAGGAATTGATTTCGCCCGGTCTCGCCCCTTCACCGAGAAGAGGCGATCCAGCGCATCGACCTGACGCCATGCCGCCGCCACGCCGTAGACCGTATCGGTCGGTAGCGCAACCAATCCGCCATCCCGCAGCATCTCGGCCGCCATCTCAATAGCCCGCGTCGCCGAAGCAGCAAATACCACCGCCCCCCGGCTCTCGTTTTCGATCACGTGCTGCTCCCGATCGTCCACAGACAATTCGTTGAGTGCTATTATCGCCCCTTGCCTTGGTGGAAACTGAAGGAGAAACCACGATTGAGATTCGGCTACGTCATCCCATCCGGAACTGCCGCAGAGCAACTGGAACTCGCTCTCCTCGCTGAACAACACGGGTGGGACGGCGTCTTTGTCTGGGAGGCCGCCTATGGGATCGACGCCTGGACGCTCCTCGGTGCGATGGCCGCCCGCACCAGTCATGTCAAACTCGGCACCATGCTCACCCCGCTTCCATGGCGTCGGCCATGGAAGGTCGCCAGCCAGGTCCTCACCCTGGACCAGATCTCAAATGGACGCGCCATTCTTGCCGTTGGACTTGGCGCCGTCGACGATTTCCTTGGCACAACCGGAGACGAACTCGATCGCAAAATCCGGGCCGAGATGCTGGATGAAGGCATTGATCTCATTCGCGGACTTTGGAACGGCGAACTGGCGTACTCCGGCTCGCATTACAAGATCGACCTCTCCGGCCGCACAGATCTCGCTGTTACCTCTCAACCCGTCCAGCGCCACATCCCGATCTGGACGGTCGGCGCCTGGCCTCGGCCAAAATCGATGGAACGGATCCTGCGCTGCGACGGCCTCCTCCCCAACGTCTGGCGCGACGATCATTGGGATCGCGCATCAGCGGACGAAGTTGGGCCGATGCTGGATTGGCTGCGCGAGCGGGGCGGGGCGGGAGAGGAATTCGACTTCGTTGCTGAAGGCACGACTCCGCCCGAAGACGCCTCCGACATCATCCAGCCGTTTGCCGATGCCGGCGCAACCTGGTGGCTCGAATCAGACTGGTCGGGCTTCGAAATCCCGGCTGACCGGCAGGCAGCGCTTGCCAAACGCATCCAGGCGGGACCTCCCAAACTGAACGCGACCTGATGACCGATTACAACCCTGCCTTGATCTGTTGTGCCAGCTTCGTCGAAATTCCGTCCACCTTGGCAATTTCGTCGACACTTGCCTCCCGCACACCCCGCACCGATCCGAACGCCTTGATGAGCGCCTTTCGCCGTGCCGGACCGACGCCCGGAACCAAATCCAGGCCAGATTGCAGTGCCGCCTTGGATCGCTTCGCGCGATGGAAGGTCACCGCAAACCGGTGCGCCTCATCCCGAATCCGCTGCACCAGGAACAGCGCCTGCGAATCTCGGGTTAGCAGAATCGATTCGCTTCGCCCGGGCAGGAACAACTCCTCGTTCTCCTTGGCCAGACCACAAATCGAGACCTGCATGTCGATTGCTGCCAACGCCGAAACCGCCGAACTCAGTTGCCCCTTCCCACCATCGACGATGACGAGATCAGGCAGGTCAGCCCACTTGGCATCTTCCTCTTCCGCTTCTTTCGCCCGTCGAAACCGCCGGGTGATCACTTCTCGCATGGAGGCGAAATCGTTCGGCCCATCCACCGTCTTGATGGAGAACTTGCGGTACTCCTTCTTCGCCGGACGTCCGTCAACGAACACGACCATGCTCGCGACCGGATTGCTTCCCTGAATATTGGAGATGTCGAAACACTCGATCCGCCTCGGCATGCGTGGCAACTCCAGCGCTTCCGACAACTCGGTCAGTGCCGCCGTGATCTTCATCTCGTCGGACAGGTGCTTGATCCGGTGCTGCTCCAGATTGTCCGACGCACTTTTGGCGACCATCCCGACCAGAGCCCGACGCTCACCGCGCTGTGGCACCAGCAGCTCAACCGGGCGACCTCGTCGCTCGGCCAGCCACTCAGTCAACAAGCCCTCGTCGTCCACCGGAACCGGATGCTGGATGATGATCGTCCCCGGCACAAGCGCTGCTTCCGCATAGAACTGGGAAATGAATGTCGAGATAATCGCGCTCGGCGTGTCATCAATCATCGCCTGCATCTGAAAGAACTCGCTGCCGAGCGTCTTGCCATTGCGGATGAACGAAACCTGCACCCCGGCATCGCCACCTGGTCCCTGCGCCACCGCAATGACATCGATCGTGTCGCCACGCACATTGACGACCTTCTGCCGTTCGAGCACGTGACGAACTGCCTTGATCCGGTCCCGCAGTTCCGCCGCCCGCTCGAAGTTCCAGCCATCCGAGGCCTGCTGCATTTCTTCTTCCAGCGGAGCCAGGATTTCATCGCCGCGGCCATTAAGGAACAGCGAGGTGGCATCAATCAGATTCATGTACGTCTCATGATCGACCGCCCCAATGCATGGCGCCGCACACTGCTTCATGTGGTAGTACAGGCACACTTGCTCGTGTCCCGTGATCTTCTGCTCGCATTTGCGGTAGGGAAAGAGGCGGTTCAGGAGGTTGAGCGTCTCGTATGCCTTCCCGGCCGAGGTATACGGACCGAAGTAGCGACCGCCATCCTTGACGATGTTCCGCGTCGAAATCACCCGCGGCCATTCCTCATCCGTAATCTTGAGATAGGGATAGGACGAGTCGTCCTTCAACCGAATGTTGTATTTCGGCTGGTGACGCTTGACCAGTTCGTTTTCGAGAATCAGTGCTTCGGCGACCGTATCGGTGCGGATTACTTCGAAATCAGCAATCTGTCCGACCAGTTCCCGCGTCTTCGGATCGAGTCCACGTGGATTCTGAAAATACGACCGCACGCGATTCCGCAGCGCCATCGCCTTGCCGACGTAAATCACATCGCCGGCCGCACTCTTCATGATGTAAACGCCGGGTTGCGTTGGCAGGGCAGACAGGCGTTTGGAAAAGTCGGGTCGATCACCCCGAACACGATGCGTACTCATGTTCGGATTATAGTCCGCTTGCCCAGCCCGGCCGTGCTACCCCTTCAGAAACTGTCGACGAACGGCACTTGCGACAGCGCATTGAGCAACAGTCGCCTAACCTAGCGCGATCGCCAGCGCTTCCGTCAGGTCACGTCGGCGACCAAGGTAGATCGGCGTGTCCACCGCGGTGTACTTGCGCACCTCGGCCGCCCGCAAGCGCTGCACCATCTTGACCAGCACCGCCGGATCATCGTCCTCCAGGGCCACGATGAACTCCTGATCGGCAATCCCGAACGAATTGACCGTATTCGTCAAAATCGTTGGGAATTCCTTGCCCATGCGACCGTGCTCAATCATCAGATCCCGCCGCTCCTCGAAAGGCAACAGAAACCAGTCGGGCGTCTTGGTGAACGGATACACGCTCAGGTAGTCCCGCGGTTCAAGTCCGCGCAGAAACGCAGGCCCGTGCTCCGGATCGTACTGGCTCATCGATGCCACACCTAGATAGACCTGCGTCATTTCCAGACGCCCATCAAGTGACGCCTCGAGGTCGATTGCCAGGCCCTGGATCTGATCGCAATCCTCTGCCGTCACCCACAGGATCAGGTCCACGCCTGCGCACAATCCCGTCGTCACATACGCACCGCGCACACCAACATCGGATCGATGTCGCTCGAACGCATCGCGC
>JAPXRQ010000083.1:0-11999 GCA_033813515.1 Thermomicrobiales bacterium
TTGTCCGGCGCGCCGGGGGTTATCGCGCAACTGGTCGCGAGTGCTCCAGATGTGACTGTTCTGGTGACGAGCAGGGCGCCTCTGCGCCTGCAGGGCGAGCGCGTCTATCCGTTACAGCCATTCGCCGTGGATGCCACGAACCCGGAACAGGACGCGATCGATTTGTTTCTGGAACGGGCGCGGGCGGTTGACCCGGGCTTTTCGAATGCACCGCGCAATATCCGGGCGATCGAGGCTATTTGCCAGCGGCTGGACGGTCTGCCGTTGGCCATCGAACTCGCGGCGGCGCGGGTGAAGGTGTTGCCGCCAGAGGCACTTCTGGAGCGGCTCGATCACAGTTTGCAGTTGCTGGCCGGAGGGCCGAGAGACCAGGAAATCCGGTTGCAGAGCATTCGGGCCGCGATTGCCTGGAGTTACGACCTGCTCGATCCGACGGAGAAGGCAGCGTTTCGAGCGCTCTCGGTGTTCAGCGGCGGATTCACGATGCAGGCTGCGGAGGCCGTGCTCGGGGCGGTCCTCGGATTGGACGAGTTCGGTACGCTGGAGATTGTCTCGTCGCTGATTGACAACAACCTCGTGCGACCGATCACGCTGGATGCGACACATCCGCGATTTCTAATGCTGTTCACGATCCGCAGCTTTGGCCTGGCCGAGTTACAGGCATCGGCCGACGCCGATCGCGTCCATGCGGCGATGGTCACGTGGATTTCCGGTGTGATCAGCCACGCGACGGTTTCGTTCCGCGACGAGGCGGCCGACGCCCAGCTGGAGCACTTCGCGACGCTGGAAATGGAGCGTGGCAACTGGCGCCTGGCCCTGTCATGGCTCCTCGAACACCATGAGACAACCCGGTTGCTGCAGATGGCCAACGATCTGGCCTGGTTCTGGTATGTGCGGGGACCGTTGCGTGAGGGCCAGTCCTGGCTGGCCAGGGCGCTGGCACAGGATCGATCGGAGGTGAGTGACAGGACGCTGGCGGCGGCACTCGTTGGTCAGGGGATGTTGGCGTATTTCAGCGGCGATCTTGATCTGGGACGGGCGGCGCTTCTGGAGAGTCTGGCGCTGCAGGCCCTCGACCGTGATCCGTGGACCTTTGCCAGCGCTTTCTTGCTGCTGGGCCTGGTCGAGGAATCGAGCGGCAACTATGCCGAAGCGAAACCGTATTTGCGGGACGCACTGGACCTGTTCGAGTCGATTCCGCACATGATTAATGCATCGCTGGCACTCGGTCATTTGGGTGTGGCGCATTGGGGCACCGGCGAGCTGGAGCAGGCCCGACAGTTCCTGGAGCGATCGATCGACCTGCAGCGCCAGCAGTCGGCCCGCTGGTGGCTTTCGACTGGCCTTGGGTATCTCAGTCTGGTGGCCGGCGAACAGGGTGATTTGCCGGCGGCGGCTCGCGCCGAGCATGAGAGTTTGCGGCTGCGGTGGGCCGAGACACAACGAGATCCGGGTGATCCGGTGCGTGATAGCAATGAGCAACGATGGCAGGCGGGGGTCTGGGATGACGCCGCGGCGGCGTTGGCCGATCTGGCGGTGCTTGCCAGTCGAACGGAGCACAGTGAAGACGCTGTACTGCTGTTTGGCGCGGCGTTGGCATCGTGGAAGCAGGTGGGGAGGAGCCGGGCCAATCTGCCGGAGCGTCTGACCTACGAGACGGCCGAACAGATCGCCAGGACGGCTGTTGGAGCAGCCGACGCACAGGACGCATATGCAGAGGGACTGACCCTGCTGGGCGAGCAGGCCTTGACGATCGCGCTCGAGATTTCCGCGGTGATTCTCGCTGCCGTTGAACTCGGCGAAACGAGCTAATGGCATGCACGGGGATGCAACAGCTGGAACCGGATCGTTTGGTGAGCGCCTTCGGGAGCTGCGTGAGCGAGCCGGGCTAACGCAAGAGGCGCTGGCCGAAAAGTCAGGATTGAGCCGAGATGCGGTCAGCGCCCTCGAACGTGGCAAACGGACGAGGCCGCACCCAATCACGATCACATCTCTGGCGGATGCACTCGGGCTGGACGCCTTCGCGCGCGAACAATTGCGGGAATCGGGCCGGAATGAACCGTCCGTTTCGGCGCCGGCTCCGGTTCACGACATTCCCACGCCACCGTATCCATTGCTGGGGCGGGAAACCGAGGTGGCCACGGTTCTCGACCTCCTGATCGATCAGGGAGAGCGGCTGGTGACCTTGACTGGGCCAGGTGGCGTTGGGAAGACGCGGATGGCCATCGAGATCGGCGCAAGCTCAAACTCCGGCTTTGCCGGCGGGACGGTTTTTGTGCCGCTCGCCGCGATTCAGGACTCCGGACTGGTGCGATCGGCAGTTTTGAACGCGACGGGGTTGCGTGCGTCGTCACAGGCGCAGGTTGCTGAACCTGCGCCATTGCTGGTCATTCTCGACAATCTCGAGCATCTGCCAAATGTCGCGACCGTGGTTGCGGAACTCATTCAGGACTTTCCGCAGATGTCGATCCTGGTGACGAGCCGCTCCTCGTTGCGGCTGCGCGGAGAACGGGAGATTCCGATTCGGCCGTTTCCGGTTGCCGCAGGGTCAGGAGATATCCACGATCCGGCGGTGGCGCTGTTTCTCGACCGGGCGCGGGCCGTGCATCCCGCATTTGCGCCGACTCCGACTCAGCTGGTGGAGATCGGGGATGTTTGCCGGTTGCTGGATGGTCTGCCGCTGGCCATCGAATTGGCGGCGGCGCGGATCAAGGTGCTGGCGCCAGATGCATTGCGCGATCGGCTTGGCCGTAACCTCGATTTGCTTTCGGGCGGACCACGCGATCTGGATGCGCGGCAGCAAAACATCCGCGCGACGATTCAGTGGAGTTATGACCTGCTGGAACCGGACGAGCGAACTGCGTTTCGCGCACTCGCCGTGTTCCAGGGGGGATTCACGCTCGCTGCGGCCGAGGCCGTGCTTGCCGACAGTCATGGATTCGATGCATTCACGACGCTGGAGCTGGTGTCGTCACTGATCGACAAGAACCTGATCCGGACTGCGTCCGTCGACGGGGCCGAACCGCGCTACGCGATGCTGTTCATCATTCGAAGTTTTGGATTTGCGGAACTGGAGGCCTCCGCCGACTCGGAATCAATCCATCGGGGGTTCGTCCGTTGGGTGCAGGCATTGACCGATCGCGCGGCGCGGGTTTTTCGGGATGGTGGGGCTGAGGAGCAGTGGCATCACTTTGCGGAAATGGAACGGGAGCGAGGCAACTGGCGGGCGGCTCTGCGGTGGCTAAACGAGCATGGTCCCGCGTCTGATCTGCACGCGCTGGCGACCCGACTCGGATGGTTTTGGTATGTGCGTGGACCGATCACTGAAGGTCAGTTCTGGCTTGGGCGAGCGCTGGCCAATCGATCGGTTGCGCCGGAAATCCTGCAGCCGACGCTCATGGCGGCGGGCATGCTGCAGCACTTTGGCGGCGACAACGAAGCAGCCATTGACTTGCTGCGCGAGAGTCTGAACACTCCCGTTGCTGAACCTGACCAGTGGTGGATCGGATGCTCGCAGATGCTGTTGGGGATGTCGTACCTGGTGCAGGGGGCGACGATTCCGGCCGAACCTGCTTTCGCGGCCGGGGTCGAGGCGTTTCAGTCGATCGGCCACACGACCAACGCTGCCATTTGCCTGAACTATCTGGGCGCGATCGCGTGGCATCGTGGCAATCTGACGGAGGCGCAGGCGATCTGCAGCGAGGCCTTGCGCCTGCATCGTGAGCGCGGGAATCCGTGGGGAGTGGCAGCCTCGCTCGAGTACCTCGGCTTGATCGCGGGCGATTTCGGCGATGTGCGCACCTCCGCCAACAATCTGGTCGAGGCGTTGGATCTGCGGATTCAGGCCGCCCAGGTCGGTGGTCACCCGGCGTGGGATGCCGGAGCGTGGGAGGATCTGGCCGGGGCGATATCCGATCTGGCAGTTCTGGCGGCACGGACCGGACGACCCGATGAAAGCGCAGCGGCGTTTGGCTGTGCGGCGGGGATCCGCGAGCGGACCGGCAAACCTGATGCGAACATGCCGGAGCGTGCACTTTATGCGCGAGTCACGTCCGAGGTGCGCGCTTTGCTTGGTGACGATGCGTTTGCGGCGGCCTGGGATCGTGGTCATGGCTGGACGATGGGCGAGGCGCAGGATGAGGCGGAACGGCTCCTGTCCGAGATCTGTCAAAGCCTGGGGTAGGTGCGTTAGCTCTGGATGTCCATGATCAAGGCGTCGGAGATCCGCATCAGACCGAGGGGGAACCGGAACAGCCGAGGGAATCTGGCCCGCGACGGATCGTGCACCAACCGCGGATTGACCAGCGTCAAGAGATGGCTGCCGTCGGTGAAGGTGCAGGTTCCTGACGCGACCACATTGCGGACCCAATCTGCCTGGGGGCCGTAGGTCAGGGCGAAGGTGACAGTACCGTACCGCCGGAAGCCGGCCATCGGGATCTCGTAGGTACGGCCGGAAATGCGTCCGGTGTGCCGCAGGAGGCCGATCCCGGGCAGACGGAGAACGATCGGGCGGATGACGGGATTGAGACGATGGCTGGCGAAGGCGCCGATGCTGCGGGGTAAGGTCATGGGGCGATTGTAGCGATCAGGCGAGCCAGCGCCAGGAACGGCCGGATTCATTGCGGATCAGGACCCAGCCGCGATCAAAGGTGATGATGTCCAGCGATGTGCCTGATGCGCGGGAATGGATCCACCAGTCCCGGGCGGCCGGCAGGCTCGCGACCGGCAGGCGATCAGCGACACCACGGGCGAGCCAGGCATTGCTGATAGCGCCATCGGGATCGAAGCCGAGGATCCGGGTGCTTCCCGACGGATCGTGCCGGAGCAGGCCTCCGAAGCGGTTACGCAACTGGGAGATGCCGTAACCCTGTGGCCACCAGGCATGATTCGGAAGGACCGGCGCGGGCGGAGAAACAGTTTCCGGTGTGGTCGAGTCGTCAGTCTGAGCTGCATTAAGAATCGCCCTGATGCGCGTTTGCATGCGATCGATCTGATCGGCGACCGCGGCCCAGGGACAGCCTTTGGTCGCGAATTCGCGATGCAGGAAGTGGGTGACAATGCCGCTTCCGATATGCGGGTTGACCGGGAAGGTGTTCCACGGGACCTGGGCCTGATCAAACCAGTACGCGCTGAGTTGGCAAATGGCTTCGAACTGCTTCGGCGACATGGGAGTTTCAATATCACCGCCGTCTGACCGCTCGATGCTGACCAGGTCGCGATTGATGGCGCTGATGCCGAGGGTGCGGACGAAGAGCGGGCCGTCGCCTTCGAGGCCGTCGCTGCCGCCATTGGCCCAGCCTGATCTACGGCCAAGCGGATCGTTCCAGCGGAGAATGACTCCGTCCCATTGCGGGCCATCGGTGCTGCCACCAATGCCATAGTCGGTAAGGGCCTTGCCTCCCGTTCGGAACCAGGCATCCGTGCCCCAGAGTGTGCCAACCATGGTGTGCTGACAGACACCGACGGGCTTGCGTGGACCGAGATCATCCCAGGCAGTTGTGCGGCTGTTGGGGATGAGGCGGTCGGTGAAGGGCGGATGGGGGACACGGCCGAAGGTGAGGGACATGCATGCTCCTTTGCGGATACGGAAGGACAGACAGGACAACGGCCCGTCATGGTGACGGGCCGTTGCCTGGGGAAGGGGGAGGAGTTTTCTCGGGCGGCAGTGCCCGATGGGTCAGGAATCAGGTAGTGGCGGTCGAACAGTCGTAGAGGCTGGTCGTCGAGAGATTGGCATCGGTGACCTGGGTGCAGGCGGATTCGACCCAGGAGAAGATCTGGTTCTGGCTGGCGCCGCCACCGGATGACGGGCGAACCGTGCCCGAGCCACCGGATGCGGATGGGCGTTCCTGATCACCTTGCGCGGTTGGTCCATCGCCGGATTGTGTCTCGGGGCGGGATTGGCCTGATCCACCCATTGAACCGCCACCGGCGCCGCTGCTGGTAAGGACGAAGCGGACATCGCCATTCGCGACGAGCTGCTGGAACTTCTCAACCGTCAGGATCGGGTCGCTCCCTTTGAAGCCTCCGAGGGCCATGACCGGTTGTCCGGATTCGAGGATGATGCTGGTTCCACTGTTTGCACTGCTGACGGCAACGAGCCATTTCGCGTCGCCCTTGTTGGCGATGAGATAGGCAAGCAGGTCATCGGACGTGCCGGATCGGGAGGACGTGCCACTTCCCATGCCGCCATCTCCCGAATTGGCATCGGGTCCGGCAACCGGGAGCGATCCGCCAGTTGCGGCCTCAGCGGAGGTGATGGTCGACCAGGTGGCCGGCGCGATCAGGATGGCAGCGATGCCGAGCGTGGCCATGGCGGTCCGGAGCTGGATCGGGAAGCGGCGATTGACTGAGCGAAACGCGAGCGGGGAGAGGGGGATGGCGGCGAACACCGTTGCGCCGACTATCCAGGGAGTCAGGCGATCGGCCCACTCCGGGTAATCCTGCAGGAGACGGATCTGGCTGGCAACTGTCGCGATCAGGGTGGCGGGGAGCAGGAGCGCGCCCGGTCCGCCGTTGCGTCCGGCCCGCCAGAGTGCGACGAGGCCGATGCCGGTCAGGGCGGCGATAGCGGGGCCAAGCATCGTCAGGTAATAGCGGTGGTAGTAGCCTGCGACACTGAAGAAGACGGCCATGGTGAAGAACCACATGCCCCAAAGGATCAGGTGGGTGCGAACAATGCCGATTCGCCAGAGCTGCCGCCAGCCCCAGGCCACGATCAGACCGATGACCGCGATGGGAATCAGCCAACCGATCTGTCCGCCCAGGTTTGTATCGAGCAGGCGAAAGATGCCGACCGGACCGTTCTCGCCGACACCGCCGCGACCGCTGGTGCTGGCGTTCGAGGCATCGCCATTGGTGATCCCGAAGACGCTCCAGCCTTCCGGGATGAGGCGGTTGATGCCGTTGTATTCGAAGATCAGCGAGAAGATGTTGTTGTCGCCGGTGGAACCAATATACGGACGGTTCTCGTCGGGAATCAGTTGGACCACGGTGGCCCAGGAAAACGAGACGATGAGCAGAACGATCGTTCCCAAAACTAGTCCGCCGAATCGATTGCGAATAGCCTGGCGGCGGGTTCTGGCGGCGACTGTCTGGACAAGACCGTCGTGGCTGGTGTTGGGGATAGCCGAGCTACGTGGTTCCGGAGCGAGAGTCCAGGCCATGACAAATGCCGGCAACACGAGGTAGGCCTGCATCATCTTGATGTTGAACCCGACCCCGACCAGGGCCATCGCCACGACGAACCACCGCATCTGATTGCGCTCGATCGACCGCAGTAACGCCCAGGTGGCGAGAAGCAGGACGAAGACGAGCACGGTATCGGACGTGTTGTTGCGTGAGGCGGCAACCGTGATTGGAGTGACGGCGAGTGAGGCGGCAGCGATCAGGCCAGCCACCGGACCAAAACTCTTGCGCACGAGGTGGGAAATCAGCAGGACGGAGCCGGTCGCGGCGAGGACCTGTGGAAGGAGGATGGACCAGCCGTGGAACCCGAGCGCCTTGGCGAAGAGTGCCTGGATCCAGAGTCCCAAGGGTGGCTTGTCGACGGTGACGAAGCCCTCCGAATCAAACGCGGCGAAGAAGAAGGCGTGCCAGCTCTCGGTCATCGAGCGGACGGCGGCGGCGTAATAGGCATTCGCGGTGCCGAGGCGTTCGATCCGGAAGAGGCCGATAGCGAGGGAGCAGAGGGCGATGAGGCCGGTTGCGATCTGGGCCAGATCGAACGGAACGCGTCGGGTCGCCGGAACAGCCTCATCCTGCTCCGAGAGTTGGGCGGCTATCGCAAGGATGCGCGGATCGATGGACGATTGCATGGGAAGTTCCTGACCAAATCTCGGCGGAGGAGATGCTCCGGAATGAATGGTCAGATGGCCACCTTCAATCAGGTTTGGACCGGGCTTGGGATTTGCTGTGACTGCTGTCGCGAATCAGGTCAGGTGGTGAGAAGCCGGTCACGCATTGCCGGGAGATCGACCGCGTTCCAGGTGAACTGGGCCTCCCGGTACTGGCGACGGCGGATTGCGTGCTCCTTCTTCAGCAGCGCTTCCAGCCCGCTTCGAATCGCCGCGGACAGGATCGATGCTGGCTGGCCGAGGTGATGTTCGATGAGATCAATACGGACATCAAGATCATGGACATGACCGAGCTCGTCCTGCAAACGAGTGAGTTCATCCAAAGCAGCAGTTACCTGATCACCGTAAACCGGCGCAAAGAACTCGAGTGTGTAGCGCAGTCGCTTGGCCGAGATGCGGGCGGCGTGCAGTTCGTCGATCGCGGAGTCATCAGTTGTCCAGATTGCATGGCTGAGAAGTTCGTCAAACCGTACTGCCAGGATGCGCTGAGCGTTTTCGGCCACGGTGCCGCCGGGATTGATATCGGAGACTGGCCAGGCCTTGCTCATCGCTTCTTGCTCCGTTTCCCGGTGGGGAAGCGGTCGGCGACCTCTTTGGACAATTTGCGCGGAGCAAGGCCGTCGACATAGACCTGAAGATCGTGCAAGGCTTGCGTGCGCTCGGTCTGAAGTTCCCCGATCAACCAGGCAATGGCCAGTTGCTCGTCGCCCGTGAACTTCACGAAGAGCGCCTGCAGTTCCTCGATCTGGACATCGGTATCGCGAACGCGACCAAACGCGCCGGTCGACTCCTTCGCGACCTTGTGCAGGTGGCGATACCAGGGTTTGGGAAAGGCGTCGGCGGAAACATCCATGGCAGCGCGGAGGCGACGGGATGCGACCCGCGTCTTGTGTATGGCCTCCGGATCGGTCAGGTCCTCGCCCGACGGCAGTGTCTCCAGCAAGACACCCCAGTTTTCACCAATGACGGCCGACATGGCATCGCGAAAGGTGTCGTTGCGTTTGATTCCTGCGTGTCTGGTCTTCTTGCTCATGATCGTCCCCGCGAGGTGGGATCACCAACGGGCAGGAGCAGATCGACGATCAGGCCCATACGCAGGCCGCTCTGGGCGGTTTCAATGCGGGGCGGGCGGACATGGGAAATCAGCGCCTGCACAATCGCGATCCCGGCTGGCAGGACCCGGGCACGTGCCTCGGGAATATCGAGCCGGGCAGCCAGGCGGACGGATGTGACCGAGGCGGCTTGCTGGAGGGCGCGATCGACATCCAGGGGGCCCATCGTGGCGGGATCGGAGACGAGCATGGCCAGGTAGACGCCCGTTCCGCCAGTGATGATCAGACTGTCGGTGGCGGCGCCGGAGAAATCGACCTCGCTGAGGGTTTGGTAGGCAACCGAACGGCAGGTGTCCAACTCAAGATGGGTCGGTGGATCGGCCGTAATGTGGGCATCGGTCATGGAACCGGAGCCGAGCCGAAGCGAGATGGCGCTGGTGATGGTGCGTGAAGTAGCGCGGATGACTTCGGTGCTGGCGCCTCCGATATCGGCAACGACGACCTGGCCGGGGAGATCCATGACCATGGCCAGCCCGCGAAAGGTGAGGGCTGCCTCTTCGTCACCCGAGAGCAGGACGACATCCCATCCGGAATCGGCGCGCACCCGATCGAGGAATGCCCGACCGTTACTGGCCCGGCGGACCGCTTCGGTCGCGACGCCAACGAGGCGCTCGGCACCAAACGATCTGGCGATACCGGAAAACCGTATCAGACATTGGCGACCGGCCTCAACGCGGTCATCGGCAAGCACTCCGGTAGCGGCAGTGCCGGCACCGAGACGTACCGCTTCGCTGGATTCGTGGAGGATTTCGATCGCTCCATCATTGTTCAGCCGGGCGACTGACATCTTGATCGAATTTGATCCAACATCGACGGCCGCAACGATTTTTGGTTTTGTGCCTGTGCGTGCCGGCGATGTCATCGTTCCACTCCCGGTGGAATTATGTTGGGTGACCAGATGGATGGCCAATCACTGACGTCGTTAAATTTCGATCAACGTGAGGGCCAGTGTGGCGACATCGGGAGGGAGGCCAGGGCTGGCTGATGGGCGCGCCTCACTGATGCCGATCAGTCGCACATTGCGCTCGACCGGATCCTGATCGTAATCAACATCGCGCATCGGGAGCACCGAGCCGACGGACCATGCAGTCCACAGGTCAGCAGTGATCGCCGGTGCCGTCCGAGGGTGAAGGCCGCCATTGCGCTCGATCGAGCGGTCGCGCGCCTGGACAGTCATCTGCCAGCGACGACGACGGGCGGCGGCATCGGTCCGATCCCAGATGATGGCGATGCCGGTCAGTGTTGGCGTCCAATCGACCACACTGCTCCAACGGACTTCGACCTGGAGGTAGGCGCTGGATGGCGGGCTGGCGATCGGTCCTCCGAGGGTGAGCGATTGCATGGGTGGTCCCGAAATGGTCATGCTGACGTGGCTTGTCCAGGTAGCGCCGCCATCGATGGAGTATCGAATCTCGACGGTGACAGGGTCGGTCGATACCGGGTTGCCGCGTTGCTCGGGCGTCGCAAACGTTGCCTGGACCGAACGCCAGATCTTCGGGCTCTCGGGCCGACCGGCATCGAGGAGCGATGTGCGCCAGGCGCCGGACGAGCGGAGGGCATTGTTGGTCGCGTCCCGCGGCGAGAGGCGGTAGATATCATAGGTCGTGCTGCCGTGGCGAAAGGCGAGGAGATCGCTGCGGGCAGTACCGGCGAGGGAGATCGGCCAGGCCCGGACAATGCCGGATTCCATGAGCCACCAGCCGGTCCCATCGTACGCCCAGAGCTGACCCGAGCCATTGAGCGCACGGATTGACACGATGAGCCAGTTGCCGGCGACCGTGGCATCGAACGACTCCCGTCCCTCGATACCAGTCGATCGCCAGCCTTGCCGACTCGCGCCGCTGTTGGGATTCCATTCCATCAATTGATTGGCCAGCCAGGCATACAACTTGCCGCCAAACGAAACGAGGGTCTGGAAGTCGTTCGGACCGGTCCACATTCCCTGGGTGAAAGCGGGCTCGACTTCGCCAAGCCAGACGCCATTGGCAGGATCGGACCGACCGCCCAGCAGGTAGAGGCTGCTGCGCGTCGCGATCGCGATCTTTCCGCCGTGCAGGACCATGCGCACGATGTCTGAATCGAGTTGCCGGTCGTCAAGACCGCCGCCGGTTGTCAGGCGAATGCGGGCGGCATTGCCAGGCGTGGCATCCGACCAGGCAAGGCGGGTGGCATAGGCAATGATCTGATACGCCTTCTCTCCGGTTTGCAGGGTCGTCAAGGCGAGGGAGACCGGATCGATGAGGGTGATATCGCGGGCGGATCCGCAGGCGATCGCGAGTTTGCCTGCGAAGGGAGCAAGACCGGTGATGGTCACGCCCGAACCGAGATCGGCGATCTGGGTGAAATCCGACCAGGTCGGCGACGAGATGGCGACTGCGCGATACAGGTAGCGGCCGATGCCGATGTAGATGGCATCGGCCAAGAGCGCCGACGGGATCCGGCTGGTGCTGGAGGGGACGGCAATGACGGCGTCCGCATGGCTTGCCTGGTACGGCCACGGTTCCACACCCTGCCCGAAGAGAGCCGGGCCGACCCCTTCGCTATCCCAGCCGCGCTCGGGTTCGAGTTGGATGGCGCGGCGCTGACCTCCGACAAAATCGCGCAGGACGATGGAGCCGGTGATGCTCTCAGCGGAACCGTCCGAACTGCGGCGGTAGGTGCCGGGCTGGATCATATAGCCATCGCCGCCGAGGACGATATCGGTCGCCTGGGGCATGTGCGCCTCACTTTCTGTTGGGTCTTGATGGGTTGGGAATTGGGGTCATACTGGGGGCGATACAGGAGAGCGGACCATGCAATCAGAACAAACCACAGCCGATCCGATCGCCTACGCCTTTGGCACCCGGAAGAGCGGCGCGCCGTTTCTGATCCGAATCATCTGGTTCGTGCTGATCGGATGGTGGCTGGGAGCTCTCTTTATTGCTGCGGGATATCTCTTCACCGGATTGCTGGTGACAATACCGATCGGTTGGTGGTTCCTGAACCGGATTGGACGGGCAATGACCCTGATGCCGGCAACAGTGGACACCCT
>JAPXRQ010000084.1:0-11866 GCA_033813515.1 Thermomicrobiales bacterium
GCTGCCGCCGCAGGCGACGGCTGACCGTGATTGATCGAGAAGAGCGGTCCGATGACGAGCAGTGCGACGATGAGAATGGTGCGAATGCGGCCCATGAAGTCCTCCCGGTGATGTCATTGTGATGATGGAGTCCGAACGCCGCGTTCTCCAGAGGGCAGAGCGCCTACTTTGTGCCGGCTGATCGGGGGAGGTCAAGCAGGATGGCAGGGACGACCGTGCCAGCGGGAATGGTCTCGGTGCCGGCGTCGATCACGATCAGTGCGTTGGCGTTGAGCATGGATGCCAGGCGCGATGAAATCTGGTTGCCCGTGGAGGAGGCAAGAAGACGGCCAGATTCATCGACCGTGACCTGCACGCGCTGGAACTCCAGGCGATCGGACGGCTTGATGTCCGTGGCAAGGGTGACCGAAACGCGATCGGGTACGAGCGGGTGACGGCCAAGCATTTTGTTGATGGCCGGGCGAACGAAGAGTTCGAGTGATACCATCGACGAGACCGGATTGCCAGGAAGGCCGAAGATGACGAGGCCCTTGTCCAGCGCGAAGGTCAGCGGCTTGCCGGGTTTCATGAAGACGCGGCGGAACTTCACCTCGGCCGATTCGCCGAGCAGCATGCGGACAACGTCCTTGTCGCCGACCGAAACTCCGCCGCTGGTGACGAGAATGTCGATGTCATCGCGGACCGATGTGACGCGCTCGGCCAACTCCCGGACATCGTCACCGACCCGGCTTGAGTGGACGATCTCGGCGCCCATAGTCCGGAGCGCCGCACCAAGCGAGTAGCGATTCGAATCGGGAATCATGCCGGGGGCAAGATCGCTGCCGGGATCGACCAGTTCATCGCCGGTTGAAATGACGGCCACCCGTGGTTTGCGCGAGACCGAGACGGTGTCGTAGCCCATGGTCGCGATCAGACCCAGTTCGACTCCCGTGATTAGTGCGCCAGCAGTGATGAGGGTCTGGCCTGACCTGATATCCGAGCCGGGTTGGCGCAGAAAGGCGCCCGGCTGAACGGCCTCATCGGGCATCACGATGTGATCATCGGCCTGTTCGACCATTTCGATCGGGATGATAGCGTCGGCGCCATGGGGGAGCGGCGCACCGGTCATGATCTTGACCGTTTGCCCGGGGTAGACCGTCAGTCCGAGGTCGGGTCCGGCGATCTGAACACCGGTGATTTCGCGCCAGGGTGAAACATCATCGGAGGCGATCGCGTATCCGTCCATGGTCGAGGCGGGAAATGCGGGGTAGTCGTAGCGCGCAACAACATCCCTCGCGAGCACCCGACCGGCGGCGTTGGTGAGCGGAACCGACTCGGAGGGCAGCTGGGAGATGGAATCGAGCACGATCTGGCGCGCTTCGTCCGGATGGATCATGCCTGAAGGGATGGACATAGGGGCGACCTGCAAGGATTTGCACCAGTTGTGACAAAGGTGCAGCGCGAGTTCCGTTGTTCAGATGGTACAGGGTCAGGTGTACGTTCAGGTTGTTGACGTGAAATCTGGCGAATGTGCACAAAGATGAGCAGCCAATGTTCCCAATTTTCATTGACACTGGCGCTTGGAACGTCCTAGCCTTCCACGGGCAAACACCGTTGTTTGTCAGGGTGAGGAACAATCCAGGAGGTGGATTAGTGTCGAATTTTGGTCGTAGGGCGTCCAGGCTTATTGGGCTGCTCGCCATTTTGGCGATGCTCGTACCGATGATGAGCCTGCAGTCGTCAGCACAGGACAGTGAAGGCAAGGTTCTTCGCATCCATCAGACAACCGATCCGGATGTCGTGGATCCGCAGAAGAGCTCCTTCACGAATGAAATCGCGATTCTCTCTCTCAACTATGAGGGACTGACCCGCCTCGACAGCGATGGCAACACCGTTCCCGCGGCTGCCGAGAGCTGGGAGTTCAACGAGGACGGCACCGTTCTCACATTCCACCTTCGCGAAGGTCTGACCTACAGCGATGGTTCCCCCCTGACGGCTGAGCGCTTCCGCTATGCCGTTGAGCGGACCTGTGATCCGAACACCGCTGGTGAGTACCAGTCGATCCTGTTCGAGATTGTTGGTTGCGCCGAGTTCGCTGGCTCGCTGACGCCGCCGGAAGTCGGCGAAGGCACCCCGGTTCCGGAAGTTGATCCGGCCGCGTACGAGACCACCAAGGCTGCCCTGGGTGTCAAGGCGATTGACGACCTGACCCTCGAGCTGACCCTGGTCGCCCCGGCGCCGTACTACCCAACCATTGCTGGCCTCTGGGTCTTCTTCCCGGCCAAGCAGGAGCTCATCGAGCAGGGTGGCGACGAGTGGTGGAAGGATCCGACACTCCAGATTGGTAACGGTCCTTTCCAGATGAATCGCTGGGAAGAAGAGCAGCTCGTCGGCTTCCAGGCCAATGAGAACTATTGGGGCGGTCGGCCGAAGCTGGACGGCATCGAGTACATCTACCAGGGTGACTCGGCTGTTGCGCTCGAGGCCTATCGCAATGGCGATCTCGACATCATGCAGGTCGACCCGGTTCAGATTCCTGAGCTGCAGGCCGATGGTGATCTCGCCAGCCAGATGCTCTCCTACACCGTTGCTTCTACCTACACGCTGAACTTCAACCTGACCCAGGAGCCGTTCAACGACATCAAGGTTCGGCAGGCGTTCTCGCAGGCATTCGACCGCGAGACCTACTGCGCCGTCATCCGCAATGGTGACTGCTCCCCGACCCTGAGCTGGATTCCGCCGGGACTGCCGGGCTCGATCGAGACCGACCTGTACGGCTTCGATCCGGAAGCTGCCAAGGCTGCGCTGGCTGAGTCCTCCTACGGTGGACCGGATGCGCTCCCGGAAATCAAGCTCTACTACAACAGCGATGATCCGGCCAACACGACCCGCGCCGAGTGGGTTGCCGGCCAGTATCGCGACATCCTGGGTGTGACCATCACCCTGCAGCCGACCGAGGGCACCGCTCTCGTGGCCCTGCGCAAGGACCCAAGCACCTTCCCGCAGATGCTGCTGGTTGGTGGCTGGATCCAGGACTACCCGGATCCGCAGAACTGGTTGAGCGTCTACTTCAAGTGCGACGCCACCTTTGCCCTGCGCTTCGGTTACTGCAATGAGCAGTTTGACGAGCTGGTTAGCCAGGCGGACGTTGAGTTCGATGCTGCCAAGCGCCTCGAGCTGTACCAGCAGGCAGGCGAGATTCTCGTCAACGACATTCCATCTCCGTTCCTCTACAACCTCAACAATGTTGTGTTGATCAACCCGAATGTGACCGGATACACCGCATCGGCAGCTGATGCCGAGTGGCCAGGTCAGTTCGCGTCGTTGCTCACCATCGACATCACCGAGTAAGAATCGACCTGCTGGCGCCGTGGGAAACCGCGGCGCCAGTTTTCCGCGTTCAGCGCCGTCGCGGTTAGTCACGATGGGGTGACGGGGTATTCATATGTTGAGCTATGTTCTAAGACGCATCCTTTGGCTCATTCCGGTTATCGTCATCGTTTCGGCGGCGACGTTTTTCATGATGAGTCTGGCTCCGGGTGGACCGTGGGATCGCGAAAAGCCACTCCCTCCACAAGCCGTTGCTAACCTCAATGCCCAATTTGGTTTGGATAAGCCGAAGTGGATCAATACCGATGCGATGTCCGACGCTTGGGATGATGGCGTTCGGAATCCCATCACTCTCTTCTCCGATCTGACGGATAGCCAGTTCCTCAACTACCTGCAGGGCGTGTTCAAGGGCGATCTCGGTCCGACGTACGAGTCCAAAGGTGGCGAGCATGTGCAGGATGTGATTCGGGATCAGTTCCCGGTGTCGCTCCGCATAGGTCTGGTCGGCGTCGCATTCGCGCTGATCGTTGGTGTACCTCTGGGAGTCATCGCGTCGCTCCGCCAGAACACCTGGATGGACTACACGAGCCTGCTGGTGTCGACAATCGGCATCTCGGTGCCGACATTCGTTAGCGGATTGCTGCTGCTGATATTCATGAGCCGCAATTTTGGTGTCTCGCCGATCAAGCGTCCGGAAGCATGGCAAGGGTTCTTTACCACCGCCTACATCCTGCCGGGGATTGTGCTCGGGTTGGGGACGATGGCGTACATCACCCGTCTGACGCGCTCCACGATGCTCGAAGTGATGCGCAATGACTATGTGCGGACGGCGCGGGCGAAGGGACTTTCCGAGCAAGTCGTTGTTCCGCGACACATGCTGCGGAATGCGTTGATCCCGGTCATCACGATTATTGGACCGGCGGCAGCGGACCTGATCACAGGCTCGATCATCATCGAAACGATTTTCAATGCGCCGGGCCTCGGCAAAGAGTTCGTGACATCGATCGGGAAGCGGGACTATTCGATGATCGTTGGCATCACGATCTTCTATGCCTTTCTGATTGCGCTGGCCAATGTCATGGTGGATCTCAGCTACAGCGTGCTTGATCCGCGAATTCGGCGGAGGTAGAGCAATGGCAACCCAAACAGTCGCCGCCGATGTCGAACTTGCCGATGTGGCGCATCAGCCGCTTGATCGAATGCGACCGCAGCGCAATCTGTGGTCCATGGCCTGGAAACGGCTGCGCAAGAACAAAATGGCAATGGCGGCCCTGGCCTTCCTTTTCTTCCTGCTCATTGTGGCGATATTCGCGTCGTACATTGCGCCCCACAATCCGGTTCAATCCGATGTGCGAAATGCCGGGCAGCTACGCAAGGCCGCGTGGATCGATGATCCCAATCCGATGAAGGCCGGCAGCTGGGACTATCCGCTCGGAACGGATGCGATCGGGCGTGATGTCTTCTCGCGACTGGTTTACGGGACCCGAATCTCGCTCATCGTCGGCTTCATTCCCATGGCCGTGATCCTGTTGATCGGTGTGCCGGTCGGGCTTACCGCGGGTTTTGCTGGCGGGAGAATCGATAACCTGCTGATGCGGTTCGTGGACGTGGTCTACGCGTTTCCGGCCCTGCTCCTGGCGATCATCATGCAGATTTCGTTTGGCGATACCGCCGTTGGTGGGTTGCTGAACGGACTGGTGCTGCTTTTCCTTTCGCTTTCAATCGTGAACTGGACCGGTGTCGCCCGTCTGGTTCGCGGCGAGACGTTGTCGCTCAAAGAGAAGGAATTTGTCGAGGCAGCCCGGACCGTTGGCGCGAGTCGGTTCGCCCTGGTCGTGAAGCACATCCTGCCGAACGCGCTGGCCCCGATCATTGTCGCGGCGGCGTTCATCGTGCCGGGCGCGATTATCTCGGAATCGGTGCTGAGCTATCTCGGTGTTGGTGTGCGGCCGGATGTCGATCTGAATGCGCCATTCCCGACCAGCTGGGGTCAGATGATTCTGGATGGTTCGAAGGTCTACAACGTGCAGCTGTGGATGCTCCTCGCGCCGAGCCTGGCGGTGGCATTCACGACGCTCTCGTTCACATTCCTGGGCGATGGTCTGCGGGATGCACTTGACCCGCGAGGCATGGACTAGGCGTGGCCAAGGTTCGCTTCCTGGTTTGCGATCTCGACAGGGCAGTCGCCACCTATCAGCACGCATTCGGTTGCGAGCTGATTGAGCAGCACGGACAGGCTTTTGCCCTGCTCCGGCTGGGGGATCTTGACCTTGGCCTGAGTGGTCCGGAAAGTTCAGCGTACCTGCCACTGGAGGACGGGACGATTGCCGAGCCGGGAGGCTGGAACCGGATCCTGGTCGAGACAGACGATCTGGATGCAGCGGCGGAGCGGCTCGTTGCCTTGGGTTTGCGCCTGCGTAACGGGATTGTGCGAGGTCGGGGTGGAGCGCAGATCCTGGTCGAGGACGGCGAGGGGAATGTCATCGAGGTCTTCCAGACTGAGCCGATTGAGAGCGAGAACGGGTAGTTGGGGCAGCAACTGGGTTTGCACGGGCGGGGGGATTCGCCTAGAATTGGACCGGGCCGTTAGCTCAATTGGCAGAGCAACTGACTCTTAATCAGTGGGTTGAGGGTTCGAGTCCCCCACGGCTCACCGGTCACTCCGGTGACTCTTAAGGCAAGAAGTCGTCCGCAAGCGGGCGGCTTTTCTGCTTAACGAGGTCTGGCGGAGAACTTCGAAACGCTGGCGCCCACCAAGTATCCCGAATTCGCCGTGCCATAGCCGGGGGCTCGTTCAGGTCGCCCTTGTGCGCCCATCCGGCGTGAAGCAAGCCCCGCCTGGCTGACCCTGGTTTCGCTGGCTGTTTCGCATTAGTTGCTCCCGTTCGGGGCTGACTATCGACTCGTCGAAGGTGAGGCTTCGCTCCATCGTCGCATCCAGTCCCAGAGGCAGCCGATGGTGACCCCGGCAAAGACAGCAACAGTCAACAGGATTGGCAGGAAGTAGCGGGCGTAGTCGACCTTGATCGAGAGCAGGATCAGGGCTGTCTGACCGCCGAGGATGACGAGCGTTGCACCGGCGGTAAGTCTGATCGCGGGGCTTCGGAGCATCACCACCAGGAGGATGAGACCTGTCGCCGCGAGCACAAGATCGAGATACCGGAGCGATTCAGGAAGCCCAATCCCAGGCAGCCGATTGAGCCAGGTAACCAGCGCTCCGGTCGTGCTGAACTGATCGCCCAGGTGCGTGACCAGGCGACGAATGGCTTCCTGGCGAGTTGGGATGGCCGAACCGGTCCAGATGGAAGCCTGCAGATCAAAACTGTCGGAGCGAAAGGCGAACAGGCGGCGGGTGTGCTCGATCGGTTCGGTCCAGAGATACGGGTAGGCCGCCAGAAAGATGCTCCAGGCGGCGACGGGAAACGCCGAGCAGGCGCGTGGCCAGTGGGCGAATGCCCGTCCACCGGATTGAGGCTGCCAGGAGTCCGAACGCGAGAACCCCGATGCCTGAAGCGAGAACGAGCGGACTCAGTTTGGTTGCCCCACCGAGCCCGAGCAGCAGTCCGAGCAGAACCGCGGTGCTCCAGCGCGGCCGTTGGGCGAAGTGGATCGCGGTCAGGGTTGCTGCCGCGATCAGGAAAACGAGCAGCGGATAGGACCACGCCCGCACGCCGGTCACCAGCACCAGCGGATGCATGCCGTAGATCAGCGCTCCCACTAATCCACCGATTCGGTTGGTCACCTTGCGGCCAATCAGATAGATCAGGATGACCGTGAGGATCGTGACGACGAGATTGGTGCGGCGGCCGGCTGTCAATTGTTCGGATGTCGGCATGTTGCCGTGGTCAATGTTCCAGTCGGTGTCCTGGCTCATGATCCAGTAGCCGTTGGTCGGGAGTCCGGCGCCCTGCAGCCAGATGCCAATGCCGATCAGGTACATGGCGAGCGGAGGCTGCGATCGACGGCGATTTGCCTCGTCGAGCGTGCCATAGCGCACGGGATAGCCCTCATCCTGCCAGCGATCGCTGAGTGGATGACGCCAGTCGCGGAGGATGGCGGAGTTTCCGATCCAGCGAGCCTCGTCACGATGGAATGGCGTCGATGTGACCGCCGGATTGAGGCGCAGGAACGTGCACACGACGAGCGCAATGATGATTGCGAGATCAAGCAGGTTTTGGTGCTGGTGGATCTCGTCTCGCATGGCACTGGCATTGTGCGGCAGTGGAGATCGGGTTTCGAGGGCCGGTGTCAATCCGCTGATCGGATACCGGATCTCATGTGCGGCTGCGCAGGACGCCGAGCGCTTCGCGGATCTGGCCGAGGTGGTACGCACAGTGGCTGATCAGGGCGATCGCACCACCCAAAAAGCTGCCGTCCCACTGATCCCAAGTCGACACGAAGGTGCGGATCTGCTGGTAGCGATCGTGCAACTGACCAATCAGCGTTTGCCATTCATCGTCGGTGACGGTCTCGACTCGCCACGAACCGGCCCAATCACGATCGCCGCCCTCGTAAGCGTGTAACTGGGCATCGATCAGAAAGACCACGTGATTGACCTGGGCGACGATAGGGGCAAGACCGGCAGCGACTTCGGCGGATGCGTCCGCCGCGGAGACGGTGGCCAGTGTCTCGAACATCGATTCGGCCGGATCGAGCACGAATCCGTGGACGTTTTCAAATAGTTCTTCCAGGATGGTGAGATAGCTGGTCCGGAAGTCGGCGACATTGAGTGTGGCCGGAGTCGAGGTCGTGGTCATATGCGTGATCCTTGCGGAAGATAGGTCAGTTCCCAACGGATAGTATTGCATCCGGATACCCAGTCTGGACGCAAACAAGGACACATCGTGGCAGGAATTGAGGAGTCTGACATCCGGTTTTTGCGGCTGGCGGCCGCATTGGCAGATTGGCGCATGCATCGGATGCTCGAAGTGATGGGCGATCAGCGTCTTCAGAGCATGGACGATTTGCAGGCGGAATCCGGGATGGGTGCGGATGAGGTTGGACGGCAATTGCAGGTACTCGGCGCGGCTGGAGTCTTGCGGACATTGCGGGATGGCGCAACCCGGCGGTACCAACTCGACTACGGGCCGCTCATCAATCTTGGAGTGCGTCTTGATGCAGAATCGAACGAAGGTGGTCGCATCCCGCCGGCCGGGTTGAAGCAGTTCTTCCGGGATGACCGCATCGTGCAGATACCAGCTGCGCGCAAGAAGCAGATCGAGTTGCTGCAGTGGCTGGTGGACGACTTTTCGTTTGATACCGACTACCCGGAAGCCGAGGTCAATGCGATTCTTGCCCGGCGCCACCCAGATTTCGCCACATTGCGGCGAGATTTGGTCGACGAGTGTCTGATGGAGCGAACCGCCGGGGTGTATCGGCGGACGCGGGCGCAGACAACTCCGCTCTAGCGTCAGCCAGCCAACGGAATGTTGCCGCGAACGTCGAGGGGGATGCCGTCGACTTTGCCTGACCAGATCGGCTCGATGCAGACATCGCGTTCCATCTGCAACCAGATCTGGAGATCCGCCAGAAGTTGCTCCCGCGCAGGAATGACATCGAAGATGCTGCGGCTGGCGATGACGATCAGTTTCTGACGGGCGCGGCTGATGGCGACATTGAGGCGGCGCGGATCGAAGAGAAAGTCGCCGGTCGCGCGCAGATAGACAGGATCACTCTCGGTGGCTGAGTAGATGATCACGTCGCGCTCATCGCCCTGAAATCGCTCAACCGTGTCGACCTGAACCGCCGGTCCCAACGGATTACCGGTCGCCACCAGCAGGTCAATCGCCGCACGTTGGGCGCGATGGGGGACCACGACACCAAGTGACGGAGGCTCCTCGAGTGCGCGCATGGCGTCGATCAGTTCGGCGGCAATAGTTGCCTCGAGATCGTTTTGCTGTTGGCTGGCCTGCTCGGCGTGCAATACCAGCACCAGCGGATTGGCCGCGCCCAGAATTGCCTGCGCGAGTTCGGACCTGCCTGAGCCAGACTGGTGAACCGAGGTTCGGGCCGAATGCAGGTTGATTCCGTCAGCCTGATACACCGCACGACGCAGAAACTCGGCGACATCGCGATGGATTCGGAAACTCTGGCTGAAGCGGATATCGACGACGTCGCGATTGGGTTCGTTGCGGACAAAATCGAAGATCGATCGCCAGGCGGGAAACGGATCGATTGTGGTCTGGTGGTCGTCCTGATTGATGGATTGGACGATTGGCGGCATCTGCCGATGATCGCCGACGACGATCATGCGCCCGTCGGGTTGCAGCCCCGTGGTGGCGACCAGGAACTCGGGCACAGACATTTGCGAGGCCTCATCCAGGAGCACGATGTCCCAGATGGTCAGGCCGTTCTGCCATTGTGTGGCGACAAAGCGTCCCAGTCCATTCGTGGTGGCGGCGACGATTGCGTATTCACGATCAAGCAGCGCATTGATTCTGGCTTCCGCTGTTGAACCAGCCGGTTCCGGATAACGCGATTGGGATCGGGCAGCGAATCGATAGAGCGGGACATCAAAGATCCGCGCATCGAAGTAGCGGACAAACTCGGTCGCGTTGTGTCGCTCGAAATCGCGCAGACGCTCTCTGGCATTGTCGATCGCCCGGAACAGGACATCGGTGGCGGCATGTGTCTTGCATCCGAGCGCGACCCGGCACGGTTGACCAGTCGCCATCGCGGCCTGCATGCGTGCCCAGACGGCCATGCCACTGGTCGTGCTCTTGCCGGTTCCGGGAGGGCCCTGCACGACGGTCACTGGAGCATGGCTGCCAGTACCGATATAGCGCTGTTTCTCGGCTTCCCAGCTTGGAGCGTCCGGGAGCAGCTCCCCGATGCGATCGAGTCCGTCCATGAATAGCTGTTGAGCGGCAACGCTGCGCGGATCTTCAGCTTGGTCGGGTACCGATGGCGAGGCGATCCAGCGGTAGGCGGCGTGGGTCGCGCCGGACTGAATTGCCTGAATGACATCGATTTGCCGCGAACCCGATTCAGCATCGGGTCGATCATCGATGACGAGCAGTTCACCATCGGCGGGTATCCAGGGGATTGCCGTGAACCCAAAGCCAGGCTGCGAACGAAACGCGCGATTCTGATGCGTGATTTCGATGCGACCGGAGTCTGCAAACATATCGAGGTTGGCGCCATTGCCACGGAGCAGCCGGGACGCTGATGACAGGCGTGGCTCAGTCGCATGCTTGTCGGCCCAGAGGGGCCCGTAGACAACGCGATCGCCAGGGTTGTAATTCGAAATGCGGCGGAATGCGGCGGCCGATACGGGAAGTGCGTCATCAGCGAGGCGAAGGACGATCCGGGCGCCATCGAGCGACCACCTGAGTTGCTTCTGCGTTTCCTTGTCCATCTCCCTGAATGGAATGGGCGAGGTGGCGATTGTGTTCTGTCGGGTGCGGGCCGCCTCGATCAGGGCCAGGGTTTCGGCAGGTTGATCGGCATCGTGGAAGCGGACCGGTATCGAATCACCGCGCAGGAATCGGACATCCGGACTGGCCGATCGGAGCGCGCGCCACTCGGCGACCTCGATGTGGCGCTCGATAAGGACAAACTGGTGCAGCGCTTCGACTGGTGTCGATTCGCGAAGTCCGATCCGGTTCAGGCTGCGGAGATCGAAGCCGCTCTTGCGGATGGCAGGGTTGGTGTTGAGACCGTCGCGGATTGCCTCCATCGCCACCAGCCGCTCTTCCTGCAGCCGAACGATGTCGGCAGAGCTTGGCTGGCCGTACAGCGACCATGTTTGCGCGGCATCGGGTTCATTGTCGGCACTGTCGTCGCGGACAAGTTGATTCCACGCGCGCTGCATGTACTCGGACGGAATCGAACTCATAAACCGCGATCGGGCCGGTACGAACTGTGGCTCATCGTCGGGGTGGGAGGTCTCTCGCAGAGACTCATCGAACATCCGGTACCGGAACTTCTTGCGCAGATCAGGACTCCACCGATGCCCGAACCAGGGAGCGATGGTTTGCAGCGACTGGCAGAGGATTGGCAGCGTGCGCTGATTGTGGACCTCGTCGGCCAGCACCGCATGGTTGGTATCTTCGAAGCCGGCATGCTGACTGAGGAGGGCGACGACGGCATCCAGACCGAAAATGGCATTGCCCTGGCGATTGGCCAGTGCAGTCAGGGTGCGGACCTGGGTGGCGTCCCAGAAGTAGAGGTGGATCGGTTGTCCGTCCGCGCGATTGCGGCCGGCGTCGGCAAGGGCGACGATCAGATCGCGGATCAGCGCCTCGATCAGGGTAGCTTCATCCTCGTCCGACTGAACGGCGTTCGCCGGGAAGTGGACATGCGATGTGCGCGAGGTTCGGCCCGGAACTCCATCGCGATGGACCGTCACGGAGGCACTTGCCAGGGCGACGCGGCCAGTGCCGGAATCGGTCTGAAGATCGATCAGGATCTGGATCAGATCGGGATTGAACTCACGATCCACGCGGGGAAGAGTCGAAGGATGCGGATGGCGATTCCAGGTCTGCACCGGCTCGCCCCGTTGCTTCCGTTGCAGTTGCGTTGCCCGGTTGATCAGTGATCCCGCCTGGGGTCCTAA
>JAPXRQ010000085.1:0-11791 GCA_033813515.1 Thermomicrobiales bacterium
CGCGCTTGCCATTCGCTCGGCCAGAGAGGCGTTAGCCGCCGGCTTCCCGACCGATGTGCTGGCAACCGATGTGCGTGCTGCTGCCCGGGCGCTGGGCCGCATCACCGGCGAGGATATCGACGACGCCGTCCTGGCCGAGATCTTCAGTCGATTCTGCATCGGCAAGTAGGCCCTTTCGCGGATCGGCAGAGTCGGGGATGATACCCATACGCGGCATTGGCCTCGAACTTCACACGCATTCACCAGGGACAACATCAGGTGCCGGGACGCAATCGATACGACGATCAGGTAGTGCTCATCACCGGTGGTGGATCCGGCATTGGACGGGCGATGGCGCTCGGTTTTGCTTCGGAAGGGGCCAGGATTGTTGCCGCCGATCGCAATCTGGCCGGTGCTGATGAGACCGTGGCACTCATCACTGCGGCTGGCGGAACGGCGATTGCTGTTCAGGTCGATGTCCAGTTCGCCGACCAGATTGATTCCATGGCCGCCACCGCGCTCGATACCTACGGCCGGATTGACGTGCTGATCAACAATGCCGGCCTCTCAAAAGGCGATACCGTCCTGGATATGGACGAGGCGGCCTGGGATCTGAACGTTGACGTCGTGCTCAAGGCGGTCTATTTGACGTCACGGGCGTTGCTGCCCCAGATGATCGAACGCGGCAAGGGCGTGATTCTGAACATTGGCTCGGTCAATGGCATGATGGGCATCGGCGAGGCTGCCTACAGCGCTGCCAAGGCGGGGATGATCAACCTGACCGCTAATCTCGCGATACAGCACGGAGCCGCGGGTATTCGGGCCAACTGCATCGCCCCTGGGACGATCAGAACGCCCATCTGGGATGAACGGCTCATGCGCGAGCCACAGGCCATGGATCATATTGTCCCGTGGTACCCGCTTGGCCGGGTCGGAACCCCGGACGACATCGCCTCGGCAGCCATGTTCCTGTGTTCCGATGAGGCATCGTGGATCAGCGGGATCACACTGCCCGTCGATGGTGGCCTGACCGCGGGTTCGTATCGATTCAATCGCGCATTGCAGGGTGAGCAGTAGGTGACAGACTCCGGACTTCCTCCCGTTCCCGCATCAGCCGACGCTGTCGTAATCGGCGCGGGGGCATTTGGCTTCGCGACCGCATACCACCTCGCCAAAGGTGGCTTGAAGCATGTCGTGCTTCTGGATCAGTTCGAGCCGGGCACGCAGGTCTCCGCCCGTGCCGCCGGACTCTTCAAGCTGATCCAGGCAAGTGAGATCAAGACCCGCCTCGCCCAGCGTGCGACTGAGATCGTGACCGGTTTCTCCGCCAACACTGGCATTCCGATGCCCTTCGTTGCATCAGGCAGCATTTATGCGGCTCGCACGCCGGCACACGCGTCCATGGTCGAGGCGGAGGTCGAGGATTCGCGCGGGTGGGGAGTGCGTTTGGAGCGGCTGGAGCCCTCCGAAGTGCGGATCGCGACCAACTACCTGAGCGGCGACAACATCGTCTCGGCCTTTTTCGTGCCGGACGACATCTACATCGAGGAACCGCGTTCGTTGCTCCTGGCCTACCGCCAGGCCGGAGCCGTGCTCGGCATGCAAACGATTGGTCATACTCCGGCAATCGGGATTACGGTGCTCAATGGGCGTGTGGTCGGAGTCGAAACTCCGCGTGGAACGATCGAGACACCGATCGTGGTCGATACCGCGGGGGCGTGGGCGAAGATCGTCGGCGGCTTTGCGGGAGTCGATATCCCGGTCCAACCGTTGCGGCACCAACTGCGGATCACAACCCCGATTCAGGGCATCGCGCCCACCGATCCGGTGGTGCGCCTGATTGATTCGGCGGCGTACATTCGACCGTCCAGAGGAGGATTGATGTTCGGCGGAATGGAAGCAAATCCGCTGCCATTTGCGCCGGGCGATGCCGCTGGCCTGTCGCTCGATCGGATGCCGCTCGATCACCAACTGAATGATCAGTTTGTGGCAGCGCTGGCCGAGGACATTCCGGCACTGCGCGATACATCGATCCAGGAAGAACGCGGCGGCGTCTTCACGATGACCGCGGACGGCCAGTTACTGGTTGGTCCGGCAGCAGGCGTGGAGGGGTTCTGGATGGCGACAGGCTGCAATGGCACCGGATTCTCACTGTCGTCCGGAGTCGGCTATTACCTGGCAGAGTGGATCACCACCGGCAAGGCCTCGATCGATATGTCCGATCTGGATCCCAATCGATTCCGCACCCAGCCTCTCTCTGCGGACGAACTCACCAATGCCGCCATCTGGCAGTACGCCAACTACTACGTGCCTCGATAACGCAACAGAAATGCCTTAATCCGCCAGGGAATGTCGGTCGTATGCCGGTATGAGTCGCATCGTTGCGCGACACAATCGGAACGATGGCATGTCCGGGATGGGAGGCACGAAATGTATGGAACAGTTGCGCGCCTGCATGTGGGTGAAGGCAAGGAAGCAGCACTGCTTGCGTTGATGGAGCGCGTCGGCAATCCCGCGCGGACGGAGGCCCCGGCAGGACAGGTGTTCGACATCGTCCTGAGGAGTGATTCCGATTCGCGTGAGTTTTTCCTGGCGGCTGGATTCGCAAGCAGGGAAGCCTACCGGGCAAATGCGGAGAGTCCAGAGCAGCACCGGATCTACGAAGAGCTTCGACCGCTCCTGGATAGTGATCCCGAGTGGCACGACGGTGAAATCATCCTGGACCGGCGCGACTGATTGACTCGCGCGCTCTGCCGATCAGCGCGTTCAGCCGCATAATGCCGTTCTTGACTGTGAGAAGGACGGAGACGGTATGACCATTCGGGTAGGGGTACTGGGCGCGGGGTTCATGGGTGGGGTGCATGCACGAGCCCTGGTCCAGGTTGATGGAGTCGAAATCGCCGGGATCTATGGCCGGTCGGAGGATCGTGTCGTTCCGCTGGCAGCCGAATTGGGTGTTCCGTGGACCACCGATCTCAATCAACTGATCGACGATCCCACAATCGATGCCATCGATAATTGCCTGCCCGCCGCCCAACATCGCGAGCCACTCGAACGGGCGTTGGCCCAGGGCAAGCACGTACTGGTCGAAAAGCCAATCGCCCTGACCTTGACCGAGGCCGAGGACATGGTCTCTCTCGCCGAAGGCACCGATCGGGTGGTGATGATCGCTCACGTACTGCGCTTCTGGCCGGAGTACGTCGCCTTGCGGGAGCACGCGTTGTCCGGTGAGATGGGCCAGCCGAAGCATGCGCTGGCCTGGCGCAGACAGCCATTCCCGGCCTGGTCCGGTCTCTTCGCCCACTCCGATTTGACAGGCGGGGGAGTTCTCGATCAGATGATTCACGATTTCGATGTGTTGAACTGGATTCTCGGGACACCGCAATCGGTCGTCGCGACCGGTCTGCGCAATCCGAAATCGGGCGGTTGGGATCAGGTGCAGGTGTTGCTGGATTACGGGCATGCGTCAGCGCTGGTCGATGGCGGCGCGATGATGCCGGACTCGGCGACGTTCGAATCGGCCATGCATCTGCTCTGCGAATCGGGATCGCTGCAGTATCACTTCCAGCCATCCGGGCGCGGAGTCGAATCGGGGGGCGGGCGGAACGAACTACGCATCTTCCCGAGCGAGGGCGAGAGCCGGGTGCTGACCGTCGATCAGAGCGATCCCTACCTGAATGAGGTGCGGTACTGGATCGACTGCATGCGTTCCGGGCAGCCTGCCGCCGTTGCGAGCCCAGCCGCTGCGACGCTGGCCTTGCGGACCGCACTTGCCGCCAGGAAATCGATCGAGACAGGTGAACTGACAGCGATTCCGGTCTAGATTTTGATATCGAAGGCCGCGACAACCGCCCGTTGCATGGACGGATGCATTTCCAGGATGCCATCGACACTCAGACGCAGGCTGGCGGCGAGCTGGATGAACTCCGTCGGGCTGAGCGTGAGCGTGACGAAGTCGATGGTCAGCTGAATCTCGTCGTCCTCACCGAGTTTGTCGCGCTCGCGATCGGTGAGTGAGGTCGAGACCTGGAGCCCAGTTTCTGGCCAGACCATATCGAGCAGGTTTGTCATCGCGGCCATGAATTGGGTCCTTCCGGTGCTTTCGGGTGGCTGAACACCGTCTGTATACTCAACTCGCGGTGGCGTTGTCGACACCGCGGAGGATTGGAAGCATGGCGGATCGCACAGAGCTGGCTGTAGAAATGCTGGCCCTCCTCAATCACATACGGTCGCATATGCCGGACGCGGTCGTCAGCACGCGTCTTGCCCATGCTGACGCGGGGATGGTGATCGTCCATGCCCAGATTGTGGGTGGGGATCGCGCTGCGGTTGGAGTGCATGCGAGTGCGCCAATCGGTGAGGGAGCCGCTGAGCTTGCCGAGAACCGGGCAGTGATCCGGGCCATGATCGCGGCCGGGCTGCCAGCCATGATCGACGACATGCCGCCGACCCTCCGAGCCGTCCCGGATGTGACCGAGACCCAATCGCGCGTCGTGCCATTCCCGAACAAGGAGCCGGAGCACCAGGCGCCGCCGCCAGCCGCAGAATCATCTGATGACGACGAGCCGGAGGACATCTCCTGGACTGCCTTCTGGCGCTGGGCAAGGGGAGCAGGCTATCAGGACAAGGCAGCCCTGGAAGCCGCCCTCGGCCGCTCAATCAACGACCTGACGCCAGGCGAGATTCGCAAGCTCTTGCTCGGCGACGGCTCGTAGGAACAAGATTGCCCAATTCACGACGGCTTGTTGGAACCGGTAGCCCGTTTCGAGACGACTGGTAGGGGCTAACTGCGTTCGCCCGAGCGGTCATGATAACCCCGACTCACGCATGAGGACCTGTTGCCGACACCGACATTTATGAGGTGGGTTTCAGCGGATCACCAGGCTCTCGGAGAGTGTCGGGCGAACGCAGTTAGCCCCTACAGAACGGCCCTCGTAGACGTCCGTTACTTTGCCGGGGTTGCTTCGCCGCGTTCGACCAGGCGGCCCCACATGGCGGCGCCGATGACGCCAGCTTCGTAACCGAGACTGGCAGGAGCAAATCGCACCCGCGTCATATCCGTCACCGTGTTGTGCGAGATCGCCGTCTCCACAAACGAGTTCCAGTACACCCCACCCGGCTTGACCACACCTCCGCCAACGACCACCATCTCCGGAGCCAGAGCCGCAATCATCCCGGCCATGCTCAATCCCAGGAAATACCCCGCCCGCTCCAACACCTCGATCGCAATCGGATCGCCCTCGCTCGCCGCCTGCTCAATGATCTGCGGATTTGTCCGGTTCAGATCGTCCTCAATCAGTTCGGTCAAACGGGTTGTGAAGCCCTGGACCACCCGGCGGTTGGCCTCACCGATGATCGCCGGACCGCTCGCCAGCGATTCCACACATCCCCGATTGCCGCAGCTGCAAAGCACGCCGCTGGGATTGACGATGATGTGCCCGAATTCCCCGGCCGCGCCCCCCACGCCGAAATGCACCTTGCCATCGATGACCAAACCGCCGCCGATACCTGTGCCGACGGCATAGAACAAGGCGTCGCGGACACCGTGCGCAGCGCCAATGGTGTACTCGGCCAGGGTAAAGCCCTTGACGTCGTTCAGAACATGCGCATGCACGCTCAAATGGCGCTCGAGAATGGCCTTCAGCGGCACATTGGTCCACTTGCCTGGGAGATTGGGCAGATCGAGCACCACGCCGGTCGGCATATCGAGCATGCCCGGCACACCGACGCCCACCGACTCCACTGTCACCGCATCGCCGAGTTTCAGGCGCAGTTCGGTGACACCGCGCACCATATTGGCAATGACCGCATCGTGCCCCAGATGGCCATCGGTGGGCACGGTGTGGCGCTGAATGATTGAGTTGGAGCCGTCAATCACGGCAAGCTTGAGGTTCGTCCCTCCCAGATCGATCCCGACATTGGCAACGGTCATCAGCGGTGACTCCTCAAGGGCGAACAAACGAAACGCTCCGCACAAGTGTTACCGAGGCGGAGCGCGTATTCAAAATGCAAAGACGTTCAGACGATGTACGGCTTCAGGAAGTCGCGGGTCAGGTAGAAGCCGCGCTTGACCAGATCCTCGGTCGCTTCAAAAGCACGGTCCTCGTGTTCAATCGAAACGACCCAGTCATAGCCGATTGAGTACAGGGCCGACATCCATGCGCCCCAGCGGACCTCACCGAGTCCGGGCAGTTTCGGAATCGCCCAGTTGACACCGACATCAATCACGCCGTGCTGGTAAAGCGCCTCGCGGTCGATCGCCATGTCCTTGGCGTGGGCGTGGAAGATGCGATCGCGGAACTCGTAAATCGGACGGATCTCGTCGATGAACTGCCAGATCAGGTGGGACGGATCGATGTTCAGCCCAAAGTTGTCGTCCGGAATGGTCTCGAACATGCGCCGCCAGTGAACCGGCGAGAAGGCGATGTTCTGACCACCTGGCCAGGTCTGCTTCCAGAGCATCGGGCAGTTCTCAATGGCGATCTTGATGCCGCGTTCACTGGCGTACCTCACGATTGGCGGCCAGACCTTGGCGAACGCCTCGAAGTTCTCGTCGGCGCTCTTCGTCTGATCTGCGCCGACGAAGGTCCCCACGATCTCGACCTCAAGCTTCTCGGCAGCATCGATCACCTTCTTCAGGTGCTCAATCGCGCCGGGTCCGCTTTCCGGATCGAGCGGATTCGGATAGTAGGCGAGTGACGAGATATCGAGATTGCGGTCGTTGAGCATGGAGCGAATCGCCCTGGCGCCCTGCTTGTCCAGGCCATCGACATCGATGTGCGTCACTCCGCCGTAGCGTCGACTGGGTCCCAGATCGGGCCAGCACGCGATTTCCAGCATCCCAAAGCCGGATTCCGAAGCCCAGTCGGCCAGTGGCTCCAGCTTGATTCCGGGAAGGGCGGCAGTGACGAATCCGAGTTTCATCGGGAAGGTGCTCCTGACTGACTAAACCGTGACCCAGCGGCGTTCGCGGGCACTCTGCAAAATCGCATCGCCCAGGCGGAGGGCATACACCCCATCGGCGAACGTCGGGTAGTCGGGCGTCTCGGGCGGTCCACCGGCCTCGATAGCTGCATAAACCCGGGCATAGAGCATCTTGAATGTGTCGCGGAATCCTTCAGCATGGCCACCGGGAACTTCGGCGACCGGACGGGCGGAAGGCGACATGAGCGACGGATCCTTGAGCAACACCTCGCTCGGACGATCACGTTGACCGATCCAGAGCTCCTCGACACGTTCAGAGTTCCAGGCGATGGAACAGTTCGAACCGGCCAGTTCGATCGCATTGTGATTCTTGCGACCAGCCGCGATCTGGCTCACCGTGACAACACCGTGCGCTCCGCCCGAACACCGGAGCAGGATGCTGGCGTAGTCCTCGGTTGCGATCTGCTTTTCCTCGTAGTCCTCAGGCTTGAGATCCTTGCCCGCGAAGGTCTCAACTGGCTTGAGGGGCTTCTTGCGGACCGGGATGAACGTCGCGAAATCGGCGCAGACCTCGGTCACCTGCTGGCCCGAGATGTAACTGGTCAAGTCGAGCCAGTGCGATCCGATATCGGCTACCGCCCGCATATCGCCGCCGAGCTCTGCTTCCAGGCGCCAGTTCCAGTCGGTGTCGTGGAACAGCCAGTCCTGCACGTAGCGACCGGTGATCTGGCGGACATCACCGAGGCGGCCATCGACGGCCATCGCCTTGGCCTCGGCGGTCATTGGGTAGAAACGGAAGTTGAAATTGGTCGCGTGGACGATTCCGGCCTTTGTGGCCAGGTCGAGCAGATACTCACCCTCGGCGGTATCCATCGCCAGTGGCTTTTCGCAAACCACATTGATACCGGCCGCGATCGCTGCCTCCACCATCGGTTTGTGCAGATAGTTTGGGGTCGTGATGTGCACGCAATCGAGGCCAGGTTCGGCCAGCAACTCGTCCATTGAACCGTAGGCTTTCGGGAGGCGCAGGGCATCGGCTTTGGCCTGTCCGGCCTCGAGACTGGAACTGAGGACGCCTGTGACTTCGATTCCCAGGCGGCGGAGTGCTTCGATGTGGACCGGGCCGATGAATCCGGTCCCAACAACTGCTGCCTTGAGCGTGCGTCTCATGCGTGGACCTCCCTGGTGATCATGCTGACTGACCGCTCCAGCACTGGATCGGCCCATTGTTGCAGGCGATACCGCATCCGATCGGAGCGCGCGTATTCCTGGGTGATCTCGATTGGCTCGCCACCATACGTGCGTGCGATGCGACTGACCAACGAAATCGCGCTACCCGTTTTGACACCGAGCAGATCGGCAACATCGCGCGGAGCCGCGACTGCTTCCATTGTGTCGATAGATGTCAGCGGCGGCAACCCATAGAGGTCGGTCATATAGCCGTAGAGCGATCCGGTCAGATCGTGCGTAAGCAGATCCGGGAAGCGATGCGCCGGCAGCACAACCTTGTTGACAACCAGCGGGTCGCCCTCGATTTGGCGAACCCGGACCAGCCAGTAGATGGTTCCACCCGGCTCAAGGCCGAGAATCTCCGCTTCCTCAGTCGTTGATGGGCGCTCAATCGCCTCGATGACCTCGGTGCGGATCAGGATGCCTTCGGAGAGCATGCGCTGGGAAAAGGAGTAGACGCCGGACAAATCCTGATCGACGCGATGGGGCACGATGAAGGTCCCGCGACCATGTACCCGCCGCAAAAGGCCTTCACGCGTCAGGGCATCGATTGCCTGGCGGACGGTCATGCGGCTGAGCCCGGTCAGGCGCATCAGTTCGCGTTCGGACGGGATCGCGCTATCCGCTGGCCATTCCTGGGTCATGACCAGTTGGCGCAGTCCTTCGGTCAGTTGCTGATAGAGTGGAATCGGTCGAGTCGAATCCACCGCGAGCACGAGATCTCGGGTGGGTATGGTCAGGTGCTCAGTCATCGGCGACCTCGGAGATTGACCTACGGTACTGGCACGTGCCAGCGGGAGAGAGCATTATCCATCGATTGAGACAAATTGCAATCACTGATATTTGCTGTCTGCTCATTGTACTGGGAGCGCTTCCACACTGTGCGCGACCTGTGCTCGCATTTGCAGATCAGTCGGCGCAAGCCAGCCTTGTCGAGCGTGCAAGCGATGTGTTTTATGGCGAGATCGACATCCGTACCGGCGCAAATCAGGACACCAGCGTCGCCCAGTACACGGTGCTGACAACCGAGGTGCTGAAGGGCACCTTGACCGTACCGGCGATTGTCGTCGTCGAGTTGCCCGATCCTGATCTGTGGTTCAGCAAGGGCGACCGCTACCTGTTCCTGACCCGATTTGACCCCGTCTCAACCCGATATCTCGTCGATGACCCGGAGACAGGACTGCTGCCCGGCGATACGGATTCGGCCCCTTGGGTTGCGGCGATCGCGGACACCGGGTGCACCGCAGGCGACGATGTGTTGATGTGGGGCGGGACGATTTACGCCCGCCAGATGTGGAACCAGGACAAGCGCTTCGTGCCACGCGAAACCGTGGGCGAATCGGTGGGCGAGGTCGCAAAGATAGATTGGGCGCTGACGGCCTGTTCGTCCTGGATTGCGGACGGGATGGCGTCGCGGATACCGGTCGGGACGGCGGTTCACCGGATGAAGGCCTACGATCCGCATTTCAGGGTCGTGGTGCGCCTGGCCGATGGCCACCGCCATCTCTACCAGGCCGTGTTTCGGGAATCGGCGACAGTGGGTTCGGACCTGCTGGATCTGCACGGGAACCTGGTCGGCGTAGAGTTCTGGCCGCCCTGCGACGATGTCATCGATGGCGAAGGGCCTGATGACTGCGGCTCTGGCGGTGCGACGCTGGACGGGCAGGATGATGTCGATTCAATTGCCGGATTGCTGGAGTTTGCCATCGTGGCGCCGGACAGAAGTCGACTGCGCGATTTCTGGACGATTGGCGATTGGGCTTACGGGCTTGTGCTCACCTTTGCCGATGGGTCGCAATCTGGCCTTTGGTTCGACAGTCGGGATGGTTCAACCGCGTCGGGGTTACAGGTGCCGATCGGCTTGTTTGCAGTGAAGGACTGGATCCGCCCGCTCGACTTCCCGGATTTGCCAAAATCGCCGTGAGGATGCAACGATCGAGGCCGATGTAATCGGCGCCACCAGCAGCGCCGGGCATATTGCGATATGCCCGGCTACATCAATTGTTGCCGCCTCCAGATAGGTCGCTGACCTGATGAGGTGCCGTAGGGGTTTGTTGCACAAACCCGCCCACTTCCGAAACGGTCGGTTTCGGCAAGCAGGAATTTTCAACGGGCTCTGGCGTCACGCCACAAGGGGGCGATCCGGGAGGTCGACTGGGTCAGTGGCAGTAAGGCCCTTGACCTGTCGAACAGGCGAGAGCATGAGTGGCAGGGCGGCGAGCGCGATCAATCCCGCCCCCGCCAGGATCGCAGGCCGCAAGCCGATGTACTCGCCGATCAGTGCTCCCAACCCGGCCCCGACCAGGAGACCAATGAACTCGATGTTTTCAAACGCGCCATTGATCCGGCCGAGCATCGATTCCGGCGCCTCGATCTGGCGCAAACTCGTCCCGGTCGACTCGTAGTAAACCCAGCAGGCATCGCCGAGTTGCTGGATGACCATGATAGTCAGCGCGAAAATGCCGGCAGTTGTTGCCAGCGTGATCAAACCGGTAGCCAATCCGAGCACAACGAGCGAGCCGGCCAGCGCGATTCCCGCTCCGAATCTGGCAGTGGCCCGGGTGGCGAAGGTCGCGCCAAGGAGCGATCCGATCCCACCAACCGCGAAGACAAACCCGAGCACACCAGGTTCGAAACCAAGTTCCCGGTTGACGAAGATGTAGTAGACCGTCCCGACGATCTCGACCCCGCATGACATAAGCAGCACAGAGAGGGCCATCGGCGAGAGAATTGGGGATCGGCGCAGGTAGGAGAAACCTTCCCGGAGTGCGACTTTCCAGTGCGTCTCCGGCTCGTCGGCGGCCTCCTGGATGATGGGCGCCTCGACTTCAATCTTGCGCAGGAGAAGGGCAGATCCTAGGAAACTGAACGCATCGACAAAGAGCGCGACTGGGCCCGAGAGCAGTTGCACGAGAAGACCGCCGAAGCTGAACCCGGCCGCTTCCGAGATCGCAGATCCGCCCGAAAGGGTGGCGTTGGCTGATTCGATGTATTGCTTTCCGACGACTCGCGGGAGAAACGAGCGATCGGCCACACGGAAAGTCAGGCGGGCGATGCTGGTTACCAGAGCCACCGCGAGCAGGATCCCAAGTGAGAGATGATCGGCCCACCAGGCAATTGGCACGGCAAGTAATGCCACAGCGCTGACCAGATCCGAGCCAATCATGACCGCTCTGGCAGGCATCTTGTCGATCCAGACCCCGACGAGCGACCCGAGCAGGACAGAGGGGACGATTCCTGCCAGGCTGAGAAGCGCCATCTGGGCGGGACCGGCATCGAGTTCATGCACGGCGATAAACGGAAACGCAGTGATGGTGACCAATGACCCGAAGATGGAGACCATCGATGCGGAGATCAGCAGGCGGAAGTTGTGCAGCTGCCAGACGCCCCGCTCGAACCGTTCCCGGATGCCCACGCATGGTCCTTCGTTACAATGCCGCGATATTCCTGAGTGCCATGTAGCGAAGAGGAAGTCTAGCAATGAGCGATGCAGTCAAGGGCGCAGTTTGGTCGCTGGCTGACGCGATGGCCCTGCACACGCGCGAGGGTGGTCTCTACAGCCAGTTTTTTGAGGTGCCGGAGATGTCGGCCGGAATCTACACCCTGGCCGCCGGAACGACTGACGGCCAATCGCCGCACGATGAGGACGAGATCTACT